>JAEOUE010000185.1 GCA_016839515.1 Candidatus Hodarchaeum mangrovi
TCTTTTAAATCATATTATTCTATTTAGTTCAATCTCTCTCTTCAAATGAAAGTGTTAAGAAAAATTTAAATCAGTTTATTTTGAATTAGTCTTTTGCGACAATAATCCAATATAATCTTTCGATTAATGATCAATTTAATTCTTTAGATTTAATATTGGCGATTTTTCTAGTATGGTTACTCTTATTAGTCTTTATTAAGATGTTTTTTCTTGAAATATATCTGCTAAATGTTTCAATCATATTTGTCTCAAATGATATTCTTATTTGGTCGAATGTGTGCAATAGCATTAAATTTTTAGAGTATTTTCAGGCGGAATTTTTCTTATGGTATTTGATAGAGATATCCGTTTAACTATTCTTGGTCACACGGGAGTCGGGAAAACGAGTTTACTCAAACGATTGAAAGCGGAAGATCAAGCTCAAATTGAGAAAACTCTCGATATTACCATTGAAAAGAAAAAACTAACGCTTTTATCGAGCACCAAACAATCTAGGCTTTCATTAGAAAGATATCGTAAATATAACTTGATTGCAGTCGATAATCCCGGTGATTTTAAACTTCGGAGAAAATGGCGAGAAGCAATGCGGAAATATAAAACTCATGGCATCTTATTCATGTTAGATCCTACACAGGCTGTAGAAGCTCAACGTGTAGCAATGGAAGACTCATTTAATTATTTTTTAGATAGTTTAAGCCTTGATCCAGATAAAGCAGATAAGAAAGCGAAAAATAAGAAATCATTATTCTTTTTTGTTGTTAATAAAATGGATGCTATTGATTATGACGAAGGAAGAGCAAAAAAATTCCTTAATGAGTTTGAAACAGTTATGAATGATTATAAAATCACTTTTCCCTTTGCAATCTTTCAAAAAGCCTTTATTAGTGTTTTAAATTCTCCATATGAAGAAATTGATAGTATTTTTGAAAAGTGTAAACGTTCACTTTATTAAAGAGAGAATCAGTGCACCAAGATGAGTAATCTACATCAGATAATTGTTAGAAATATTCCTGAAAAAGGTCTAGATGTAGTCGCAACCACACTCTTACAACCAAATATAGATATCACTCCTTTTGTGCCTGTACAGGTTAATCTGGGGATAGACCAATGTTGTTTAACAAAATTTAGATATTCTTCTCGAAGTATTGGATTACGTTTTACCTTAAATGACGGAAATGATGATTATGGTCGCCCTAGAGCTAAAACTCATACATTTATTATTAAAAATGAGTTCTTTCAGGAAAAATCAATACAATTCTTTATTTCACCATTAATTTTAGGACTATTAACAGCAGAAGAGACAAAAATTCTTGACATAAAAGACTTTGAAGTTATGCCTCCTTTTCCGATCTCTTCACGATTGGTTGAACATGCTTTGTGTAAACATCAGTTTCTTTTAACAAGTCATCGTATGATTCCTTCTTTAGAGCTGATTCAGATTTTTGGATCGATTGATAGAGTTATTCCTCCACCATTCAATCCTGCATTTACATTTCAAACTCTAGTACCGAGTATGGCTGAAAAAACTATTAAATCGGTAAGCTTGATCTATTCTCCTCAAAATTTTCCTAATTTTACTGATCTTGATCAATTAATGAATACATGTTCAGAATATGAATCTATCCGAACTTTAACTAATTGCCTGTCAGATCTTCCTCTTTTACGACACTTCCAAAGAAAATTATTACTTAATATCCCCGAAAAACGTTTAGGCTTCAAAATTCGCTGGCGGTTTGGAATTAAGGCTTTTTCTGAGAGTAAAAAGACATTAGAGAACGAAATGCTTGGAATAAGACCTGAAGATAAAATTTTAATTCTAGAGGGTCAGTTTAAGGGATTAATGGGACGAGTTGTTTCTATAAGTCATGAAAAGAAAATAATCCTTGTGGAAATCTTAACTTCCCCTTCAGATCAAGTCTCTCTTCCTTTAGATGCTGTTTCTCTTCGTTAACAAAAAAATCTTCATCTTTGACTTATTAATCAATTTCCGTTCTTTAATAGCTCCTCAGCATTATTAATATGTTGAATAAGGCTTGCAACTACTTCAGGATCAGTTTCATTAAGGATTGCTTGCTTTAAAATTTCTTTACTCTCAAAATAATTATATTTTGCTAAATATTGTCCTGCAAACATCCGTTCATATTTATCAGGATCATTTTCCAACTTTTCAATCATTTTAGAAAGTAATTCAGATTTGGGAAGCTCTCGAGTTTGTTCATCGACCAATTTTCTCATTCAGAGGAAAAATAATTTTTCTTATATGAGTCGCGTTCAATAATAGGAAAAAAATTTCTTGTCGAGGATTTTAACTTTCCTAACAAGTTATTAGATAGTTTGGATTCTACAATGGCTTCAAAATACAAATCTTTACATTCTTCCAGTGAAATTGATCATATTTTGACCAAGCTTACCAATGCAAAAGAAGAAATGGTTGATCCCCTTGTTACCCAGCTTTCAAAGACAAAGAAAGATCCATTTAGAATTTTAATTGCTACAATTCTGAGTCTTCGAACTAAGGATGAAACCACATATAAAGCTAGTAAAGACTTATTTAAAATCGCAGATACCCCTGAAAAGATTTTAGCTATCCCAATTACTGAACTAGAGAAAATAATCTATCCAGTTGGATTTTATCGCCGTAAATCACAAGTAATTAGGGAGATTTGTGAGCAATTAATTAAGAATTATCACGGACAAGTCCCTGACTCTCTTGAGGAATTATTAAGCTTTAAAGGAGTGGGTAGGAAGACAGCAAATTTAGTAATTACAATGGGTTTTGGAAAACCTGGCATTTGTGTCGATGTTCACGTTGCGCGTATAACTCAGCGAATTGGAATTGTTCCAATAAAGGGGATTAAAGATGGTAAAATTATTTTTCACGATGCAGATAATGTAGAATTAATTTTAAGAAAAATTCTTCCTTCTAAATGGTGGATCTCAATCAATGATATATTAGTTCGTTGGGGCCAAAATATTTGTACCCCAATCAGCCCTAAATGTAGTATTTGTGTTATTTCTTCTGATTGTCATAAAATTGGAGTCGAAAAATCGAGGTAAAAATTAATATTTTATTTTAGATGACCTAATGGTTTTAAATGAACCAGCAACATATTTTTCTGTCTCGTGACCTCCTCTAAACAAATTTGTGTTGAACCCTCGTTCTCTTGCAAGAGAATATGTAATTAATTCTATTGGAATAGTAAAGACTAAAGGACTTAAAGGTTCAAAACTTGGTAGAGGAAGGAAAAGATTCGTTCGGGCTGTTTCCCCAGAAATGGTATCATTTGCTAAAATAAGAGAAGAAGCCCCTATTTCTTCAGAAATTATAGGTTGAATTTCCATTATTCGTTCCCATGAAGCTTGATCAGGTGCTAAAAATATAACTGATGAATTAGAATTGGTTATAAAGTATTGAGTATGACAATATTCCTCTATATCACTTGCATACCCATTTAAAGTAAATTCAAACATTTTATAGGCTCCAAATAGGGCTGTTGCACTATTTGCACCTGATCCAATAAAAATTACTTTTTCAGAACATTTCGATAAGATTTTCCCCCACGAAATGAATTGAGACTTCATTGCTAGGACTTTTTTAATTAAAGAAAATGATTCAAACACCTTTCTTAAAGCCTGGTTTTTTTTTAATGTTAAATTAGCCATTAAAACACTTAAAACCGCAATATTAGCAAGATAAGTCTTAGTTTGAGCCACATTATGATGATAACCAACATAATCCTTGGCTCCTGATATCCTATAAGGTGTTGTTTCCAATGATTCAGGTGGAGAAGCATGAATAAAGATAACCTCGTCTGATTCAGTTGCTAATTTTCCTTTAGGATTATCAGTTATCCCTATTGTGTATGCTCCTCTTTTTTTTGCATATCTAATAGCCTCAATAACACGAGGAGTGTTACCAGAAACAGATAATCCAATTATAACACTTTTTGTAAATTTATGGTGGGAAGTAAAATTCACTAGATTAAAAGGAGTATAATGTTCAACTGTATAATTTTGAAGCCAATTTTTTCCAAGATAAGACCCATATCTTGCTGCACAGTAACTATCTCCCGAACCTGTTATGATAATTTTTTGAAGTCGATTATCTTGAATGTTACTGGCTAATTGGTAGATAAATTCATCCTCTGCAATTAAATTTGTTATTAAGGGTTGCTCTAAAATTTCTTCTATCATAAAATCCGGTTTAGACATTAAATATAACCTAGTGTAAGTTTTTTATATCTATAAAGTTAAAATATGCTCTTAACAAAAATATCTTTAATTTAAAATGTGTATTTTGAGTGTTTTTAATTTCCTTTGTGGCTTCCTAAATATAGTTGTGACCATAAAAGATTATTCAAAAATATAATCTGAATCAATACTTAAACGGTCTAGTGATTCAGATCTTTGTTCAAGCTGTTCTAGTGTGAATTTAACTTGCTCTTGGATTTTATTTATTAGATCTGGACCAAATCCAGGAATCTGTATTAAATCTGAATAGGATGTTTCATGTAGCTTATGAATATCACGAATACCACGATTTAATAAAGCACGAGCTCGTTTACGACCAATTCCCTTCACTTTGGTAAGACTGATGGCATCATTTTTAATTCCATATTCAATTCTCTCGCTCAGAGAACGGGCTATTTTAGCATATTTCTGATATTGCCTGTTGTATCTTTTTTTCAAATCTGCAATTTCAGATATCGCAGACATTATCCATGTTGCAGTCTCAACTATTCGATGAATATCTCCTGATCCGATTTTATACTTCATAACTAAATTTTCTACTGGATATTCACGAATCCAATCATAAAGGAATAACACAGTCTGAAAATCTCGCACACGAAATTCATACTCGATATCCTGAAAATAGTCTGGCACAGGACGAATTAATCGATTTTTATATTTTTTTAATCCCTTTTCTACAGTTTTCCAGCCTTTTTTATAAAAAGAAAGAGAAATCATGTCAGGTGTTCCCACAAGAAGATCCAAAAGAGCAATTGAGTGAATCTTGAACCTTGGATTTATAATGACAGTTTCCAAGGCATCGATAATACTCGCAGCAGTTTCTGGATCTAAATAGAGTTGACTTACACGAATACCATAAGGAGTGGCTTGCAGAGTTTCAGTAGCATTTAAAGGCGAAATCATTTTCCAAATAATTAACAAATCAATAATTTTCCTTATTTTTCCCTCTAAAAGAATAGCTTCAAATTGAAATCCATAAAAAGTCTTATCAAAGAAATTTAGAAGTTCTGGTATATTATTTACAACTTTTGACGCAATCAATCCAAGAATATTTCGACGAAGTGCAGGTTCAGCAGCTAATTTAGAATAAATATCTTCAGGATCTCGTAAAATATATCTTTCCATCAACCAATATATTGATTCGGGTCTTTTAGCTATGAGAATCGATTCTCCTTCCGAATCAAATTGCGGTCGCCCTGCACGTCCCACCATTTGTTTATATTCAAGTGTTTTAATTGGGTGGGAACCCTCTTCTACGGAATATCGGAATACACTCGTAATTATTACACGTTTAGCTGGGATATTTATCCCAGCAGCTAATGTTGGCGTTGCACAAATGATCTTCAAAAATCCATCTTTAAATGCTTGTTCAACAATTTCACGTTGAGTAGAATTTAGCCCTGCATGGTGAAAACTGGCTCCATTTCCAAGTATTTCTGCTAGTTTTATTGAAAGAGGATCCGAAATGCTTCGAAGTATATTGTGTGAAATTTCATCAAGTTGTTTTAGATCACGGCTAGTGAGAAATTCTTTAACATTTTTTCCAAGCTTTTCTGCTGTAGATACTGCAGTGCGACGGGAGGGTGTAAAAATTAAGACCTGTTCATCAGCATGAATAGAATCAAGCACCAGATTTACAAGAGGATCTTTTCGGTGATACGAAATCTCTCTGGATGAATTATCAGGAAAAGTAATTGTTTCCTCAAAATAAATACCTTCTTTCAAAGGAACCGGACGCCAATCACTTTCTACAAGCTCAGCACCTAGCCAATCTGCAATTTCGTCAGAATTTCCCACTGTTGCACTTAATGCTAAGATCTGAGCGTTTGGATTTTCAATTAATAATCGTGCAAGCAATATTTCAAGGGTTGGACCACGATGTTGATCATTTAAAAGATGACATTCATCTATAATAACTAAAGTTACTTGATCCTGGATCCATTGTGCTCTGTGACGAAGTAACGCATCTAATTTTTCGTTTGTTGATACTATTATATCATAATTTGGTAAGTAATCATCTTTTGAATCATAATCTCCTGATGAAATAGCAACCCGAACCCCAAGAGGTTTAAAACGTTGAAAAGAATGATATTTTTCTGATGCTAACGCACGTAATGGACTAAGATATATTACTTTACCTTTTTGTTCTAAAATATGTTTAAGTGCTGCTAATTCTGCGAGAAGTGTTTTTCCTGCAGCAGTAGGGATTGCAATAACTAGATTCTTATTTTCGAATAATCCCTTATGAACTGCATCCGCTTGAGGAGGATATAACTGTTTAATTCCATCTACTTCTGTAATAAGTTTCTTGATATTAATATCTAAATGTAAATCTGTTATTAACATTTGAGATCCAAGTTTTTAAGGAAATAATATATTATGGCCTCTTTACATGACCTGATTGAGGTTCAAACAATACCCCACGACGAACCATCTCATCAATTGTTCGTATGACATCTTGTCTGTCCATATCAGCCTCAACTGCTTTATCAACAATCATTTTTTTAGCTACAGGTTCATCATCAGCTTCTTCTAATAATTTATCAATTAATGCCTCTATTCGATCCAATTTTCTTCGAGAACCTGCACTAACATCTGAAGAGTATTTATCAATATCAAATTTTCCAGTTTCAGCATCCTTCGCTAGTTTTTCCAATGTAGACTCCATTAGATTTATTGCACCAGAAGCATCATCATAACTAACTTCATCACTTAACCGCATTTTAGCGCGAGCTTCTGATAACCGAATAAGTGCCTCAAGCTGACGAGGAGTAATTGCAATTGGATCAGGACCTTTTTCATCTATTGTTCCACTTTCTCTACGTAATTTTTTATAATATTCAAGTAAACGTTCCTGTGCTTGATCGCTTAGACGAGGTTTAACTTCCCGTCGAGCATAAGCAATGTATTTCCGTAACAAGTTGTGTTCAATAGGAGGAGATACAGGTAAAACACGGGACTTATGCAATGTTAAGATATGAGAGGCCTTATCATGATCTTCTTTTTCATCAGGTCGATCTTCAAGAACAAAAATTAGATCAAATCTTGACAAAATAGTGGCAGGTAAGTTTAAATTATCAGCGGTCCCTTTGTAAGGATTCCATCGACCACGTCTAGGATTAGCTGCTGCTAAAATGGAAGTTCGTGCATTAAGAGTAGCAACAATCCCTGCTTTAGCTATTGAAATGGTATTATGAAGAATTAGTCCATGACTTACAAAGGTCCTTGTGGGATTTACTGTAACATCGTAAACCCAATCAGTCTTATTTTTATCTGCATTTGGTATTCTCTCAACTTTTTTTATTCTTAACCATTTAAATTGCTTTAGTTTTTCGATATAAGAAATACTCTTTTTTACATCAGAGAGAATTTCGTGAAAGACAATTCTCGATACATCCAATACTGAAGTCCTATATTGTAAAATATAACCTCCATTTTCAACATAGTCAATTATTCCTCTCTTTTCCCCGATCATTCTTGCTAGCTGCGCTTGTGAATATCCAATTGTTTCGCGAAATTGACGTAAGTCAGAAATATCTGGAAGAATATTCTCTAAGACAAAGATTCTTTCCTTTAAAGCTTCCAAATATTTATCAATGACTTTTATTGTAATTCCATAATTTCCATTCAGATATTGCTGGAAATATCCATTATAAGGTAATCCTAGGCGCTTCATGCATTCTTTAATTATCCTACCAGTGCCAGAGGGGAGGACATCATAACTTCTATATTTTCTCTTACTCCTTTGAACTAATAATTTTAATTTTTCATTGTTTCGAAGATCAGGAATTACAATTTTTACAAATCGGCTAAGATGGTCTCCACGAATATAGACTTTATAACGAACACGTGATTCTTTTCCCATAATGGTAAGGTAATCACTGGAAACAATTCGGGTGTGAATACCTAAAGAGAGCAATAAATCTTGATAATCCTGTGCCAATCCTTTTGAAGAAGTCGAATAAACACAAGATTCTGTTTCAATTGAACCATCCCCATGAAATGCAGCATTAAGAAAAGCTATACGGCAATTTCTATCACTAGAGAATAGTAGAGAAGGTATACGTCTTTCTAGACTTTTTTTCATTAAATTGGGAAAATTATAATGTAGATAATTATAAACGGATTTAGAAAGGATTCTTAAAATACGATTATTCTTTGTATTATCTATAGGAATTATATGAAAAGTTTCTCTGATCACTTTTTTCATGTCTTGGATTATTTTAGCTTTAGTGTTGCTTAAACCTACTTCCATTGTAGATCCTTCACATGAATAACCTTCTGTTACGTAATAGCCCAAAAATCGAGCTAAGGATTCAGTAAGAGAAGTTGGTAGATTAGTCTCTTTTCGACCAGGATCGATATTTTTTTCTAATTTAATCTGTTTATTCGAAAAATGAATGATTCGAGGACTTGGAACAAAAGAATCTACCTGTATTTCGTCGGCAGGAATTTCATCTATGTGTTCTCCATGAAATATGAAAATAGGATGTTCTGGTGTAACAAGAATATCTCTTCCATTAGAATAGGTAAGTCTAACAAAGGAATCGGGAGCTTCGTGGCGACTAACTTGAGTAATTTTCTGGTGAAAAAACTGATTAAAATCACAAGAGTACAGACTTTCTTCTAGATGATCCAGTGGTAGAATTTCACAATTAACTCCATTGATTGTCTTCTCAGTATCCTTTGCTAGAAGGTTATCAACATAAGCACCAATAGGTGTCTTTAATCCGTTTGATAAGGATATTTCGAAAGAGGGGTGATAAGAATGCTGCTCCATCGCTTCATGAATGGCTGTACGATCTTCTGGTCGCATTTTATCGAATTCATCGACCATGGCGATACCCTGATCAGCTAATACCAATGCACCTGCTTCTAACGTTATTTCACCAGTATCTTGATCGCGAATTACAGCTGCAGTTAAACCAGCTGCTGTACTTCCTTTTCCGGAGGTATAAAGTGCTCTAGGTGCAAGATATGCAACAAATTTCAATAATTGACTTTTTCCAACTCCTGGGTCTCCAATTAAAAGGATATTTAATTCTCCCCGAAGCTTTACACCATCAGGTGTTTCCTTAGAACTACCCCCAAATAGAAGAGTCGCAATTGCTTCCTTCACAGAGTCAAATCCATAAATCGAGGGAGCTAATGAGTCACGGATTTTCTCAATAATATATGGAGATTTAGACAGATCAATTATTTTCAGTTCATCTTCTTCTGAAATCTCAATATCCACATACTCTTTCGTCTCCTTACTGATGGAAATACCTTGAAAAAATTTAGTATAGGTTGCTAGTTGGCCTCGCTTTAATAATCGACTTGCACGAGCTTTCAGTACTCCTACTACTTGAACACGATCACCTGGTCTAGCAGTATCAACAAGATCATCAATGATATGAATAGTAATACTTTGAGGTAATTGACCTGGAGGGAGTTCTTCTGGTTTTTCTTGGAGCGTAAGTTTTTGCCAATCAATGAATATACTTCGTTCAAGTTGGAGTTGTAATGATCCTTTACGTTGACATTGTTCATTCATACATTGATAAGGTGGTAGAAATATCCCTTCAGGGAAATCAACAATCTGATTATCTTCTCCACAAGCAGCACATTTAAAAACGCCACGAATTAATAATGGTGTGGCCTCAGTTACCCCTATTACAATCCCTTCGAAGTTTGTTAATAATCCAAGATGTTCTGTTTTTAATGAACGTAATTTTATTTTTTCAGTTAGGTCGATGATCCGAACATGAAGCTGGATCAACTTTTCAACATAAGAGGGACTAATTTGCATAAGAATTAAACGAAGGACTTCCACTCCTATCTGAAGAGTTTCTTCAGGATAGCTTAAAATGCCCAATGCTAAATCTGGATCGAAGATTAATAGATCATTATAAGAAATCTCGAAACTTCGTAAGCCCCGAGGTTCCATTTCTCTGATCATTTCACGATATTTAAGTTCACCTTGCTCATTTTCAAACTGGTTAATGAATGATTCAAATCGTCCGCGTACATCAAATGATAATCCCATAAGTACCCCTTCTTTTTATGATAGTTTAACAAATTCTTTTTTCCACGTTTTAATAATAGTTCTGAGTTGTTGATAGAATACTTGTTCTGTTACGGTTAAATTACTTTTTTGGATATTGATATCCTTCCATTCAGTCATTTTAATAATTTTTGAAACTCTTTCGGTCGCTAACTTGGTAAACGCTGATATAAGACGCTTAGTTTCGAGTTCATTAAATCGAGAATCTTGTTTTTCACTGGAATCTAAATGAGGGGTTATTAAAAAATAAAAAAAAGGGTGAAGCTTTTGTAGCTCTCCAGATCTAACTTCATTTCTAAGTGCAGTGGTCAGGTCTTGTAATTGAGTGGGATATTCCTTCGTATAATCCTCTATAATCCCTTTTCTAAACAGAAATTCTGCGATATATAGAGGAATTTCATCATTAGTCCCTTTAGTTGCAGGGTTTATTGAAATACTACTGAATTTAAACCCTGAAAAATCTTCACGAAATGTAACGGGAATTTTATATTCTAGAAATTCAAATTCTATACGTATATTTTCATTTTTCATTTCTTGTGATTCAACAGTAGATGAAAGACCTTCTATTGTAGTTTCCATTTATACACTTTCCAATTCAAAATTTATCAGGAAAGATTTGAGGAAAAAGATAAGAACTAAAAACTGCTTTTCCTCAAATCTTTTTTATAAAATTCCGTAGGAATAATTTAATTTTTTTTGATAATCGATAATATATCACATTTTCGTGGTCACAATATTTTCCTGAACAATGACGTTAGGGAAAATTTAGATTAAAAGCACTTCCTACACCGTTTTAAAAGTGTTTAACGAGGTACTTCACTATTAATACCTAAATTTCCCTTTTAAATGCTTTCAGATAATTTATTGAGTAGGGAGATGTTTTTTTTTACTTCATAAAGAATATAAATCATCATATCAAATTTAAATTGGGATTAAGAATGGTAATTCATTCAAATATTCGACTTATTTGACAGGACACCACTTGGAGCATTTTAAACTCTTTGAAATCTTTTATCTAGGAAAACCTCAATGCGTTCAATTAGAACTGCTGCGGGAACATCATGAATCGTTAAACGAGCTCTAACTCCTTTTCTTCCTTTAACTCCTTTAGTTACCTTCCCAAGTATTCCAATAGCTTCCAACGTTGATAGGTAATTCCTGAATGCAGCTTCTCCATTAGGTCTGACATTCCATTCCTCACATATAATTCGATAGTTTTTGAAGGAATGCTCTATAGTTGTCGCAGTGATTCCTTTATGATGTAATCGCCGAGCAATGCTTAATGCTGCAAATAATTCATGGGTTTTTAGTTCCTCGAGAATATCTGCCCGCATTTCAGGAAAAACATCATTCTTAGCATGTCTTATCAGTTCTGGGGTGAGTTCATCCATTCGATGTTGGTCTGCAGCCCGTCCAGCTCGGTAAAAGATTTCTATCCCATGTCTTAGATTTTTTGTTTGATCACAAATGTCAGCAACCATTTCAATAATATCTTCTGAAATTGAACTAGTTTTGAAAGCTAATTGTGCACGGTACTCCAAGATCTTACGAGTCTCCTCATAATTGTAAGGATTAAACTGAATAACATCAGCGATGCGTTGGGAGACCATAGAAGATAAAGTTACTTTCCATTCGGTTGGTCGACTTATCATAATTAAAGAAATTCGATGGGCAGCCCCAAATTCTTCAGGCAAATGAATAAAACCCCGAATATCTTTTTGGGGTAAAACACTTATTTCATCAAGAATAAGAAGTAGATAAGCTTGCTCTGAATTTAACCTACGGATCAAAATGTCAGTAGATTCCTCATCACTAAAACCCCGACTTGCCACTCCAAATTGATCTCGTAAAAAACTTCTAAGAATAGATGTCTTTGTTCGTGTTGTCCAACAATTCTTATAATCTGTATAAAGCTTGATATGGTGCCTTCCTGCCATATTTTGGATATGCTCAACAGTATAACGTGCAGTTACTGTTTTTCCCACTCCAGCAGGTCCTGTTAGAGCAAGATTAGTTGAAAAACCTTCTGTTCCTCCACTCTTTAATAAGAACAAAGGACGAAAGTTTTGAGAAATCCTCCGAATATCATCACTCCGATATTCAAGATTTTCAGGTACAAATGATTGGTTAAGTGTCCGCTCTCCCCCTTCTTTGAATACTGAAGAAGAAAATAAGGCATCTTGAATAATATCAACAGATCTTTTTTCATTC
Source organism: Candidatus Hodarchaeum mangrovi (assembly GCA_016839515.1). Taxonomy (GTDB): domain Archaea; phylum Asgardarchaeota; class Heimdallarchaeia; order Hodarchaeales; family Hodarchaeaceae; genus Hodarchaeum; species Hodarchaeum mangrovi. Next base: position 12,509 of record JAEOUE010000185.1, read on the forward strand.
ATGGAAGAGATCTCCTATTGAAGATTTATAGAAACTATGAAATACTACTTTTGATCCTAAATTATACCTAGGATTAAGCATTAGAAAAAATGACTATATGATAAATATATAGCTCTAATACTAATAAAGTCCAAAGTTAATTATAATGCATTCTTAGAATAGTGCTTTACATTTCTTCCATACTTGCGTTTCTCTTAATTCTTCTTTTAGAACATTTAAATATTGTTCATTAGCTGTATGGATCAATTTATAATTCTCAATCTTGTAGGGATCAATTTTAGGATCATTAATTTGTTTATTAGCTACGATATTATATTTAGTGCGGCAAAAATCAATCCAATCTGAGGGAGATTCGTCAGGAAGTGAAATTCCTGTTATTCCCATAAGAATGGCAAGCCAAACTCGTGCAACAGAATCAGGATTATACCCCCCGCCTCCTAGAAGCAATAGCTTACCATCTGCATTTGAAATCCGAGTAAGTTCGGAAATTCGCATACCTAGATAAGAATATAGATTTGTAGTAAGATTTAAATGCCCTAGAACATCACGAAAATGACCATCTGCTCCACATTGCCAAACAACAAATTCAGGATCGTATTCCTCCCAAATACAGGGAATTAAACTCTCAAACATTTCAATGTAATTATCATCCCAAGTCCCAGGGTACAATGGTAGGTTTAGAGAATATCCTAATCCATTTTTTTCACCTATTTCATCTGACAACCCAGTTCCAGGAAAAATAAATTGGGGAGATTCGTGAATAGATATTCCTAAAACACTATTCTCAGCATAAAAGGCATCTAATACACCGTCTCCAGCATGAACATCTGTATCAACATAAAGTACTTTTTTAATATTATATTTTTTCTGTAAAAAACGAATTGCAATCACCACATCGTTGTAATAGCAGAATCCGGCAGCCTTTTCAGCGAAAGCATGATGAAGACCACCTAATAGAGAAAATGCTTGATTAATATCCCCATTCATAATACGCTTAATACCTTCTAATGCTCCCCCGACTATAAGACTTGAACTTTCATGCATCCCATGAAATACAGGACAATCTCCTGTCCCCAAACCATATCGGAAATCATACCCCTTGCCAATTCTAGATAACTCTTTCATTATTTCCAAATATTTGGGGGTATGAAATAGCAGAATATCGTCATCTGAAGCTTTTTGAGGTTCTATATGCTTAATTTCAGGTCTTCCAAAAATCTTTAAACTTTTAAGTAGTTGAAAAGGTATTAATAACCGTTTAGGATTCATTGGATGCCCTTCGCCTAAATTATACGTTAAATACTGATCTGACCAAATTATTCCAGTTGTAATCACAATATATCGCTCCTAGAGCAAGACTAAGTTATCCATAAATCGTTTGAGTTGTTAAAAAAACCTTATCAACATACTTAAAATATATTCGATTTAGTTTCTAATTCTCTACGGAAAATACCCTCAAATCTTAAGATTTTTAAACAGGATAGAAGAAAGTTAATATGTTGAATATTAAATTTGAATAAATTAAAGGGAATGCATTACGAATGTCTAAAAAGAACGCGAAGATAAGTGTCTTAGGTCTAGACAGGGCAGGAAAAACTACAATGCTTCAGCGCTTAAAGACTGGAAGATGGATACCTGATACTACACCAACTATAGGCATGAACGCCGAAACAATACAAATTGGTGATGTTACTTTTTCTGCATGGGATCTAGGTGGACAATTACAATTTCGAAGAGCTCTCTGGGAGATGTATACTAAAA
>JAEOUE010000186.1 GCA_016839515.1 Candidatus Hodarchaeum mangrovi
ATTGTTTAATTGGGAAGAGTATAATTCCAAAAATTAACTATCAATTTGAAATACTCTCCTAATTTCCATGCTAAAAACAATCCATTTCTGTCATTGATCTTTATAAACCAATGTATAAACTAAGTTTTTTTGCAGAACAAAAAAATTGGCTTTAATTAATCTCTATACTCATTGCTATAGAAATCTCCAATTGGTAGAGTGAATATAATTGAAACCTAAAATACCAATAAGTGCTGCTATCATTGGCGCTGGAAATCGTGGGAAGGATGTTTATGGAAATTATGCTTTAAAAAATCCTGAAGAGATTAAAATTGTTGCAGTTGCAGAACCAGATCCTATAAGATTAAAAATAATTTCTCAAGATCATAATATACCCTTAGCGTACCAATTTAAGACGTGGGAAGATTTTTTTAAAAAACCAAAACTGGCAGAAACTGTGATCATCTGCACGCAAGATCAAATGCATACACAACCAGCTTTGAAAGCAATCGAACAAGGTTATGATGTATTGTTAGAAAAACCTATGGCTGTAACTCCAACAGATTGTGTTTTATTAGTTGAAAGTGTTAAAAAGAACAAAAGTCAACTTAGAATTGCTCATGTATTAAGATATAATAATTTTTTTCAAACAATTTATTCTTTTATTAAATCAGGAAAATTAGGGGATATTATAACCATCGATCATCGTGAAAACGTTAGTTACTATCACTATGCTCATTCATTTGTTCGTGGAAATTGGTCTCAAGAAAAAACATCAAGTCCAATGATATTAGCTAAATCATGTCATGATTTAGATATTTTGTATTGGCTTGTGGCAATTCAAGGGGGGCATCCTCAAAAAATCAGTTCTTTCGGTTCACTACGTCATTTTCATAAGGGAAATGCTCCACCTGGAGCACCAGAGCGTTGTACTGATGGATGCCCAGTGATGGATTCGTGTAAATATTATGCTCCTCGAATCTATATCTCAATTATTCCTTTACTTCATGTAGTTCAAAAAGGTGGATCAGGAGTTCCTAAATTAATGGTAAATTTAGCTGTGAATTACCCTTCATTGTTTAAACGCCTTAAAAATATTATTCCCTTATTTAAGAAAGTTGAAGAGTATGAAGGATGGCCAGTGAATACGATTACAGAAAATTTTTCTTTCCAAGGACGTTGGGATGCATTATGTTCTGGACCCTATGGTAAGTGTGTGTATCAAACCTCAAATGATGTAGTTGATCACCAAGTAACAATTATTGAGTTCAATAATCAAACTACTGCAACATTTACTATGCATGGGTTCAGTTATACAGAAGGTCGAACTATTCGGATCGATGGTACAAAAGCTACTCTTCTGGGACAAGCTTTAGATTATGGAAATACCATTAAAATATACGATCATTTAACTGGTAAAGAAGAATTTATTCTTCGAACTAAAATGGACTTTGAACCTGAAAGTGGCCATGGAGGTGGAGATAGGTTATTAATAAAATCATTTATAGAATCCATCAGGGAAAAGTCTCCAGTAGAACCACTTACTAGTGCTCAAGAATCACTCGAAAGCCATATGATGGCTTTTGCTGCTGAGGAAAGTAGAAAAAAGAATTTAGTCATTAACCTAGATGAATTTAAATCACGATTTTAAAACTAATTGCAGGCTAGGTGTAAATACTTGATAATATATGAAGAAATGGCTAATTCTGTTGTTGATTTAGATATGGAAAAAGCTCTGAATTTAGCACAAAAAGCATTAGATGATAATTTACCTTTACTCGAAGTGATTGAAAAAGGTTTTGGTGAAGGTATTAAGCGTGTGGGTGATTTATGGGATGAAGGAGAATTTTTCTTGCCTGAATTAATGAGAGGAGCTCAGATAATGCAATCTGCAGTCGATTTACTTCAACCACATCTAGAATCACAACAATCAGTCCGTGAAACAAGAGGGAAAGTTCTAATGGCTACTATCGAAGGAGATATCCATAGTATTGGAAAAACAATAGTTTCTACAATGTTGAGAGCCAATGGATTTGAAGTTCTTGATTTAGGGGCTGATGTAAAGATAGAAACAATTATTTCAGAAGCTAAAAAGCATAAAGTTAATGTAATAGGGATATCAGCACTCCTTACTACAACAATGATCGGACAAAAGAAAGTCATTGATGCATTAGAAAAACATGGCATCCGCAATAATTTCAAAGTAATGCTAGGAGGAGCTCCTGTAACTCAATCATGGGTTGATGAATGTAAAGCAGATGGTTATGCAGAAAATGCTGTATCTGCTGTAAAATTAGCAAAAAAACTCTGTTCTTGACTTGGTTATTTCAATGGATGTTCTATTTGATTATCTAGAAAAAAAAGGGACTCTTCTATTTGATGGATCAATGGGTACTCAACTTATGTTACGAGGTCTTAATCAAGGTGAGATTCCCGACATTTGGAATATTAAGAAACCAGAAGTAGTCCAAGCTATATTTAAGAATTATTTTACAGCTGGAAGTGACCTAGTCCAAACAGCTACTTTTCGTGCTAATCCTATTGCTCTCAAAACACAAAATTTAGAAAATCTAGTCAAAAAGATTAATGAATCCTCTGCTTCTCTCCTGAAGGATATTCGTCCAGAAGGAAAATTAATTGTAGGAGATATCGGTCCTAGTGGTCTTTTCTTCCCACCTGTTGGAAACGCTGACTTCAATGAGCTTGTTTCTAGTTTTAAACAACAAGCAAAAGTTTTAGCTCCCTTTATTGATGCTTTCCATCTAGAAACCTTCTCAGATATCCAAGAGATGAAAACAGCCATTGAAGGAGTTAAGAAAATAACAAATAAACCAATTATTGCTAGTATGACCTATAAAAGAACTCCTAAAGGATTTTTTACGATCATGGGAAATTCACTTAGTCAAAATATTATTGAATTACTAGAATTAAAAGTTTCTGTAATTGGGGCTAATTGTACTTTAGGAAGTGCAGATTTCATTGAACTCTTTAAAGATATGAGAACTGATAGTGAAACAGTGCCATTGTCTGTAAAACCCAATGCTGGACAGCCTAGCCTTCAGAATGGCAAATTAATTTATAAACAGTCACCAGAAGAATTTTCAAAAGACATAAATTCAATATTAAACTTAAATAATGGTCCATTAATAATAGGGGGATGTTGCGGGACTAAACCAGACCATATCAAGCTTTTACGACAATTAATAAACCAAAAAATGTCAGGATGAGAATTTAATGACTATATTACGACCAAAAATTAATTTATTAACTAATCAATATATTGAAACAATATTAAATGAAGCAAAAAATATTTTAAACAATTTAGGGGTTTTAATCGAAAATAAAGATGCTCAAGAGCTTTTAAATAATGAAGGACTAGACCATAATGGACAGAGATACTACATTCCTATTGATTTAATCGAAAAATGCTGTGAAATGGCACCACGATCTATATCATTGTATGACAGAGAAGGAAATGAAAGTCTGGAATTAAGCAATGATAAAATTCATTATGATCCAGGTTCTGCAGCAATTTTTATTCAAGATTATGATACAGGTGAAATTCGTAAAGCTTTATCTTCTGATTATATTAAATTTACAAAAATTGTCTCTCAGTTAGATCATTTTGATGCTCAAAGTACATCATTGGTCTACTCAGATATACCAACAGATGCACAAGATTGGCATAGATTATACTTAGCATTAATTTATTGCAATAAACCGATAATAACTGGTACTTTTAGAGTAGAAAGCTTTTCAATTATGCGACAATTATTGGAAGTAACAAGAAACTCACCCAAACAACTTGCTGCCAAGCCCTTAGCTATTTTTGACGCTTGTCCATCTCCCCCCCTAATGTGGTCTAATCTCACCACTCAATCTGTTATTGATGCAGCGAAAGCTGGAATTCCATCAGAGTTTGTTAGCATGCCTTTATCTGGATCAACAGCACCAATTACACTTATTGGAAGTATTACACAACATGCTGCTGAAAGCTTAGCTGGGGTGGTCATATCCCAATTAGCAAGACGTGGTGCACCGATAATTTGGGGTGGATCTCCTGCAATATTTGATATGAAACAAGGAACAACGCCAATGGGAGCTATAGAAACAATGATGATTAATATTGGAGATGCAGAAATTGGTAAATCACTCGATCTGCCTACTCATGCTTATATGACTCTTTCAGATTCAAAAGTCCCAGATGCTCAAGCAGGATTAGAAGCAGCAATGGGAGGATTATTAGGAGCTTTAGCGGGAATTAATATGATCTCAGGCCCAGGTATGCTTGATTTTGAATCAACACAAAGTTTTGAAAAATTAATTATTGATCATGAAGTAGTTGGAATGTCGAAAAGGCTAATTAAAGGTATTATTGATTACGGAAAACCATTTGCAGAAAAGATCCTTTCAGATTATGATGCAAATTATTCTCTTCTTTCTCATCCAATCACTTTATCTTTGTTCCGAAAAGAATTATTTTTCCCAACAAGGATTGAGGGCATCGAAATTATTAATCGTGAAACACGTGAAAAATGGAAATCAGAAGGTGAAACTTCTGCACGACAGAGAGCTAAAAAAATGGCTAAAAATTTATCTGAAAGACCACCAAAGATTCCTATTGATTCATTAACCCAGAAGGAATTAAACAAGATAGCTTCGGAATTTTTGAACAAAAAGTGATTGCAACAATCCAACTCTTTTTTAATCCTTATGAATATTCTTCGATTGGCATTGTTAATCTTTATTAACAATATGCATTTTCTAGTAAGGAAGAATAAATGACTTTCAATCCGTATCAACTCTCAAGAGCAATATATGATCGTTCTATTCAAAAAAACTTACCTATAATATGTTTTTTTTATGATAGTCTTTGTGATAGCTGTAAAAGTTTTTCTAAGGCAGTTCTCTCTCACCCCATATTACAGGAATTGCTAGAAAATGATTTTATCCCAGTATTTTTAGAAGTAAACTGTTTTCCAGAATTATGGTTACGATTAATTGGTGATTCGGATTCTTATTATCATCAAGTATGTAGCATTGATGGAATAATTTTTGGGAATTGCAAGGATAGTAACACAGAACTTATTTTACGTAATATTGTTTATTATCATGAAAATATTGCTTCCATTCAAATTGAGGATAAATATGGGAAAAAACAGTATAAACCACTGATAATGGATAGTCAAAATAAATTTCATCAGAAAATCGAACGTATATCAGAAATTACTCTTTCCTCACTCCTAAAAAACTATGATCGGATGTATGGTGGATGGTATAATGGTCATAATCCGATAAAAAAGCATTTTCCCTCCTCCTTAGAATACTTATTACTTCTCTATCAGAGAACTAGAGACAACCCACTTCTACAGATGATAGTTCAAACATTAGATTCTTCATATAGTGGATTGTATGATCCAGATGCTGGGGGTTTTTATGAATATTCCGTTAGTCGTGATTGGACAACTATTGGGAGCTATCAAAAAGTCCTTCAAACAAATGTTTCTGTTGCCAAAATATATTTGCATATGTTTCAAATTTCTAAAGACTATAGATTCAGGGATATTTTAAAAGAATCTTTAGAGTTCATTAATGATCAATTTTGGGACGAATCAGAGTGTTTATTCACACATTCAATTCTTACTAATGATTCAGAATTTATTAAAAATGACTATTTCATTACTGATTCTAATTGTCAGGTCCTTTTACTATTTTTAGATTCAAATTTATCTTTAGAAGAACAACGATATATTCCGAAAGTTCAAAAAGTGATAAAACGTATTGAGGAAGGGAAAACTAAATACGGAATACCGCATACACTTAATGAACCAAAACCTGATCAATTTTTGTTAAGGGATCAAGCAGCATTTCTTCAATTACTTTTAAATGTCTATTCATTATCAGGAGATATTTCTTATCTTCATAAAGCAGAAAAGATGCTAGAAATAATAATGAGTTTTTACTTTGATCGTCAAATGAACCTTTTTCAAGATCGACTTATTAGGGAGAATGATTTTGGACCCTTTAAACAAAATATCTATTCAATTCAAGATAATGCAGTAATGATTAATAATTTAGTAACACATTCACATTTTCTCAATAATCCAACTTATAAAGAGATTGCGATGAGATGTGTCACTAGCTACTATCAAAATTTTGGTATTTCCCGTGATTCTCCATTCCCCTCTGAATTTGTAATAGCTGCACAACGAATAATTGAAAGTCCTATAGAACTACTAATCATTGGACATCTGGAAGAAGAAACGGATCTTATTGATCGAATGCTACTGGAAATGAAAAGGATTTATGACCCTTTTAAAATAATTCAAATATTAGATCCAATTAGAGACAAAGCACTTATTGAGAAAAAGTTATCCTCAATTCGTATATTTAAAAAACCAACATGCTATGTAAAAGTAGGAGATACAATATCTCCTCCTACATTTTTTCCAAAAGAAATAGCATTACTGCTAGATACACTACTTGAGGCGATCAAATACACTTTTGAATGATAAATTTACTTTTGCACTTAAATAATTTAAAAAGGATTAGATATTCCTGTTCTTTTGGTAGATTACAATGAATCTAAACCTATTTATTATTATAATTCCTGCTATGGTATTAGAAGGAGCGGAAGTTTCAGTAACTGTTAATTCCTGAGTATCACTTTTTAATTTGTACTCATTTATACTATGATCTACTTATCTTGATCTTACGAAGAGAATGGTTGCTTCTGATTGAATTTTATATACGAGATAAACTTCAAACCTTTCTGATGGTTGAAAATCACTGAAATTTTTCTCCTTGGTATTATTATTATTATAATTCTCACAAATCCATCTTTCAGCAAAACATGGCAGTTTATTTGGAAATTCTTTATGATTTACTACTCCTCCAAAGAGGACAACACGATCCAAGGCTGAATCATAGGTACGTTAATAATTACTTTATTAACACCACAAATCGATGTGAGAAAGAAATTTAGGTGAAAATGAGAGAAAATAAGTTGAATGGTTTATTCATCTAATGAAGGGGGAGGGGGGGCCTTATTTTCTTTATATTCTATTTTTAGAGGTAAGAATTAATATAAAACAAATTATTCCTCTCTTGAATTTTCATCTTCTTTTAACCGATTCTCGATACGTCGAGTTGATAAACAAATTCGACAAACTTTAAATTGCGGTCTTGCAAATGGAGCAAAACGGCTACAAACAAGACATTTACGATATTCTACAAATGGGTAACGTTTGGAACCTTCTTGGTAGTATGATACAATCATTGATGTCTTTTCTAGTTTCCTCTTGGAATTAATGGCAATTTCAAAAGCAGATTGACCAAATAATATATTATGACTTACTGCTAAGCCATAAGAACTTACATTTAAACACTGAGTTCTACCAACATAGTTATGATAGCCACCACAATAATGGACATGCCCAAAAATTGAAAGGAGAGGTTGATAATCATCAATAATCTTCCGAAGATGATAGGAACCGATATGATGATCTGCAAAACTAGAAAAATCTAAGATACCTCTAGGTGGAGTATGGGTAAGTAAAATTGCTTTTCTTCTTTCTGTGGAAGAAAGTTCATCTATTTTCGGAGTGAGATCACGTTCAAGATCAGGATCATCCCAACACTTTCCACTTGGGTTTCCAAGTGTTTTATTTGCATCATTATAACCGATTATTGGAATATCTTCTAGATATTTGATAGTAGCATGACAATTAATGAAATTAGCGAAATTTTCATCAAACCATCGCCTTAACTCATCTGTTAAAGGTGTGTTATCCTCATTTTCCTTTTCAGAATCCATTATGTCAGAATTCCCCCAAATATAATATACAGGTATGTCGGTATTGGTATTAAGTAAATTAAAAACTGAATCATCTTGAATTAATTTTTTAATCTGCACCAAGGCGCTTTGATCAGTCCCTAAAATCCAAGAATAATCTTGGAGATCTCCTGAGAGTAAAATTGCTTTTGGATTTCGTTTCAACAAATTATCTATTAGTTTCTCTTGTTTTATTACTTCTATACCTGATGGAAGTGAAACTGGATTTCCTTGATGAAGATCGGATATCGCTATTAACTTTAATTCCATGGTTTCACCTCTCTTGACACCCTACGGAATATTTATTCATTAACAACCCAAAAATTGCTAATTTCTTACTAATATGTATTTATTACATATCAAATTAAGGAGTTCATAAATGAATTTCGTTACTTTTCGTGATATGCTTATCTAGGTCTTAAAATGATTTTTAAATTCATCATAGGACGAAATATTTAGCAATTCTAGGTAAGTAAAATCAATTAATATATTGAATAGTTGGGGATACAATGACAAAATACACTTCTTATCAAGAGGCACATAAATTATCGCTTAAAAACCCAAAAGAATTTTGGGAACAAGAAGCTGAGAAATTACATTGGTATAAAAAATGGGATAAAGTTCTAGATGATTCAAAGTCTCCGTTCTTTCGATGGTTTGTAGGGGGAAAAACAAATCTGTGCTATAATGCCCTCGATCGTCATGCACTAGGAGAAAAACGGGGAACAGCAGCGTTAATCTGGGAAAGTCCTGAAACAAATCAAACCAAAGTATATACTTTTTATTCCTTATATAAAGAGGTAAATAAATTTGCAGGAGTATTGAAAAATCTCGGAATAAAGAAAGGAGATCGTATTATAATTTATATGCCTATGATTCCCGAAGCGATTATTTCGATGCTAGCCTGTGTGAGAATTGGAGCTATTCATGGCGTTGTTTTTGCTGGTTTTAGTCGAGAATCGTTAGCAGGAAGGATCGATGATGCAAAACCAAAATTATTAATCACAGCAGATTGCGGAAGTCGTGGTGGAAAGCTCGTTAAATTAAAAGAAATTGTCGATGCTGCAATTAATAGCTCAGAGGAGGACGTAAAAAGTGTTATTATATATAATCGAAAGTTTGATTCTGAATTGAGAATAACTAAAGGGAGAGATTTAGACTGGGAAGAGCTAATGAAAAAAAAATCCATGAAATATGTTCAACCCGAAGAAATGGATTCGAGTGACCCAACTTATATTTTATACACAAGTGGTACAACAGGTAAACCTCGAGGGGTGGTAAGAGATACTGGTGGATATATGGTTGCTCTCCACGCATCGATGAATCAAATCTATGATTGCCACCCAACAAATGGCGACATTTATTTCAGTACAAGTGACATTGGATGGGTGGTAGGACATAGCTACATTGTTTATGCCCCGTTGTTGGCAGGTATCCCAACTATCTTATATGAAGGAACCCCCATTTATCCTGATCCTGGTATTTGGTGGCGAGTTATGGAAAAATGGGGTGTGACACATGTCTTTTCTGCACCAACTGCTTTTCGAATATTGAAAAAATTTCCGGAATCATGGATTACAGATAGAGATCTTTCCTCAATAAAATACTTCTTCATGGCAGGAGAACCATTGGATGAACCAACATATCATTGGGCAAAAGAAGTGTTAAAAACTAAGGTTATTGACCATTATTGGCAGACAGAATCAGGTTGGCCGATGTTAACTAATATGCCAGGAATTGAATTAATGGAAATAAAACCTGGATCACCAACAAAACCTGCTATGGGTTGGGATCTGTTAATTGTAAATGAGAATGGAAATGAGATGCCTCGAGGAGAAAAAGGAACATTGGTTTGCAGACCACCTCTTCCTCCTGGAACCCTTATGACTGTTTACAACGATGATATACGGTATAAAACCTCCTATTGGGAAATATTTCCCAAGAAACAGCTTTATTATACTGGAGATTATGCAATCCAGGATGGCGATGGATACTTCTGGATTCTTGGCAGAGCAGATGAAGTTATCAAAATTGCAGGCCATAGATTGGGAACTCGTGAAATTGAAGAAGCGATTTCCTCTCATAAAGCTGTAGCAGAAACTTCATGTATAGGGGTTGAGGATAAATTAAAAGGGACTGTAGTTATTGCATTTGTTGTACTAAGAGAAGGATTTACAGTATCAGATACTTTAAAGCAAGAAGTTGTTGATGTAGTTCGAGAACAAATAGGTCCTATAGCTGCTCCAAAGGCAGTGGAAGTAGTAAAAATTCTTCCAAAAACAAGATCAGGGAAAATTATGAGACGGGTTTTAAAAGGAGTATATGAGGAAAAACAATTAGGTGATCTTTCAACAATCGAAGATGGTGCTTCTATTGATGAAGTTTCTAACGCTATTAATGAAATGAAAAAGGAGCTAGGAAAATAAACCTTAATTTTTTCACTTCATCTATTAAACTGATTAAAAATGGATTAGATTCTAAATTTTAAAGGAAAATCTAAACATTAATAGCTTAATAATATTAATGTAAGAATTCTCATTAGTTCAAATAGAATAAAAAATAGAAAAAAAGGAAAAAATCGCCCTCCTTATGCTTTTAAATTAAGGATTTTCGATCGCTTGTCTTCCAAGCCCCAAATTTAAAGATATCATAGAGAGCTTGGATGAAAGATATGATTCCACCAATACCTATCATAAATTGAACGATTACATCCAAATTTTGAAATAAAGTAGTAAAATCAGGATCAGCTATTAAATCTGCAGGGAGTGCAGCATTTGCTGCAAGTTGGACAGTAAAAGGGTAGAAGAGAAGAAGGACCACTGCGCTCCCTGCTCCAATAAGATTTTTTACAGCAGAGAGAAGGCGGGAAATTCGTATTTTTCCAAAAAGTACTAAAAATCCTGAATAGAATAAACTAGCACCTAGTGAGATATAAACAGCCAAAGCTCCAACGAAATACCAATTTTCGTTAAATAATGGAAATCCAGTTATGTCCAAGTAAAAAAGAAATGCAATAAATATTACAATGAATACTCCACCAATAAAACCACCCAGATGTTCTCCAAAAGCACTCCAAAATCCAACTTCTTTTGGTGCTTCTGCCTCTGCTTCTTTATAGAACACAACTTTTTGAGTTTTAGGAGGAGGGGTGGTATAACGTTTCAGCTCTTCTTTCATCTCTTCATACGATCGTTGAAAAGACCAGCGTAATTTGTGTAATTGCTCTTTGAATAGGCGTTCATCACTAATATAGAGAGCCAGAATAAAAACCCCCATTACCATTAAACCTAATAAGAACGAAGTCAGTGCAATGAATGGATTATTAGAAATTAATTGAAGAATCCAAGAAAATAAAATGACTGCAGCAACACCAACTACTGCTAATACAATAAATTGTTCATTTTGAACCTTAGTCTCTGGAGTTCGTAATGGAGTCTTCCATTCGGTACCTTCTGCATCTTCCTCTAAAAATTTAGAAGCTAATGCTTTTGGATCTTCCATCATCATTAAAGCTTGTTCAAAACACTCTTGAATGGATAAACCTTTGCCTTTATCACTTATTCGGTTAGATAAATCCCAAATATGAGCACGAAGCTCCTTTAGTATTTGTTCTTTGTCAGGAAGAGGTTCTAGATATTCTGCAACCTTAGCAAGATATTCTTCGACATTTTCATATGATTGAGTCACAAAATTCACCTTTAAATTCGTTTAACCAGTCGTTCTAATAATTTATAATAATATTCCCAATTTTCCCATAGAGCATAATAAGCACGTTCTCCTTTGGGTGTTAAAAAATAATATTTTCTAGCTGGACCTGAAGAGGATTCCCCAAGATTGGAATCAATGAGTCCATCTCTTTGTAATCGACGCAAAATTGCATAAAATATGGCTTTTGTACCATCCATTTCACCATCTGTGGCATTAAATAATGTTTCACCAATAAGATAACCATAAATTCCTTCATCTTGGTGTTGTTTAATGATTGCCAATAAAGCGAGCCTTAAGCTGCTATTAGCTAGTTGTTCCTGTTCTTTCGTTACCCATCTAGAAACATCATCGGTTTCTGACATTTTTTTTCTCTCATAGTATTATTGGTTATATTATTAAAATTATTATCGTCACTAATATCGGTACTAATATCTATTTTTAAACTTTAGCATCAGGGTAAAAAAGACTATCATCTTTTATATTAAAACAGATTATCATCCACCTCTTGGTTGTTTTATAATTGATTCTATCTCATCTGAATAAAATTTACCTCTCCTGATGAAAATAGATTAGTTATTTTTCATTTATTGATAGGTCTAGGTGAATATGTGATTAAGCATTTTTAAAGTACATAAGAGTTACAAAAAGATACATATGAAACAGATTCCCTTTCGTAACTAAATTCTCAAGACATCCTTCACGAAAAATTTAAGTGTTCTTATTAAAAAAATAATTCCTATGCCTCTCAAAAAGATTAAACTTGAAATTACCAATATTCTTGGGGATGGAAACTGTCCTGCTGGACATAAAATTGGAGACAAATTTGATTATCCCACAGACAGTGGAAAAATATGTCAAAGTGCAATGAATTCAATCTACCCCTCAATTCAAGTTATTGCTTCAGGTGGTAGATTTCCATGGTTTAATCCCGAAAAACCAAACGAATGGGAACGATGTTGTCCTGATCCAAAACGTCCAGTAGTCTTTAAAATTATAGGCTACGACCCTGAACAAGGGATATAAAAATGTAGGTTAAATTATTTCAAGTCACAATAAATTTCAATTGAATCAAGATTATCTTTTCTATTATCTTTTTAGACGATTTAAACATATTCAAGAAGCTAATAATTTGCTCTACTTAAACATCAATTATCATCTAATGCAGGAACTCTATCTAGAAATTTAAATTACAATTTTTAGCGATTCTAGATAATCTAGAAGGAGAATCTATTTCATCTAAAAAGAACTATTTTATTAGTTGAGTTACATATCGTGTGAAAAATTACCCTCATTCTTTTTATGTATTCCTTGGTTCACATCTGTGATAAGTATTTAGAAACTCTGTTATTCCGAATGTGTCTATTGAGGTCTATTGAGCATGTCGAGCAAAGATAAAGTATTGGTAATCGGTTCTAGTAATGTTGATTTAAATATTTATTCTAAAAAATTTCCTATTCCAGGAGAAACAGTTACAGGAGGAAGATTTATACAATCCTTTGGAGGTAAAGGAGCTAATCAGGCTGTAGCCTCTGTTCGTTCTGGTTCGAAGACAGTATTTATAGGAAAACTTGGTCAAGATTCTTTTGGGAACCAAATGATAGAGAATTTAAATCGAGAAGGCATAGACGTTCACAAAGTGTTTAGAGATCCTAAACACGCAAGTGGAGTTGCTTTTATCCTAATTGATTCCTCAGGTCAAAATATGATTAGTGTTGCTCCTGGAGCAAATAAAAAATTAACCCCTCAAGACATAATTTCATGTAAGGATTTGATTAAAAGTGCGAAAACTATTATTATGCAAATGGAAATTTCTCTTGAAGTCATTCAAGCAGTAATAGACTGTACCCAACAAAAGAAAATAATAAAAATCCTTAATCCAGCACCTTTTAAACCAATGACACTAGATTTTGTCCGACAGTTTGATATTATCACTCCAAATGAACATGAAATCGCTCAGCTTCACTCTTCCCTAGCTTTACCTCCCCCAAAGGAGGATAATTTTTTTAAAAAATTAAGTACAATTAATACAGATCTCCTGGAAATAGGTATTCAAAGTATTGTTATCACTTTAGGAAACAAAGGGTGTGTGGTTTCTACTCCAAATAATAATTTTTCTCATATTGAAGCTATTAAGGTGAAAGCAGTAGATACTGTTGGAGCTGGAGATTGTTTTAATGGTGTTTTAGCTAGTTATTTAACAAAAAGGAAGGAAATATTTGAAGCAGCTCAGATAGCCAATATTGCAGCATCAATTGCTGTAACTAGAAAAGGTGCTCAATTATCCATGCCCTTTGAAGCTGAGATTCAAAAAGAGTTTGAATCACTTTATAATAAGACTATATAATCAAATTGGAAAAATGAAGACGAGTAGATAAGGTGTAATTATCAAAAAGGTTATAATACAAAAAGATCTGAAAGAATTTTATTCGATTTATGGGAGCGTTTTAAATGATTAAATTTTGTACTAATTGTGGAAAAGAACTAACAAGTGAACGGTTCTGTGTTAATTGTGGACATGATTCTTGGAGTGATTTCACTTCAAAAGAGCCAATATCACGACCAGTTGTGGAAAACTTACAACCTGTGATTAATTCTCCTGGAACAAGAACATTTAGTTATACAAGTCTTATTTTCGGATTAATACCTTTAATAATACTCATTATGGTTTTTGTACCAATTCCAGGAGTGGAATTTATAGCAGATTTGATTAGTTATTCAGCTATTCCATTATTTGCTTTTGGATTATTTCAATTTGTAAAGGAATTACCTATTCAAATGCAATCTGAAGGTAAATTTGTTATAAATATTTTAGTATTTTATAGCATAATTAGTATTATTTACGACTTTGTAATGGTAAATTTCATTCCTGAAATACCTGAAAATGCATCTCTAGAGACATTACAAAGTATAATAATAATTTTAATTGTCATGATTGCTTTAGGGATTGCTATTGAAACCATTATGCTATTGGGATCTTTAAAATTTACCACTTGGTTTAATAATTTGCTGATTCAACTTAGAATCCCAGGATCTACAACTAGATTGAAATGGTTTGCTCTCATTGGCCTTATTTCCATGGGATTCATGTTTATAGCAATGTTAATAATATTATATTCCTTATCAATCCACTCTCAAGATATTTTTGAATCATCATATCTCTTCTTGGGGATAAGTTCTCTATTAGTTCTAGTGCAAATCATAATGCAATTTCTAGCAGGATATAAGATTTATAAATTAGTCACTAGTCCAACTATATGGTAATATTAGCTCTGTAAATATGAAATTCATTATCAGTCAATAAATATATGTTATCTTCTTCGTCGATTCAAGTAATAGATTACTATAACCAAAACTAGGAGATTTGACATAGGACTAATAATTGACAATGGTTTACTAGTATTTGAAGGAGAAACTGTACTTATTGTTGAGTCATATTTCGACATTACTTCTAATTGGAGCGAATAAGAAAGGGTTTCTCCAGCTTTAATGCTTTTTAGATTAATTGAATATCCAAATCTAAACATAGGATCATGTTCTAGGATAGCTATAGAACCAAATTATATTGGAAAACTTAATTTAATTAATGAATTTAGATCTCATAAATCTAATTTCTGATGGTAAAATTTTCGGAATCTGTGAAGATATTGCAAATTTTTTGGAAGATTATTCTCTTCTTGGGGTATATGAATCGTAAATATCATATCAAGGAATAAAATACCTGTCTCTGATTATACGTCAAATTCTATTCGTTTAGCTTCCTTTAGGACAAAGAATGCATCTAGACTTACCCATGGATTCATTTTAGTAGAATTTACTCCCCCCCAATTATAAGGAGACAAATTACTTTTTTCCGTGTAAACTGTAGTATTTATTTTCAGCTGGAAATCCTCCATCTGGTAAGATTTTTGATTCTAATAAATCTAATGCTGAGTTACAGCGTTTATCTAATATTTTTCCGCATTCAGCTAGAATTTTTAAGGCACTGAGTAAATCATAATGCCAATAAGAAGGATAAGATAATTTTAACCAATTAGAATCAATAATTTTTTCTGAATTAAACTTTTTATAGAGTTCGCGAAGAAGAAACAACTCTGAGCTTTGTTTTATAGTTTTTTCAACTACTTTCTGATATACCCCTTTTTTTTGACTCAAATAAGTATTGAGAGCCCGTAAAGGAATTAAGCTTTCATGATAAGAGGATTTTGAGGTAGAAGGTTTTTTATCACAATTCCAACCTCCATCTGGCCATTGAAATTCAATTAACCTTTCGATAAGTATTTTATAGTCATCTATTTCGGCTAGATTTAATTTTAAAAAAATAAACAATCCATTTGCTTCTTGAGGAGCACAAAAACGTTTTAATCCATTAATAGTCTTCTTACGTGCCCATCGGCTTGCTGATAATAACCATTTTAATTCAAAATATGTACTAGGGAGGAGTAAAGAATCGTTAGGAGGGTACTCTAAGTCAGCTAATACTGAAAGTAGCCAGTGAACTCCCTGCCATTTTTTGTAAACATGAAAAGGATTTCTCATTCTATCTTTAGGAAGATATTTAAAAAAGGATTTAACCAATTCTGAGGAA
>JAEOUE010000187.1 GCA_016839515.1 Candidatus Hodarchaeum mangrovi
CGTTCAAATTATTGATTCTAAAGGTAACATCTACAAGTAAATCAAAGCTTATTTACACTCTAGGAAAATGTAACCTTTGTTTGTTATATCTCCCTCCCCATATCCAATATTTAAGAGGGAGAAAGAATTAAGGACTAAAATTTCCTCTTAATTTATTTTCCAACAGCCTTTGCTTTTTGATGTATTTCTCTATGATTTTTCCTAGCAATGCCACTCATAGTTGTAACAACATCAGCAAATTTCTTTCCTTCTGCAGCAGACATCCATTCAATGATAAAACGGTCATCTTCAATACCCTGTTTTTTCATCCAATTTCTGATTTTCTTTTCACGTTTAATAGCGAAATCGTTACCAGAAATATAATGACAGTCTTGTGGATGACAACCTGTTAACATTACAGAACCAGCCCCAAGTTCAAATGCACGTTTGATGAAATCGACATCTATTCTGCCAGAACACATTACTCGAACAATTCTAGTATTGGTAGGATATTGAATTCGACTTGTTCCAGCCAAATCAGCACCACCATATGAGCACCAATTACAAGCAAATATCATTACCTTGTCAGAAGCATTATCTCTGAGTGCAATATCCACTTGCTTTAGAATCATCGTATCAGTAAAATTCGTCATTGTGATTGCATCTTGTGGACAATCTGCAGCACAGGTACCACAGCCTTTGCACAAAACTGGAATGACATTTGCGGGTGTTTTTTTCTGTTTATCAACAGTTATTGCATTATATGGACATCTTGTAGCACAAATGCCACAGGAATTACATAAGGTTGGATTAACCGAAGCAAATAATGGTTCCACAGAAAATTCACCCTTTGTAAGGACTCGAGTTACCCGTCCAGCGGCAGCACTTGCTTGAGTAACTGCTTCTCGGATGTCTTTTGGTGATTCTGCCCCGCCAGCAATGAAAACTCCATCTGTTGGAGTATCGACAGGACGCAGTTTTGGATGTGATTCGATATAAAATCCTTTTGGATCCTTCGCGATAGGAAAAGGGATAGGATCGGGTGAACCTTCAGCACCAATAGATAGAACAACCATATCATATTCTTCATTGATTAATTCTCCCGAGCGAGTATCTTCAACTGATACGAGAAGTTTCCTATCTTCCCCGAATTCCTGGATCTGAGAAGGTCGTCCACGAATGTATTTAATTCCTTCCTCTCTTGAACGAGTGTAAAGTTCTTCAAAACCTTTCCCAAAGGCACGAATATCCATGTAATATATTGTCACATCAACCTCAGGCCAATGCTCTTTTATTAAAAGAGTATCTTTTATGCTTTCCATACAACAGAAGTTAGAACAATAAGGATTAAATCGAACATCTCTTGATCCAACACAATTAATGAAGGCTACATTTTTAGGTCGTTTGAGATCACTCGGTCTAACAAGTTCGCCTGCGGTTGGACCTGCGGCATTAATCAATCGTTCAAATTCAAAGGTTGTTACTACATTGGAATAATCGCCCCAACCATATTCAGGGATCTTTGAGGCGTCAAAGATTTGGAATCCTACAGATACGATTATTGTACCAACTTTATAGGTAAATTCCTTTTCTGAGTCTTCATAATTAATCGCCTCTTTGTCACATTTTGTAGTGCATTTTCCACAAGCAAGAGGAGATAATCCAAGACAATTGTCTATATCAATAATGTAACTTGCTGGGACAGCTTGAGGATAGGGAATGTAGATCGCTTTTCTCCAGCCTAAGTTACCAGAGTATTCGTCAATTACATTAACAGGGCAAATGTCTACACAATCATCACAGGCTGTACAAAGGTCTTCATCAACATAACGAGGACGTTTTTTGATAGTAACTTCAAAATTACCAACATATCCCTCAATTTTTGTAACTTCAGCGTTAGCTATTAAATCAATATTATCATGGTTACCTACATCAGCCATCTTAGGCCCAAGAATACAGATAGAACAATCCATTGTGGGAAAAGTTTTATCAATTAAAGCCATTTTACCCCCTATGGTTGGACTTTTTTCAACCATAACAACATGATAATCATCAGCAAGATCTAATGCAGCTTGAATTCCAGCGACTCCTCCTCCAATGATAAGGACACGTTTCTCTACAGGAACAACAATTTCTTCCACAGGTTGAAGCATGGCGGCTTTAGCAACAGCCATTTCAGTTAATTCTTTTGCTTTAAGAGTTGCTTCCTCTTTTTCATGCAGATGAACCCAAGAACATTGTTCTCTAATATTGGCTACCTCAACTACTTCAGGGTTCAATCCAACTCGTTTCATTAGTTTCTTCCATGTTGGACCATGTAATCGAGGGGAACATGCAGATACAACAATTTTATTTATACCCTGTTCCTTGATAGCTGTCTCTATTTCGACTTGTCCTGGATCTGAACATGTATATGTATTAACTTGTACAAGTTCTACATTTGGCATTGTTTCAATTTCTTTAGCAATTTCATCAATATCTACACTCCCTGCTATGTTTTTTCCGCATTTACAAAGAAAAACTCCGATTTTTGCCTCTGGTTCAGCTGTTACTTTTTCTACACTTTCTGTCATCGAATTATTCACCAGTTTATTTTGTCTTACTTTGAGCTAGTTGATTAAGTCTTTCTAACTTCTGAGTAAAGCCTTCCCGTGGACTATTAACAAACTCACCACAGATAATTTTCTTCATTTCATGTGAATATGTCGCTTCATGGGGAGGGCAATCCTTCTTGATTACAACTAAATTTTTCAGCCACTCTAGCATTTGAATTGCGTCTCCAAGTTTATTCTTTCTACCATATTGGGTAAAACAAGGAGCAAGTACCTCAATAAAACTGAATCCAGGATTATCCATTGCTTTCATAATGCTAGCCTTTAATCTAAGAGTATCATAACCAGGCCAACGAGCAACATACGAAGCTCCAGCAGCTGCTGCTAATGATACCAAATTAAAAGGAGGTTCAATATTACCATAAGGTGAAGTTGCAGTGAAATCTCCAATGGAGGTTGTAGGTGCAACCTGACCACCAGTCATGCCATAGATACCATTATTGTTACAAATCACGTTAATTTCAACGTTTCTTCGACACGCATGAATAAAATGATTACCTCCTATAGCAAAAAGATCTCCGTCTCCTGAAAGGACAAATACTTCCAATTTCGGATTTGCTAATTTTAATCCAGTGGCAAATGGAATTGCTCTTCCATGAGTAGCATGAAAAGCTGGTGCTTTGAAACAACCACTAGATCGACCAGTACACCCGATCCCAGAAACAATTGCATAATCTTTAGGTGTGAGACCTCGTTCCACTAAACAGCTTGTGATTGAAGTAATTGCTGTTCCAATTAAACAACCAGGGCAGAATATAAATCTATTTAAGTTTAATCTTCCGTGTAATGGATGATCCTCTGGAAAATCTGCCATAAATAGAGTTTTTGACTCATCTTCGTCTTCTAAGGTGGTCATTTCTTCATCTCCTTTAAAATTTCATCATAAATTAAACTAGGACTAAATGGAATAGTAGTGGGAATTGAAATTCCTGAGACACTAAATCCAAGATGTCGAAATCGTTCAACTTCACGAATTATCATCCCATAATTCATTTCACTCACTATAACCTTCTTTATCCCTAAACTCCCAAACTTTTCCATTAAATCCTCTGGAAAAGGCCAAAGAGTTTTTAATCTAGCATAACCAATTTTGAAACCCTTTTCGCGAGCTCGTTTAACTGCCTCAGGATTTCCACGAGAATTAATTCCATAAGATAGGATAACTGTATCAGCATCCTCAAGATAATATCCTTCCCAATCATAAATGTCTTTTCTCGCTCTTCTAATTTTATCACAAAGTCTTTTATTCAGACTGATCTGGGTTTCAGGTCTCATATCAGGGCTACCAGTCACATCATGTGTTAATCCAGTAACATAGAAGTTGTACTCAGAACCAGCTACTGCCATGCCAGGAATAAGATCTTCATCAATTATTTCAAATGGTTTGTAATCACTTGGTGGCACTTGGGGAGGTTTACGATTAATTATTTCAAAATCTGAATGATAGAAAACAGGTTCTTCCATTTGGCCAACAATACCATCAGATGCAACAATAACAGGTGTTCTATATTTTTCTGCGAAATTAAAGGCACGAATAGTAAAATCATAACATTCTTGCACTGAAGCTGGAGCTAAGACAATTATTTCATAATCACCATGAGAAGCCCACCTTGTTTGCATAACATCTGACTGAGATGCTTTTGTAGGTTGTCCAGTACTTGGACCGCCTCGCATCACTGTGACGATAACCATTGGAGCCTCTAACATGAATCCTAATCCAATAGTTTCAGCCATGAGAGAGAATCCTGGTCCTGAAGTAGCAGTCATCGCTTTAACACCAGCATAGGAAGCCCCAACAACTGAAACTATTGAAGCTAATTCATCTTCCATTTGAATAAACGTACCACCAACTTGGGGAAGCCTTCTCGACATGTATGCAGCGATTTCTGAAGAGGGAGTAATTGGATACCCTCCAAAATATCTACAGCCTACTGCGATAGCACCCTCGGCCGATGCATAATTTCCTGTTGCTAAAATTGCTTTTGATTTACTCATTCTAAATAATCACCTAGGAAATATCCTTTTCTAGAATAAAAATCGAGGCTGTAGGGCAAATACGTTCACATTGCTCGCATCCTACGCATTCATCTGGTTTGATGACTTTAGCATAATGTAGGACACGGCTGTTAAACGACTCTAGATCAATCTCTAATACGTCTTTGGGACAGAATTCCACACATAATTTGCAACCATCACACTGTTCACTGAATATTCGTACAGTATATTCTTTTTCAGCGCGAGGGGGTGCTAATATGGGCGTCCTTTTTGATTTTAACATTTTATATCCTCTTTAAGGTGACAGAACGCTCTGTCATTCTAACCTGATTATTAAGTTATTTGCAAGTTGGAGTTTTTAAATCTGTTTTTAGGGTGATGCATAATAATAATTAATATATACTTATATATCATAAATTATATGAAAAATCGAATATTTGTTCAAATTTTCAAATAGTCTACCCAAAATAAAGAATAAACCATTCTAAGAATCTCGTCTTATTTCGTATCGATTAGGATTTTTCAATAAAGTAATTAAAGGTTAAATCTATAAAAAAGTTTAATCCTGCAAAAGATGAAGTAAGAGTATCAATAATCGAAAATTGTGATCCTAACAATTAAATTCATTTTTTTAATTACACGAGATTTAAAAGATTTATATATGCAATATTATAAGACATAATACTTAAGAAGAATGAAATAAAATTTTCATTAGAAGTATTAGACACCCTAAATGAGGTTCTTAGATGAAGGCTAAATTTCGATTTTCTGGACGTGGTGGCCAAGGTATTAAATTCCTTGGAAGTGCATTAGTACGGGTCGCAATGGAAGCTAACTTCCATGCAACATTAACCGTTGACTATACTCCCTCTGTTAGAGGCGGACCTATATTCTGTGATGTAGTGATCAGTGATGAACCCATAGCTTATCCCTATTGCGATGCTGACGCAGATTATTTTGTCGCGCTTGATCA
>JAEOUE010000014.1 GCA_016839515.1 Candidatus Hodarchaeum mangrovi
GATGAAATATTAGATAAAATTTCAATTGATAAAGATATCTTTGAAGCTTTAGGAGCAGATGATTTTTGGAATGCAACAGGTTATTGTGCTACAGTTCGAGAGAAATTCGACAAAGCTTTAGAAGATAAAGATGAAGAACAACAGCTTAGACATTTTTGGCGAACTAATAAAATGTATATGCGTTCGGTAGAAGCTTATAGAGATGCAATAGCTAAAAGCGATATGCTCCGAGCAAGAGTTATGCTTCTAAACATTCGAATGTTATATGATGTTTTAATGGAAATGCATCGATTAAATAGTAAGAATATACCTCAACCTCAAACACTTGATGTGGAAATGAGAAAAGAATACGTAAAAGATATTCTAGTTGAGATATTAGAAAGAAGTAGCTTTCCCTTAAGTGTAAGAGAAATTTTAGAAGAAGTTAGAAAGAGTGAGTTTAAAATTGTTTTAGAATTACTTACAGAGGAATCAATCCAATTTTATATTGAATCACTTCTTGATGATGAGTTTATTAAAGAAATTGAGCGTGTTATTGAAATTGCCCCACCGCCATTACCTAACATTCCTCCTGAAATAAGAGAAAAGATTCCTGAAATTATTTTTGAATTTACTTATGCACCAGATGTGAAAATGTATCGTCGAGAAGATATTGGTAGGGAAGAATTATCAGCTCTATTTCCACCTGAAATCTACAAAGGATTACAAGAAAGAGGATTTTATCGTATTGAAGATGTGCAGGGAAGATTGGATGAATTACAAAATATTCTACTAAATGAATTGTTTTTTGAACCCGATATGACAACCATTTCTATTGGCATTCTTAGTGAAAGGTTAGGTAGATTGGAAGCTTTCCCAACAACTCAATTGGAAAAATCACTCATAGCAAAAAGAAAAGGTCAAGATAATAATTTATTGAAATCAGTAATGAAAGAGGAAATAAAACAAATTTCCATTGAAGCTCAAAGAGTAAAAGATAGGCCAAAAGAAGAATTTATGAAAATACTTCATCAAGATATAATCAACTCACCTATTCCACGTCCTTATCAATTAGAAGCTTATTACATGTTTAAAGGAGATAATTACAATGCAGATATAATTGATTCTCCAACTGGTTCAGGTAAAACGTTAATGGGTATGATGTGTATCCAAGATTGGCTGAGAACATTAAGAAAAGATGAATCAGTTTTAGTGTTAGTACCAACACAAAATTACCAATCACAATGGGTAGATGAAGTTTGTTTTAATGAAATTGGTTTACAGATTTCCCCAAATTTTGTTTTTTCAGGTACAATTACTCAACTTGAGAATTTTATTAGCAAAACACGAGAAATTCCACCAATTATCATACTTACCTATACATCTTTAGCTCAAGTAATAGGAACCAAAGTTATAAAAGAAAAACAATTAAAACAACTAATTAATTGGTTAGGAGTTCGAAGTGTTTTATTTGATGAAGCACACAAAATAGTGGAACAAGAAACAAGTGCCACTTATGAAGTAGCAAAACGAATTGTTAAATTATTTAAAGGAGCACATATTGAAAATCTTATAGGATTCTCAGGAACAGCAAAATCATATGAAAAAGCTTTCAAAAAATTAGGAATGAAGCTTATTTACATTGTCCCTGAGAAGGAACTTGTTTTACATGGATTTGTTGCTCCAATAGCAGAATTAGGAGTTACTTTTGCTTATTCAGGACGAGAAAAAGCTATTCGAGAAATTCACAATGAAATTAAAGTAAATATGAAACAACTTTGGAGTTATTTTGGATACAATAATTTAAGACGTGAATTCCAAAAAATACCTATGAATGATCGGTTATTCATATGTAAGGAATTAATAGGGATGTATCAAAGCTATCGAAGTGAGATGGTAACAGAAAAACTAAAAGCGAAATTTAATGAGTGGGCTCCAGGCAAAGATAAAGGACCCTTATCCTTATCAGATGTTAATATGGTTCTTACAATACAAATCTACAATAGTTGGTCAGATATATCATTAGCTCATAATTCACAACATCCAAATTCTGCTCGAGAAATAGTTGATGAAACAGAAAAATTAATTATTCGTTTAGAACAGCTAATTCGAATTCCTAGCTTGCAAAAAATGATTACAAGTGAAAAATATGGAAAAAGAATGCTAAAAAGACAAACAATCTATAATATTAGAAAAGAAACAAAGGATAGGAGAGAAACCATCAAGAAAGTTAGGGATATTATGTGTTCAACAATGGTTGGTATCTATAAAACTTTAGATATTTGGGCTAGAACTAAAATTGGTGAGGGTAGAGTTGGAACATTTCAATCCATTATAAATGCTGAAGAAGAAATTAGAGATGTTAAAGGGGTAGTTATTTTTGACACCGGAAGAACAATCAAAATAGAAGATGACTCTGGTATTGGTTCACCTGGCTTTTCAGGAGTTGGTGGCAGTTTTGCTCAAACTCTTGGTACTGATATAATCAAATATAATCCAATTGCTGTTCAATCATCTGAAATGTATATAAGTTACAATCCGGAGCTTGAAAAACCACTTCAGGTTATGATGGCTGATTTCATAAGAAAAGAAGTGATTATTGATAAACTAACTGAAAGAATTTTTATGGAATTAATTTATGAGCTTCCATTTCAAGAACAACTCAGTAATTTTATTTATCTTACTTTTAAAGAATTGATGGTCGAATATGCTTCTACTTTAAAAAAGGTTTACAGAGCTAGATTTAGTGAATTTTCAAGAAAAGTATTTCAGCCATTAGAGAAATTCATTGATGAAATGCATATCTTAGATGATGGTTTATTATTATCAGTTAATATGCTAAAAGATAGGATAGACAACCCATCTGTCAGAATTAAAAATATCATTCAAAAGCTTTATGATTATGCTACTATAGCAAGGAAAATTGAATATGCAAAGAAAGGAACTTTACAAACAGCTGCTGGTGAATTACAGGATTATTATTTTTTGAATATGCCATCTGGAAGACAAAAACAACTTATTTATGATTTAGTCTCTGATTTTATAGATGCAGAAGATTTACCAATTCAATTGGTTTTTGTATCTTCTTGGGCACGAACTGGTTGGGATGTAAGAACACCCGATATACTCATCGATGCTACAGCTACTAGAGATATTACAGCTTGGCAGCAACTGCGTGGTAGAGCTATGAGAGCTTTAGAAAGTTGGACTATTGATTGTTATCGAACAATCTCTGTTTTACTTGGTAAGGCAGGCGTAGCTAATAAAATAATACAAAGATTACCACCTGAAATGCAGCAGAATTTCCAAAAAATCCGAAAACAGTTTGCCACCAAAGAGCAATTAGATCCAAAAATGATTGAATTACTAATTAATTCCATTGATGATGCTCAAATTTCTCCTGAAGAAAAAATAAACTTTAAAACAAGGATACAAACAGGTAATGTAAATAAATTTTCAACAACAGAGAGAATGAAGTTAATAATATATTTAATGTTATCAAAAAACAAAGTCGCTCATATTTTTGAAATGGTAAAAGCTTCTGGTTCCACTAGCCAAGTAGAATATGATAAAAGAAAAGGTATTTGGAGAAGAAAGGCATCAATAGCTAAGAAACACAGAGGCGAACCAATTTTACCTGTTCCGGGTGCTGAACGCAGTCGAGGTAAATATGTTGCACCATTAATTTATTCAAAGGATCCTACTGCAGACACTCCAACGGAAATAAAAGATACTTTGAAAGGACTACTAAATGGATTAGATGAGGATTTATTAGATGACTGGGTACTATCTCTAATAGAATCAAAAGAAACCAGAAAGAAAATTGTAGTAAGTCCTCAAGAAGAAGAAATAAAAGAAGAATTAGAGGATGA
>JAEOUE010000188.1 GCA_016839515.1 Candidatus Hodarchaeum mangrovi
AATAAGGGATTTTCAAGATCGAATTTCAAATCTACTCACATTATTCTAGTCATTTTTACTATAGACTTACTAATGGAGTTGATCTTCTCTGTTTCAAAAAGTATACTAATATGGTGTATGTGTTAAATACTATAATACTATATAGCATTTTTAATAATAAATTTTGATGTATGATTGAATTTTATAATCCTATAATTATCGAGTGAATCCTGTAAAATGCCTAATTCTTCACTTTCTTTTATTAAAGCTCTCATATTTGATTTTGATGGGACATTAGTAGATAAAAAAGATATTATTTTCAATTAATTGCCGATTATTTGAGCCTCGATATAAATCAAGTATTATATACAGCAGAACACACAACATTCTCAAAAATTAGTCATAAAGAAAGAAATGTAAAATGGATTATCATTAAAGCATCATTTAATGCATCAAGATCTCTCGGTTTTGGAAATTTCAAATCAATAAGAGCTGTGTTTCATTTAAGTAGAACCCATTCTAAAAACTTTTCAAAAGCAAAGCCAACCTCTAATGTAAAAGATGCTATAGAAATATTGAGTTCGTTTGGTATTAAATTAGCTATTTTGAGTTATTCCTCAAGAAAGAAAATTGACCTTTTTTTACAGAAATACCTTGAAGGAAATAGATTTTTCGAATCTGAGGATATTCTTACTTCCGGTGAATTTGGAAAGCATAAAAAAGATGGAATAGATTACTTTATTAAGAAATTTGGGTTTGAAGCTTCAATGTGTGGAATTGTGGGAGATTTAGGAGGGGATATTCTGACAGGTAAATCTGTGGGATTAAAAACTTTTGGTGTAACAACAGGTTATACGAATCAAAAAATTCTTGACATAGCTTCTCCTGATAATATTTTTGAAAATCTTTTGGATCTTGCTAATTACTTGGTGGAAGAAGAGGGAGAATAAGGATAATATTCTATCAAGGTTCAAGCCATCCACGAGACTTTGAAACAGCCTTTTTCCAATAATGAATCATTTTAAGTCGAATTTTATTATCCAATTTAGGTGTGAAGATGTAATCAATCTCCCACTTCTCTTTAAGCTCCTTTAAGGTATTCCAATAACCTGTAGCCAATCCAGCAGCATAAGCAGCCCCCAAAGCTGTAGTTTCCTCTGTCTTTGGCCTAATACATTCAATATTAAGTAGATCAGCTTGGATTTGCATTAATAGATTGTTTTTGGATGCACCACCATCCACTCTTAAACTTTTAAGTTTGATTCTGCTATCTTTTTCCATTACCTCAAAAACATCATAAGATTGAAAAGCAATTGACTCTAATACTGCACGCATTATATGTCCCCGATTACTTCCTCTAGTCAAACCTACTATAGTTCCCCTTGCGGTCGCATCCCAGTAAGGGGAAAATAATCCAACAAATGCAGGTACAAAATAAACACCACCATTATCAGGAACAGATAAAGCTAAATCTTCACTTTCAGAAGCAGAAGATATAATCTTTAACTGATCACGTAACCATTGGATTGCAGCTCCTCCAATTGCGATACTTCCTTCTAATGCATAATTTACACTATTTTTACCAATTCCATAAGCAACCGTGGTTATAAGCCCACTTTTGGATTCAACTATCTTATTACCTGTGTTCATTAACAAAAAGTTTCCTGTTCCATAGGTGTTTTTTGCATTTCCCACATCAAAACATGTTTGGCCAAACAAAGCTGCTTGTTGATCCCCTAAATCGCCTGCTACTGGAATTGTATCTTTAACATCTGAAAAGTTCATATAACCATAGAATTCAGGATCCGAAGAAGGTCTAATTTCAGGTAAAATATCTATGGGTATTTTAAAGACTTCAAGAAGGTCATCATCCCACTTTAAAGTTTTCAAATTCATTAACATGGTTCTTGATGCATTTGAAACATCCGTAACATGTGTACCATGATTTTTACCTCCAGTTATATTCCAAATAATCCATGAATCAATGTTTCCAAATAATATTTCTCCTTTATTGGCTAATACTCGTGCATCAGGTAAATTGTTCAAAATCCATGCAATTTTAGGCCCTGAAAAATAAGTTGCGATTACTAAACCAGTTTTTTCCTTTATTAATGCTTCATAATTTTCATTTTTTAATTTCTCACATATATTTGCTGTTCGTGTACACTGCCAAACAATTGCATTATGAATAGGTTTACCTGTTTTTTTATTCCAAACAATTGTTGTCTCCCTTTGATTTGTGATACCAATAGCATTTAATCTTTTGAAAGGTATTTTCGCTTTATTTAATGCTTCACGAATAACATAATCTGTATTCCTCCAAATTTCCAATGGATCATGTTCTACATATCCAGGTTTAGGAAAAATTTGTTTATGTTCTTTATAAGAAGAACTTAGTAGGTTACTAGCATTATCAAAAATCATAAACCGTGTGCCAGTTGTCCCTTGATCAATAGCTCCTATATATTTCTCAGTTGTCATTTGTTACTTTCTCCAATTTAAAATTTGAAAAATCTAGAGTTCAATTTTCCCAAAATAAGTGAGTTATTATTCTTTTTTTTTTTAGGATGAATTTTCAAGATTAAAGCATTTTTTAATACTTTCAAGTGGAAATTCAATATTGTGATTAAAGACTTTAACGATTTCATAATCTTCAAGCATTGGATATTTCCTTATTAATTCCTTTAGAATTCTCTCTTTAACGACAAATATATTGCTTTGACTTCTCTTCATAACTAAATCAAGGATTTCATAATATCCTTGAAATTGTAGCTCTAAGAAGCCAATTTCATCAATAAAAAGGAAATCTTTTCCTAAAGAAGCTCTTATACTTTGATTTGCAATTTGAAGATTGTTTTTACTTACCTTGTAATTACCTATAACGAGAAATTCCTCTGATTCTATTGCTTCAAATGAAATCTTTTTGTTTTCATCAATGAGATAAAACCATTTTTTTTCATTTTGTAAAGTAATGACTCCCCCTAGTGAATCTGTGAACCCTTTAAGATACTTATAGATCTCCCAACAGAGGGTAGACTTTCCTGCTCCAATTGCACCCGTTATTATTATAGAATATTGTTTCATTACTTTTTCCTTCATATTTGTTGTAATAAATCAAAATTCAAACCTAGGGTTGAAGGGAAGAGGAAGAATAAAGAGTAAATTAAATATTGGTTTAAAAATAATTCGTTAAAAACTTTGATTTCAAATGTTATACCTAACTAGCTGAAGAAAAAAGAAAAAAGAGGGTGTAATAATAAAAACCCTCATGGAGAAAAGGAAAAATTATCCAACATCAATAATTCCATCACTAGTAATTGCAAAAACTGTTTCATTTTCAGGAAGTAATGGAGAATCTGCTATTCTAGCTATACGTCGTTCACCTTTCGATTTCCGCAAATAGACTCTAGTTTGACTCGCGTGAGCAACAATATTCCCTCCTACAGGTGCTGTTGGATCTCCAAAAAACATATCTGGTTTTGAATGAACTTGATTCGTTACAATAACAGCTAAATTGCCTACTTCAGCGATTTTAAGAAGAGTATGAATATGTTGATTGAGTTTCTGCTGTCTACCTGCGAGGGTTCCACGACCTACATATTCAGCTCTGAAATGCGCTATTAAGGAATCAACAATAAGCAGACCAATAGGTTGACTTTGACTATCTTTGGCAACCTTTTCTGCAAGTACCATTTGATGATCAGAATTGTACGCACGGCCATGCATAATATTCTTCAAAGTTTGTTTAATGTTTAGTTGTCCATCCCAGCGTTTACTCATATTTAATATCCTTTCAGGGCGAAAAGTTCCCTCTGTATCGATATAAACGACTTTTATTGGCTCTTCTCCATCAATATTTAATCCCCCCATTTCTCGGGGAAGCTGAGCAGCAACACATAATTGATGAGCTATTTGGGTCTTTCCAGTCCTAAATTCTCCATAAAATTCTGTCATAGACCCAGTTTCAATACCTCCACCAAATAAATCATCAAGAGCTGAAGAACCTGTTGTAATTTTCAACATATTGCGTCTTCGCTCTAATACTTCCTCTGCAGTGACAAATCCAAAATCTAATGCGTCACGAGCGGATTGTATAATTTTACGTGCAGTAGCATCTCCAAGATTACCTACTGAAACCAATTCACCAATACTAACGGTAGCTAATGACTCTAAAGTTCCAAAACCAGCATCCTGTAGCTTTTTTGCAGTAGCAGGACCAATTCCAGGAAGTTCAGAGATTTCTTTTCTTGGACCAGATGATGTTGTATAAGAAAAAGTTTCATTTTCATTTGAACCACTTGATTCAGTAGCTTCATTGTCATCTATTTCTTCAACATCAAGGTCTGAAGAAGTCCTTTTTTTACGAGGGGGCAAATATTTCATCTCTATTACTCTGTTTTTTGTGAATATACCCTCCATAACTTAGTTTATAACTAAGGAGAGTAATGAATCCAAATGAAAGATATATGATTTTGTCCATGCAGAATAAAAATGATTAAGGAATTGAATCTATAGTCTTTATTATTAATGAGAAAAGACATAATGCTCGTATTAGCACTACTTCTCTAATTCTTTTGATTTAATTAACAGAATGGATGAAAACAGTTCATTTTTGTTATTTTCAATCTGGTCTCTCTGAGGGCTTCGATTTTAACTAATAATTGATCTAAAATTATTATCTTCCCAAATTTGCTTTTCCAAGTATGGGACTCATTAAAACTTATTCTTTCTTAAAAGATCTAGATCAATACTAAAGCAAAATTAAAAGCATATAGGTGTAAATTTGGGTAAAAAATCTTTATCTCCTTTCCTTATCCACAATTTAAGAAGTAGTAAAACCTAATTTTAAATTGTAGAAGTGAATTATTTCATTCAATGTTTGATTGAACGGTGTTGTACTATTATTAATAAGGTATAGAGTTCATTTAGTAAGTCAGAGAGAAAACTGAAAATGGTGCTCCTCCCTCCGACAAAAAAAATTAGTGAATAAAGATGCCTTCTCAAGAACCAACAAACTTCACTACTTTATTTAGCTCACAATTAAGTGTATTCAAAGAGGATGGAGAAAATATTTTTACAGGTCATTATATTCCTGAACGGATATGGCATCGAGAAACCGAAATGAAAACCTTAGCATCTTTTTTTAGATCAATTATTACTGAATCTACTTCATCAAGTCGAAAAGTGGTAATTTATGGTCCAGTTGGGACAGGAAAAACAGCTATTTCGCGAAGATTTGGAAGAGATCTTATCAAGTACATGAGGAGAGAGTGGAAGTATGGTAAACCACTTTTTAAATATTTTCACATTAATTGTCGAAAAACTAAAACACCACACTTAATATTAACAACACTTCTTAGACAACTTGTGCCTGGATTTCCACTTCGTGGCTTTGGGGTAGATGAACTTGTCCGTATGTTCAATCTCCTGTTATATGAGCAGAATCTTGTCGTTTTAGTAGTTCTTGATGAGATTGATTACTTGCTTCCAGAGGAAAGAACTGATTTTCTTTACTCACTCTCCCGTCTTGAAGAGGCTCCATCAGGAAGAGAAGATCTTGGGCAATCAAATGAAAAAATAGAGGCCCGTTTCAATCTCTTACTTATTACACGAGATGAAAATTTTCGTCATTATTTAGATCTTTCTACTGCATCCTCTTTGGGTCAAAATTACATATTTTTCAAGCCTTACACGAGAGCTCAGCTCTATGATATAATTTACAGCCGTGCAGAGGAAGGATTGAAGGAGGAAAGTTATGATGACGATCTTATTGATCTTATTGCAAGTTTAGCAGAAGAGAACGGTGACGCACGGTTTGCAATCGATTTACTTTGGCGAGCTGCTAAAATAGCAGATCAGGAAAATGAAAATCATATAAAAAATGAGCATGTGAGAAATGCAATAGTAACTATTCTACCAATAGAAAAGTCGTTACTAGATGATTTGAATACACACCAAAAAATACTCCTTTTAAGTACCGCAAAATTATTACAGAATGAAAAAAAATTGTTTGCAACCACTCCAGAAGTGAAACAATCCTACATTGAAATATGTGATGAAGCTGGGGTTAGACCACGACGACAGACTCAGGTATGGAGTTATTTGAGGGATTTAAATAAATTAGGACTGATTCAACTAGAAGTCATGAATCGGCACAACCAAGGTCGTTCCATGGGTCGTGTAACATCAATCCGGATTTCTGATATTCCAGTGACAGAAATTATAAACCGTTTGACACCTTTAAACTTTCGAATCGAAGAAAGTGTAATTTAGTTAAATATGTCTAATATTAAAAATTATGTGAAAAAACCAAAACAATTTTCATTCACAGAACTAAATTTTTAGATTTTATCTTTAACTCCTTGTCTCTGGCATCAGGATCATTTTGATACTCTGTCCATATCTGTATCCCCTAAGCTGACTTAGTAGATGCAATTTGAAGTTCTTTTCCCAATCCTATCAATAATTCCTCTCCACGATTTGGCAATCCTTTATCTCGTCTAAAAAGAATGTTTAGTACATGAATTAATTCTCTTTATTAAATTTAGTGAGTATTTCTTATACATAATTATTAGTAATTTACCTTTTGTCCATAAAAGTGGTTTTCGATCTTTATTAGATCATTTTCTGTAAGCATTCAGAAGGAAATTATTATTGAACCTTAAAAAAATTTTCTAACTTAGCAAGTCAAGGAATAACGTTATTCGCATAAATAGAAGGTGAATAGATAAGTTCTATAGAAACTAATAAACTTTTAACCTTCTTTAGCGTATTTATTGATTATGGTAATTTTTTTCTTCTATGTTCTTGGATTAAAAGATTTATAATAACTCACTTTGGATAATGTCATCTGAGCTATTTAATCTCATATTGCTATTTAAATTTAACATGAATGATTAATGGAGATAAGAATCCTTTGTCAAGTAAAAAAGAGTTTTTAATTGAAGATTTGGATGCAATAGACGATGAATATGATACAATATCGTCGAAAGCATCTGTTAAGGATGCAGCTCTTAAAATGAAGGAGCTTGGTATTCCAGATTTAATTGTAGTTGATGATAATGAAAAAGTACTTGGAGTTATAGCTGATTTCGATATAGTTAGTGGAGCAGTCGCAGAGGGTATTGATACTCAGGTTGCCAAAGTAACTGATTTCATGTACAAAATCGAACCAGTCCAAAAAGTGACTCCAGTTTCTGTAGCATTTAATCGTATGCGTGATCTAGATGTATCAGTCATTCCAGTTATTGAGAATGATAAACTTCTAGGAGTTGCTACGATCATGGATTGCTGGGGTTTTCTTCCAGAAAAATATGAGGATCAAAAAGGATTAATTGCAGTATCTAATCCCAGATTAATTAATTTTCTCTTTTCAATGTTTATGACTATTATTTATCTCTTGTTTGGGATATTTGCTCCACTGCTTGGAATAACAGGATTTCTAAAGGCACCACTAATTACCTCAGGAAGTTATGAGGCTACCTATTATCTCTTTGATGCTCATGGTCAAGGTTATTTCTTTAGATACATTGAATTTCCTACAAAATTTCAACTTTTAGGTTGGGGTCTCACGATTTATGGGTTTATTTTCCTTATTCTAGGACTTTTTAGCGTTTTTGCACTTTATCAATGGTCATATGCTGATTATCAGTTAGTTAAAATTCGTCGGAATTGGAAAGGAATCGGATTTTTAGTTGGCCTAATCAATCTAATTATTCAATGGAGCATATTTTTAGTTTTAATGGTTACTGACATTATTTCCGGGGCTTCGATTGATATTCTAGGATTAATTCTTGGTTTTATTGCAATTCTTGCACTTATCCTAGCTGTTTCCAGAGAGTATTTCTTTCGTGAAACATCAGTAACCATAAAGGAGGACTAAACAATGCCTCGCGGTGGCGGTGGTGGATTCCGTGGAGGAGGAGGTGGAGGAGGCGGATTTCGAGGAGGAGGGTTTAGAGGCGGAAGTGGTAGCTTTCGAGTAGGCAGTGTGAGATCTTCAGGACGTCCATTTGGTCGTACTGGAGCACGAAGGACAGTCTCACGATCACCTAGTCGTCAAAGTACAGGTCGTTCCACTTTTTGGAGACGTCCTCATAGACATTATTGGGGACCTTATTATAGACCATGGTACCGACGTTGGTGGTATTGGAACTGGTGGTGGGGATATCCTGGAAGACCATGGTATTATGCTCCTGTATATTGGGGTGGAGGTGCAGCTTTAGCAATTATAATTGTCCTCCTAATAATACCAATTATTGGTCTGGCAATTATTCCATATCCATTTACTAATGCCTCATCAGATGGATTGGTTAATTATAGAGATACTCAGACATTATATTATAATGAATATTGGTATGAACGAGAAACTATGTCAACCGGTGGTTCTATAACATATTCGATGGAAGCTATCAGTCCTTCGGGTCAAGGAGTAACATTTATCATAGCAAATCATCCATTTGAAGCTTTTCCAGCAACTTCTCAACGTTCAGGAACCTATAGTGAAAATGATATGGTTGTTCAAGCAGATCATGACTATCAATACCTAGGGTATTTCTTGAAACCTGGGTCATCTTTGGATTATTCTTTTGAAGTGGTGTCAGGTGAAATAGAATTTTTCATTGCAGACGCGAATGATCTAAATAAATGGAATAATTGGGAAACAATTGTACCTGAGGATGAATATATTGGTAGTGGGAATTATAGTAATCAATTTATCATTCCATATGCTCAAGATTGGTACCTTGTATGGTATAACCCATATGCAACTCCTGCAGTCATCGATTTCATCGTTGATTATATTGCTGAAGATGTTTATGACTTCAGTTCAGCTCCTGTTAATATTGGCCCTACTGAGACAGTTCCTGAGAGTACCTTTGTAGTACCCAGTAGTGGTACTTGGTATTTCTTTGTCTACTTGGATCCGTTTGTTAATCCTGATTATTCTGTCGAAATCACGTTCGATGTTTCTTATGAGACTGGAGTAACCCATACAGATCGATGGACTGATTTTAGACCAATTCTTTTAGTTATTGGAGCAATAATTGTAATTATTTTAATCATCGCGTTAATTCAACGCAGATCTAGAAAAAGTCAACCTCCAGATACTACAACAGTTACTCCAGTTACCCCCTCAACGGCTCCTTCTGCTGATGTTGTTACAACATCTTCCAGTGGTCAGTGTCAAAGATGTAGATATGACTATAGGGCAGGAGATATTTATTGTAAGAATTGTGGGGCAAAATTGATCGGAAGGGACTATGGATCCTCCAACGTAACTACTCCTGCATCGTCGAATAATTGTACGAGCTGTGGACAAACAATAATTCCTGGTAGTAAATATTGCAAACATTGTGGGGCAAAGGTCATCACTGAAAAAGGATATTCGTACTTCCCTGATGAGAGAAAATCATTCTATTGCCAATTAGATGGATCAAAACACCCTTCAACTGATTCAGCATATCAATGTACGCAGTGTTCTAGAATGATCTGTAAAAATTGTTATGATGATCTGAGTAGAACGGAAGTTTCTGTTTGTCCGTATTGTAAAGGGTCTCTTCATCAAATTCAATGATAGACCTTTTATTTTTTTTTATTCAATTCTGGAATTAAATTAGGAGGCCTATTTCCAGCCTCAATTGCTATAATATTATTTGCAACCATTACTGCCATTGCATTTCTTGCGTTGGTTGTTGCAGATCCTAAATGTGGTGTCATAACTATGTTTTTCAGCTTTCTCATTCGCTCAGAAATAAAAGGTTCATCATAAAAAACATCTAATCCTGCTCCTGCTATCAATCCAGTCTCAAGTGCTTCAATCAGGTCAGTTTCATTTATTACTTTTCCACGAGTCGTATTAATTAAATAAGAAGAAGATTTCATTACTTCTAACTCATTTTTAGATATTAAATGGTGAGTCTCTTCAGTATAAGGAACATTTAAACTAAGAATATCAACATCCTTTAGTAGATTCTTTAAACTAGGATAATGAATGAATCCAAATTTTTCTTCTAATTCAGGTTTTCTTGTCCTTGAATGATAAATAATTTTCATGTCAAAGCCTATTCCTCGTTTTCCCACGGCACTCCCAATTCGACCTGCACCTATAATTCCCAGTGTTTTTCCTGTGACTTCATAACCTAACATATATTCTGGAAACCAACCAGAAAACGCATTTCGTCGACAAATGCTATCGCCTTCTATTATCCTTCGTGTAACAGCTAATATTAAAGCCCAAACTAAATCAGCTGTTGCATTGGTCAAAACATCAGGTGTATTTGTTACTTTTATACCAAATTCTTTTGCTGCTTCAATATCAATATTATTATAACCTACAGCATAGTTAACTATTCCTTTAAGGTTAGTAGCGAGCTCCATATGATGTTTTGTGATTTGAATAGATAACAATGGTATTAAATACTTAGTTTCAGGCAATTTTTCTTTAAGTTGATCATCAATAGATAGATTTTTGTCTAAAACTTCTATTTCAAAGTTTTTTTCTAATAAAATAATACCTTCTTTTGGGATACGATGTGTACAAAGTACTTTAGGTTTCATTTCATTAATAATTCCTTTAATTTTATTCTGATTGATAAATGATAGAGCCACCGACAACAGTAGAGTCAATTAAATTTGAGTTTATTTCTTCAGGATCAATTGAATTAAGAGGTTTTTTCAAAATAACAAAATCTGCGTACTTATTTTTAGTTATGCTACCTAGTAATGACTCCATAAACAAGGCATGAGCATTATTAATAGTATAAGCTTTTACAGCCTCCATCAGGGGTATTTGTACCTCATGAGATGGAAAAATTAATGCCTCTCTTATCCCAAAAAGTGGATCAAGGGGCATATTATCTGAACCAAAGCAAAGATGAGCCTTATGAGTCAAAATAGTGTTAAATCGATTGAGTTTCAGAAAACGATCCTTTCCAAGTCTTTGTTCATACAACTGCCCTGGATATTGCCATTTTAAAAAGTTTGGTTGCATAGATAATATTATTCCAAGTTCTTTTGCTTTTTGAATTTGAGGATTTGAAATACATTCAGCATGCTCAATTCTATGACGTCTTTCAGTAAATGTTTTTCCTAATCCTTTTAACGCCTTCTCATAACAATTTAGCAAACGCTCAATTGCCTGGTCTCCAATTGCATGAATACAAATGGTATATTCATTTTCTTCAGCAAATTTGATTTGTGCTACTAATTCATCGTCATTTAAGAAAATTTCGCCATTCGTATCAATATCCTCATATCTAGAGCTCAATAAAGCGGTATAGGCCCCCAAAGCTCCATCATAAAAACCTTTGAATCCAGAGAAACGGAGATAAGACGAACCCCAGTTTTGAGTCATTCCTATTGCATGAAATTGCTTAAGAGAATTTCGAGTCGGATTAAGAAAAATTCGAATTCCTAATTTCTTCCCAGTATCCAATGTAAAATAAGCTTTCAGTATATTTTTCTGTCCTTCAGGTGTTATAGTTAAATTATCAACAACAGATGTAATACCTTTTGATGCAGCGAAAGAAGCGGCTTTTTCAATACTATTGGGAATTAAATTTTGGTAAAATGGTGTCATATCAATCCAGACATCCTTTAATATACCTGAAGGAATTCTAGTTGAATCTTTGTCTACTCCAGGATGGTTTAAATCAAGATTTAAAGCTTTAAATGCAAGACTATTAACTACTACTAAATGTCCATCCTCTCTTTTCGCATACACAGGGTTTTTTGGGGCAATTATATCTAAATCTACTTTTTGAATATATTTTTTAGAATCAAGCCATTTTGATTCATCCCAATTTGAAGCAAATAACCATTCACCTGGTTTCTTCTTTGAAATCTCTTCTTCAATTTTATCTAATGTTTTTCTATAGGTTAATATATTTGATAAATCAACTGATAAAATTCCAGAATCCTTCCAAAGATGTGTATGAAGATCAATAAACCCAGGAATGATCGCTTTTTCAGCAAGATTGGTGAAATTTGTTGTATTTTTCAGGAATTTTTCTTTATGAGAACCAACATAAACAAATTTATCATTCTTTACTGCTATCATTTCTACAGAAGGATTTATAGAATCCATTGTTTGAATATGATCACCAAAAAGAACCCAATCATAATATTCTTTTGTCATATTTTTAGAACAACCTATTAATTAATCCAAATCAAATCGAGGATATTTTTAAGTGGTTTTTCGTCTTTTCATTTAAGTATCAAATGGTTAAATCAAGGATTAATTTTAACGAAGAAAAATTAAGAAAACTATTAATTTCTATAAATTAAGCTCTTTTCACTATATTTCGATAATATGTAATTATCAATGTATACAGGTGACTAGAAACGACAGATAATACACGAATTATAGAGTTGGACATGGGTCATGGGGGTAAGAAGATGGACTTCTTAATTGAATTTATAGCCAATAGAATAGCAATAAAAAAAACTTCAGAAAATGCATTAGGGGTAGAAGCATTTGATGATGGAGCAATTATTCCTTTTGCTAATCAGAATTATAATATTGTTGTTACAACAGATTCATATACTGTGACACCCATTTTCTTTCGCGGAGGAAATATTGGGACTCTAGCTATTTCAGGTACAATAAATGACCTCCTAATGATGGGAGCAAAACCAATTGCTATAACATTAGCACTAATAATAAGAGAAGGATTTTCATTTCAGGAATTAGGGGAAATAATTAAAACAATATCCGATATTTCTTCAAAATATGGGATTGCTATTGTTGCAGGTGATACTAAGGTTATGCCAAGAACAGCAATGAATGAAGTTACATTAATTATTAATACAACTGGATTTGGTGTGATTCCTCCCAATATGAGAATAACTGACAGTTCTATAAAACCTGGCGACAAAATAATTTCCACAGGAACTTTAGGTGACCATGGATTTGCTATGTTAGCAATTAGAGAAGGTATTGAGTTAGAAACTACACTTGAATCGGATGTTGCCCCCTTAATTGACCTCATTCTTCCTTTGTTAAAGTATAGGATACATGCGATGAAAGATCCTACACGAGGGGGGTTAGCCAGTGTTCTAAATGAATGGGCTAAAAAATCAGCTGTTTCTATCTGGTTAGAGGAAGCTACAATACCAGTTAAAGAAGAAGTAAGGATAATTTCTGAAATTTTTGGAATAGATCCTTTATTGGTCTCAAATGAGGGAAAAGCAATTCTCGCGGTTCATCCTGAGGACGCAGATAAAATTCTTAATGAAATTAAACGTTCAAAATTAGGAAAGAAAGCTGCAATTATTGGTGAGGCAAAATCTAATAGAAAAGGCCAAGTATTACTTAAAACCCGAATTGGGGGTCATAGAATATTAGATAAACCTGTTGGTGAACCAATTCCTCGGGTTTGTTGAGTCTTCCCCTTTAAGTTGAGGGTGTAGAAGATTCCTTTTCAGATGCCCATATTTCTTCCCAAAGTGTAAGAATCTCTTTAGCTTCTTGGGGTTCAATCTTAGATACTGCATAGCCAGTATGGATTAATATCCAGTCTCCTTGCTTCACCTCATCAGGAAGTAGAGCAATACTTATTTCTCTTTTAACACCTTGTCCAAAATCAGCTAGAATCATCGTCTTATCAATAAAATTAACAACTTGAGCGGGAATTGCAAGACACATTCTTAATTATACCCCTTCTATTGGTCTAGAATCACTAAATATTGTAAATTTTTTATCTTTGATAAGTTTAATTATTTTTTTCATGTTCATCCATTAGTTTAATCTCGTCTTTTTTCCTTTACATGAGGAGATTATATACGGTAATAATTTGATAAAATTTAGATTTCAGCCTAATTGTGGTTTTCCTTTGTATTGTACTATAACAATAACAGGTGTTGTGCAAGGGATTGGATTTCGTCCTTTTGTATATAATATTGCAGTAAATCATAATCTTCAAGGATTTGTATTAAATCGTGGGGATGCAGGAGTTGAAATACAGATTAAAGGAACTAGAACTAGCATCAATAGTTTTATAGCGGATCTTAAAAATAAAAAACCTCCACTAGCTCGTTATGAATCCTTTCAAACAGCTTTTAATGTCCAAAATGATATTTTAGACAATTATCATTCATTTAAAATTGAAAAAAGTTCACTGATGCAAGGATCTTCTGGTTATATTCCACCAGATCTACCTATTTGTAATATTTGTATTGAAGAAATGACTTCAGATCCTCGTCGGAAGTTTTATCCCTTTACTTCGTGTGTTGAATGTGGCCCTCGTTTTACTGTAATTACGTCTCTCCCATATGATCGCCCACGTACAGTTATGGATCAATTTCCATTATGTAATGATTGTTTAACTGAATATTCTAATCCTAATGACCGTAGATTCCATGCACAAACTACATGTTGTTGGAACTGTGGTCCTAAATATTCATTAATTGATAAAAAAGGAAATATAATTATTGATCCTCTTAGCTTTCAATCAAAATGGCAGGAGATTAATACTTTAATTAAAGAAGGGTATATTATTGCTATTAAAGGAATAGGAGGAACTCATCTTGCTTGTAGTACACTACAAGATGATCCAATAATTCGATTACGTCAATGGAAGGGAGCTAGAGGGGAAAAACCGTTTGCTGTTATGTCTGGGAATATTCCAAAGGTTAAATCATTTGCTTATTGCAGTGAAGATGAAGAGAAAATTCTCCATAGCTTAGCAAGACCAATTGTTTTATTAAATAAGAATAAAGATTATTTTCTTTCGCAATTTGTCTCTCCAAAACTTCATAACATCGGAGTTATGCTTCCATATGCAGGTATTCATGTGTTACTTGCGAATAATACTACTGAACCAGCCTTGATTATGACATCTGCAAATCCAAGTAATTTACCTACATTGATTAATAATTCACAGATTATTTCTGATTTATCCCCAATAGCAGATTATTTTTTATTGCATGATCGAGAAATCTTTCAACGTGCTGATGATAGTGTATTAAGAATTCATGATCTACCAAGCTCTTCTCGGCCTTTGTTTATTCGTAAAAGTCGTGGTTATGTACCTGAACCGATTTCTCTTCCTTGGACTACTCCCTCTCCTAATGTATTAGCATTGGGAGCTGAAATGTATAATGTGGGAGCTTTAGGACTTAAAAATCAATGTTTTGCTACTCAACACATCGGTCATATGTCTACACTCGAAAACATTGATTTTTTTAACGATTCAATTCAACATTTCAGAAAGTTATTAGGTATAAAGAATATCGAAGCCATTGGTGGTGATTTACATCCTGATTTTTTTACCACAAAATTGGGGTATCGACTCTCCGAGGAACTTCATGTGCCCTTTTATCAATTTCAACACCATCATGCTCACTTAAGCGGATTATCGTTGGATGGAAAAGCCAATCCAGATGATTTAATAATTTGTGTTGCATTGGATGGCACAGGTTTTGGATCTGATGGAAATATTTGGGGAGGTGAAATTTTATTGGGTAATTATGAAGAATTTACTCGGGTAGCACATTTAGAAAATCAAATACTTTTTGGAGGCGATAAAGCTATAGTTGATCCTCTTAGAGTTCTTCTTTCCATACTTCTGAAAGGATTCAATATTGATGACTTAACTGTTTGTCTTCAATCATTACCATGGCTAACTTGGATACCTCAACGTGATGATTATCAGATTCTTAGTACTCAAATCACCCATTCTTTATCTAAAAATACATCTAAAAAGATTATACAGACATCTAGTACAGGTCGTATTCTAGATACAATTAGTATTATGCTTGGAGCTTCTCGTGAAAGAACTTATGAAGGAGAACCCGCAATCAAGTTAGAATCTTTAGCTGAGAAGGCAAAAAAGCGTTCTAAAAATTTAGATTTTGATTTACCAATTTCTACTAAGTCAGGAGGTAAGATTATTATAGAAACTTCTCCTTTTATATTTGAAATCTGGAATGAGATCCAATCCAATAGCTCTTTACCTGAAATAGCATATGCAGCTGAATTAGCAATAGCGAAATCCTTTGCAATGGTAGCAATAGATTGCTTAAATCAGCATGGAGCATCTAAGGTGGGATTATCTGGGGGAGTTGCATTCAATAGGGTAATATTTTCTGAATTTTATCGAATCTTGGAAGCGAATAACCTAGGAAAAAAGATAATTTACCATCAT
Source organism: Candidatus Hodarchaeum mangrovi (assembly GCA_016839515.1). GTDB lineage: Archaea > Asgardarchaeota > Heimdallarchaeia > Hodarchaeales > Hodarchaeaceae > Hodarchaeum > Hodarchaeum mangrovi. The sequence continues at coordinate 16,125 of JAEOUE010000188.1, forward strand.
CAAATTCCCTGTGGAGATGGAGGAATAGCTATAGGTCAAGTCCCCCTAATCCAAGCAAAACTCCTTTAAAGCCCTTCTCTTCTTTTTAAAGGAATAAAAAAGTAACCCAAGTGTCATCATATTGAATACATTTAAAATATACATCACATAATTACCCGTAGTATATTCCTTAAAGAAACTTCATATCTTTCTTTATGAAGAAAAAAGAGAGTCGATATAGAATGGCATTACCTGAAAAAAATAACGCTAAAATACCTTTATATCAGAATGGTCTTCGAGATTTATACCAATCACTAATAGAATTAAAAAAGATTCTTAAAACTCCAGATGATAAATCAGCAGATGAACTTTATAAACACCTAGTGACTATTGAAGACGCTTTGGAGACATTATTGAACTGGATTAAGCTTGAAAAGAATGGTCTTCGCAATTTTGAAACTATTCTAGAATGGACAAATCAATTAGCACAAGATGGTTCAATGCATATAGATGAATTAAGAAGTCGATTAAGAACAATTCTACTCCCACAAGTTGAATCATTTACCCAAAACCTTGCTACTGGAGAAAAAAGTGCACTAAAAGTGTTAGATGTAATTAAGAAAAATCTAGAATCTGTACAAACATTTTTAAAGATGGTTCAGCAACAAAATTTTAAGCTATTAACCATGATTGGTTATGAACCTCAAGATGGTACCTCTCACTTAGATCTTGCCCTTTTCAATCTATATCAAGGTCGAATCCCGGATTTTAATAAGGAATTAAGTTATTTAAAACAAAACTTGCAGGTTAAGGAATCAAATGGATCGAGTTAAATTTGCTAGAACTTAAAAAAGATCCAAAGAGGATTTGATTCCTTTGGTGTATTATCCACAATTTTAAATTTAAAAAGTACAAAAATTCATCAGAATAAAAAAAAAGTAGTAAGGTGTGTTTTTTGGCAAAAATAAACCCAAAACTAGCATTCATTCAAAGTATAGCAGAACAAGAGCGACTTCAAGATCAACAAATCTCTGCTGAAATCAAATCTGCTCTTAATATTCTTCAAAGATCCCCAAAGTCTTATTATACACTTCAAGATATTGAAAAAATGCTCGAAGGATTGAAAGTAAAGATGCAGGAAATAAATAAATCAACACATACTGAATTTTCAAAGCGAGGTTTAAAAGAGGTAGATAATCTCGACTTGATGGATACTAGTGTCACATTAATCACTATAGAGGAATTAGATCAGCTCAAACGCGAAAATACAGAATTGAAAGAACAAAACTCTGATATTACCACTTTCGAGATGAAAATAAATGATTTAAATATTCTATTAGAAGAAAAAGAAGCTTTGATCTCCCAATTAAAAAGTAAACCAGAAATTGACTCTAAAAAGGTACAAGAAACTATTCAGGAGTTAAATCGTCTTCAAAAACTTTATGATGAATCACAACGTGAATTTAAAAAAGCAATTATGGAAAAAGAAAAGTTTGAAACAGAATTTGAGAATATTGGCAACACTCTTATGGCTACTCGATTAGAAATAGAAGAATTGCAGGAAGTCCTCGCCAAAAAAGATATTGAAATTGGAAATCTTACCTCAGAGGTTCAAGTTTTATCCATACAGGCTGAAGAAAATATTAAAATTAAAGAAACATTAAACAATCGAGAGAAAGAACGCGAAACTATAAAAAACGAACTGAGAGATTATAGAACGAGGATCTCTAACCTAGAAAAGGAACTCAAAAACCAAGAAGAGAAAATTGAGGAACTAGAACAAGAAAATGAGGATCTCCTTCTAGATTCAGGAGAAACAGCCCAAGAGGCTGTTGAATTAAGGAGAAAATTAACTGATTTACAAAAGAACCTTGATCAACGAGAAGCAGAATTTCGAGAATTATCAATTAAAGCTGAGAGAAGCGACCGAGACACACAGGAAGTGTCAGAACATTTACAGAATCGGCTAAATTCTTTACAAGAAGAACTTAATGAAACTCGTAAGATTAATTTAAGTTTAGAATCAAAGATTGAGGAACTTGACATCGAAATCAAGAGCAAAAACGAAAGAATCACTATTATAGAAAAAGATAAAGAGAAACTCCTAGAATCATTCTCAAATTTGAAAATTGAACAAGAAAAACAAAAATCAACAATTAATGATCTTAAAACTCAACTTACAACTAAAGAAAGCGAATTAGATGAAATTCAAAAAGAATTGGAAACACAAAGAGAAGCAAAGGAGGAAATTTCACATATAGCAGATAGTTCACGATCAAAACAAGCTGAAGCTCAAAGAGAACGCGATATTTTCGAAACAAAAATTAGAGCACTAGAAACGAGAATAAAGGATTTTGAATCAGCTAATGAAAGACTAGAAAAAAGAACGAATGAGTTATCGAAAGATTTGGAAAAGATTTCTCAAGATTTAATGGCTACAACAAACCTTAACAAGAAATTGGAAAAATCTAACTTAAAACTTAAAGATGTGGTTGAGACTTTACGAGTGAACCTTGCGAAAAATCCTAAATTTGCTTTATTATTTATTTTACAGGACATTCGACAAGCATCAGTTGGAGAACTGGCAAAATCAGCAGCAATTCAATTAGCCTTTGCAGCACGATTATTACAAGATCTTCATTCTGAAGGTTGGATTGAATTCAATGAAGAAACTGGAATTGCTTCACTAAAAAAATCACTTCTTGAAGCAGAATAAAGAATTCAAACCGAATAAATAATTAGGTGTATCAGAATGGATGTTGTTTCACTCCTAAAGCTATGTAAAAAGAATTTAATCGGTTTAGATTCAGAAATTAGTTTAATAATTTCAGCAATAGACAACCAAATTCCAGTAATGATAGAGGGAGACTCAGGAACTGGGAAGACTGAATTAGCAAAAACCTTAGCATCTGTTTTATTAAGGCCATTCTATAGAGTTGATGGGGATGAAAATCTTACTATAAATAAAATAAGGGGATGGTTTGATCCTCCATTAGTAATGAAATTAGGCTTTAGTAAACAAAGTTTTGTTGCAGGTCCATTAGTTAGGGCAATGCAAGAAGGAGGACTTTTTTTCTTTAATGAAGTGAATAGAGCACCCAGTGAATCATTGAATGGTGTATTAGCAGCAATGGATGAAAGGAAAATTGACATCCCCCAAATGGATCGAATAGAAGCAACTAATACTTTTTATTCGATCTTCACTTTAAATCCACAAGAATACGTTGGGACAAATCCACTTCCAGAAGCTTTTTTTGACCGCTGTATATTAATAAAATTATCACATAAGTCTGGTCAAGAGGCAGAACAAATTGTTCAGCTACGTACAAATTATAATAATAATGATCTAATTTCTAAAATTGTTAAATTTACAGACGAAACGAGAATTTCAAAGTACTTTGAGAGAGGAGCTAGTGTAAGAGCTGCAATTCAATTGACTCAGCTTTTGAAAAGTCAAATATTATCTCCTGAAAATGTTCTTTCTGCAATTTTTGCAGTATATTCAGGAAAAGTAAAATTACACCCAGATATTGCAAAATCCGTGAATGAATGCTTGAAAGAACTCGCTGAACCGATTTTTTTAATCCCAACAAAAAACTCATAGAGCGGGACGTTGATCCCGCAATTCTCTACTATCAAAAGCTGGTGAATTCCACCTTTAAAAGTTCGCTACTTGAACAAATTTATGAAGTTCAATCCCAACAAAAATTTGACCAAAGTAAAGCTTTTGATTTCACACGAAAGGCGTTTCAGCATAAGGAAATCCACGTAGTAGAACTTATTTCTGAATCATTCCCTAAAATTGTTACAGAGGTTATTGAACTAGATAAAATTGATTTGAATTTAATCTTAGAGTCATCTACATTAATATTTCAACTTAAGGAATACTTAAGTGCTGAAGATCGCAAATTTCTCTTACAGAAAATTATTCCTCGCTTAATAAAACATGCAGAAAAAATATATAACACTATAAACAGATCTAAATACCCCAATGTTCAATCCTATTCTCCTGGTAATGAATGGGATACAGAACGTACTATAGAAAATTTTTTATGTTCAGGAGACTCGTATTTTTCTTATAAGCATGTTATTTGCAGCACAAGATATGAAAAACAGAAGAATGTGATCCTAATTATAGATAAAAGTCATTCAGTTTTACTCTACCTCAAATGGATTATATTAACCTCAATACTATTTTGTCGATCAATGAAACTTAAAGACATCTCGCTTATTGTTTTTGACACTTCAACAGAACTTCTTAAGTCATTTAATGACATTTCCATCAATGTTGATAGTTTAACGAATAGATTAGTTAATCTTGGGTCTGGAGGAAAAACAAATATTTACTCAGCTCTTGAGCTGGCAAATTCTGAATTTTTAAAACGTATAAGTCCTCATAAATCTCTTGTGATGATTTCAGATCTCTTAGCAACTAGTGGAGCAGATTTTTTGCCTCTTTTAAAACGAATTGAGCATGTAAAGATTATCTTGACCCCAAGAAGACAGACACTCCAGTTAACAAAACCAATTTTAGGAGAATTAAGACGGATGGCTAATGTAAAAATTCATTTGATGCCAACAGATGAAAAAGATATCCCAAAAATGTTGGAACAAGTCCTATATGACTATTAACTTCTCACACCTGAAATATTTTCCTTAATAGTTACGGAGGTAACACGATTCAAGATTTCTTCATATTGTTGGGGATTGAAAAATCTAAAAACAGCTAAAACTCTTGTTCTGAAGTTAGGATGATCCTGATCCTGCTCATTAGTTCCTAATAATTCATGTTCAAAAACCATTTTATCGGGTTGAGCAATTAATGTCTCAATAAAACTCTCAATTTCCTCTTCCTCTAATATAAAGTTCGAATCTGAATCAAAAAACCTCCAATCAATAGTTTTTTGCTTCAAATCACTTGGTTTCAAATCTTTTGATTCTTCATCTAAATCAGCAAAATATTTACTCCTTTTTTCTAATAAAGCGGGAACAGCTTTTTCTATCAATTCATTTTTTATTTTCTCATCCAATTCAATTCCATAATTACTTATGAGCTCATCAAATTTCGCTTCAAGGAATACTTTAGGAGCATTTTCTCTTGCAATATCTTCATCAAGCTGATTTTTAGGGAATCTTTGATTCACCATACGAAGAAAAGCTGTTGTGGGCTTCCTCGAACCTGATAAACCTTCTAACCACTCAATTTCACGATATAAGGTCTGCATTGCCTCACTTCTTTGACCCAAATGGATTAAAGAATTTATAAGGACATTAGGCCCAAATAATTCTGCAGCATAATAATCTGCTAAAAATTCTGCATTCCTATTTGCTGAATAAAGAAAATGCACAGTAAATCTCATAACAAATGCTATTAACAAATATACAAATAAAAGAAAAATTGCTCGATTCAGAGCTGCAAGATAATCCTGACTATCGAAAATTGCAGTGAGTATCCCAGTCCCAACTTGGAGATAAATAAAAAGATAAGCTAGAGTTAAAAAGGTTCGTGGTATTGATAAGACTAATCTGACCAAACTATCTCCATTTTTTACGTGAGCTAATTCATGTGCGATTACAGATTCAATTTCCTTATCATTAAGAATTTCTAAAACATTAGTATTAAGTACAAGGTAGGGGCGTCTTAAAAAAGGAATTGGAAGTAGATCCAAACTAAAAGCATTAGGCACAGCTTTTCGATATACAAAGATTTTCGTTACTCGAATCTTTGCATGATTGGACACTTTAGTGACTAATGAAATTGTTTTTTCTACAAGTGGTGCTTCTTCTGGTGAGTGTGCAGGACCATAGAGTGGTTCAGGATATATTTGAACCATATTCTTATTTGAAAAAACAATATTAATCAGAAACGCTAAAAGTAGGATCTGTAATCCAGCTGTGAGTAAAACAAGAAGAGCTGTAAATCTAAGGTTTATATCTCCAGTTTCATCAAAAGGATTTAGGGTTATGTAAAAACCAAAAATATGAAGTGCTTTCATAGAAAAAGGGGTGTTAGTCGGTATTTGAGGAGGAATTTGGCGTATTGATACCCAAGAAACGAAAATCATCTGTAAATATGTGAGTAAAAAGAAAATTGCAGCATTAAACATTCGTGAAAGTCTTATTCTTAGGATAGATGTCAAAGAAAGATCCTCAATTACTCAAAACTTAATAGTTTATTTATATTCTCATAATTTTTGGTTTTCTTAAAAAAATTCACCTTGAAGTTTAAAGATTAGAATTATTAAAGGATTTATCGAATGTTAATTATCACCAATATCCTGCTAAATGCCGAAAACGTGGGAATTTATGAGCAATAAAGGTACGAAGCTCATCTATTATAATTAATAAACTACCTACTCCAAAGATTACCATCCAATCCGTAATGGAAAGAGGTACTGTTTCAAAAAATGGATTAAAGAATGGTACGTAAATTACTAAAAAATGTAAGAATATGGAAGAGGAAATTGCTAGCAATAAATAGGGATTTCGAAAGAATTCTTTACCTAGAAGTGAGTGTTCTTCTTTTCTAATGTTCAGGGCTATAATCATTTGAAATATAATTAATTGTGAAAAGGCCATAGTTCTGGCATAAATTTCATGTTCATGATCAATTGCAGGATTATATGCTAAGAAAATCATTAAAGTTAAGACCCCAATAATTATTCCAGAATAAAATATAAAATAAAGTGATTTTCTGGTCAGAACTGGTTCTTGCGGATTTCTAGGTTTTCTTATCATTACATCTGGATCAGGAGGATCAACACCCATGGCTAATGCAGGTAAGCCATCTGTAACTAAATTAACCCATAAAATTTGTATCGCAATTAATGGAAGAATAGGCCCATCATATAATAGAGACGTAATGACAATACCTACGAACATAACCATTATTTCACCTGCATTACAGGATAATAAATAAAGGATAAACTTCCTCATATTGTCATAAATTGTTCTACCTTCTTTAATTGCTCCAATTATTGTAGAAAAATCATCATCAGCCAAAACCATATCCGAGGCTTCTTTTGAAACATCAGTTCCTGAAATTCCCATAGCAACTCCTATATCAGCTCTTTTCAAAGCAGGAGCATCATTAACTCCATCCCCTGTCATAGCAACAATTTCATTTTTTGCTTTAAGGGCAGTAACTAATCTCAACTTGTGCTCAGGAGATACACGCGCATATATACTAGTATTATGAATTACTTCTTCTAATTCAGAAGAACCCATGTTTGCGAGCTGTTTCCCTTCAAGAAATTGGCTACTATCGGAAACATCATCAATTAATCCAATCTCCTGAGCAACAGCAACTGCGGTCTTTAAATGATCTCCTGTAATCATTATAGGACGAATTCCTGCCTTTTTACACGTTTCTATCGCTTTTTTAGTACCTTTTCTAGGAGGATCCATTATTGCTACAGCTCCTAAATAAATTAACTGTTCTTCAATCTTTTCTGTATCTTCAGATATTATGTTGATTTCCGCTTTAGCTTCTGGAAGCTTTTTATATGCCATACCAAGCATTCGAAATCCTGATTGGGCAACAGCTTGTTCATCGTCCTCTAACCTCTTTTTTGTCAATTCATCTAATTTTAAAACTTCTCCTTCAGAAAAATAATAAGTACACAAGTTTATGAGAACATCTGGAGCACCCTTAGTGAAGACAAAATAATTTCCACTTGGATCCCTAACTAGAACACTCATTCGTTTAGAATTTGAATCAAAAGGAACCTCTAAATGTCTTTCATATTGAGAGTGAATTTTTAAGCGATTAGCGACTTTCAATAACGCTAATTCAGTAGGATCTCCTATTTCAGCTGTTTTTTTATTCCCTTTCGGTGAAAGTTGAGCATTATTACAAACCATTCCAACGGTAAGAATCTTAGAAATGTTTTCATTAATCTCTAAATCGTCTGATATGGTGTATTGACCTACAGTGGTTAAAATTCTTCTAACTGTCATTTTATTTTCTGTTAATGTTCCTGTTTTATCACTACAAATAACAGTAGTACTTCCTAAAGTTTCTACTGAGGGTAGTCGACGGATAATGGCATTACTTCGACTCATTCTCTGAACTCCTAAAGCTAGGGCAAGAGTAACTACAGCGGGCAATCCTTCAGGTACTGCAGCTACAGCTAAACCTACCGCTACAATAAACATTTTAACTACTTCTTGTTTTAGCAAAATCCCCATAGTGAATATTACTCCACAAATAGTTAGGCTTGCAATACCTAACCACTTTCCTAAAGTAGTTAAACGCTTTTGAAGAGGAGTTTCTTCAACTTCATCTTCCATTAATCCTTTTGCTATCAATCCGAATTCTGTAGACATTCCAGTATTTACAATTAAAGCGTGTCCTCTACCACGAGTAATACTTGTCCCGCTAAATAGTGAATTTTTACGATCACCAATAGAAACATTACTTAATATCCGATCAGACACCTCTTTTACTACAGGGAATGACTCACCTGTAAGAGGCGATTCATCAACAAACAATGACATTGCTTGAATTAATCGAGCATCAGCGGGGATTTTATCACCTTCCTCGATCAGAATAATATCACCTGGAACTAAAAATCGAGCTTCAATTCTTTGTTTATTCCCGTCTCTAATAACAGTGCTAAAAGGAGCAGCCAAGGATTTTAACGCCTCAATTGATTTTTCAGCCCGATATTCCTGTATAAATCCAAATAAAGCATTAAATAAGACAATTGTTGAAATAGCAATTGAATCAATGAAATATTCTATCTGTTCATTTGGATTATGGGAAAATAATCCAATTAAAACAGAAATTCCTAGTGCCACAAGTAATATTATAACTAAAGGATCTTGAAACTGTGCCAAAAAAGTAAAAAAGGGATGTTTCTTCTTTTTCTTCTGAATTTCATTAAACCCATATTTGGTTAAGCGAAAGGATGCCTCTTCAGTAGAAAGTCCTAAGTCGGAACTATTTAGATCATTATAAAGATCTTTAAGAGGTTTAACGTACCACTGATCCATATTACTTTTCACCACATTTAATACAAAGAAGAATAAAATAATATTTAAAAATTCTTGAAGCTATTAATCCTTGAATTCCTCTATTTTTAGTTTTAAAAGAATATTTTTCAATAAGATATGTTGATTTCTACAATTGCATGATTAATGCAATCCCTTTTAAATTTCTCTGAAAGCTAATATGATATATCAAGAATAATAAATAATTACGATAATCTGAAAACACAATGTTCTTAGGTGTTATTATGCAAAAACTTGAATTATATCACCATCTTGTAGGATTCGATCTAATCCAACTTTTTCTCCATCATAATTTGCAGAAAAACCCCAAATCCGTGCAAAACGGAAGAATTTAAGCATTTTTTTTGATAGAACTTCTATAGCATTTTCAACAGTGCTACCTTTTTCTAAAATAATGGGTCTTTCAGCAATTTCACCCTTTATATTTCTAGTATAGACTCTAATTTTCCCCAGCTTTTGAAAAATGACTTCTTCAACATTTTCAAATCCTATCTTCTGGACTTGTGAAGTTGGTATTATATCAAATTTTAGACCATTTTCATCAATATATTGTCTTAGAGCAAAAAAACCTGCCTTTGATCTTTCTTCATCTCCTTTCGTAGCAATAATTAATGCTGGTAAATAACTGATTGAAAGATCTAGGGCATCTATAAACTGAGAAACACTTGTAGGACCATGAAAACGAACAATAGCGTTCAAAAATCCATTAGATCGCATAAGATCAATTATTGCATCTTTTCCTTCACCCTCGAAAAAATGGTCATTAAATACTTGTATATTACCTGCTCCAACTTTTTCAATACTTACAGGAGGTTTAGAAGAGTTTAATCGAATCCTTCCAATGTTAAGCTCTTTCATAATTATTTTGAGTTGATCTATAGGGTCAGTAGAAATATCTATAGCTATTATTATACAATCAGCGTTCCTTACTCCAGCAAGTACCAATTTCCCAGACATTTCACCTTTTGCACTACCATTAACTAGTGCTGGAAGTTCTACTAGCTGTAAACGTGCCCCTTTTGCTGTAGTAGACCCAACTTCGGGTTTTACTGTTGTAAAAGGATAAGAACCAACTTTTGCGGCTTCAGATT
>JAEOUE010000189.1 GCA_016839515.1 Candidatus Hodarchaeum mangrovi
AACATATTAATGACCAGTCTATAATATGGATAAAATTATGGAAACAGCAAGTAAAATTAGGTTTGATTCCTTATTATATGTTTATAGTTCGCGATACTGGAGCTCAACATTATTTTAATGTAAATTTAGCTCAAGCTCATCAAATCTTTAAGAATGCCTATTCTAAAGTGAGCGGATTAGCTCGTACGGTAAGAGGGCCATCAATGTCGTGTACACCTGGAAAAATTGAAATTATGGGAGTTTCTGAGCAATTCCAGAGAAGAGTATTTGTACTTCGATTTATTCAGAGTCGAAACTCTAAATGGGTGAATCGTCCTTTCTTCGCTAAATATGATCCTGATGCTGTTTGGATAAGTGACTTAAAACCAGTTTTTTCAGAAAGATTCTTCTTTGAAAAAGAGATGCCCTATTATTTAAAACCATATAATCAAATAATATTAGATATGAAAAAGCAGCAACCTTACCCTCTTCAAAGATTTGGAGATTATTTATCGGAATATGATGAAGAATATCATATTCTAGAAGATCAATGACTTTATTAAAGAAAAATAGAATATTAGACCTTACAAAGACGATGTAAACTGTTCTAGTCTATCACAGGCCATTTTAATATTGGGAGCATTTCGAATTAGAAAATCTTCACTCTCTCCATCTGTTTTAATAGGTTTTTTTTGAAATTCTTTTAAAACAAGTTCTCCATTATAATCTACTGGGGAAACTCTAAGACTTAGATGTTTTCTGGGCATCCCAAATTCTGAACCTGGTAGTGTCGCTATATCATACTTCTTCAATAAGAATTTTCCAAGTTTTCTTCCAGTGGTGATGTCTAATGTGCTTAATTCCTCTGTAAAATTATTCCAATCTGGAAATAAATAAAAACCCCCTTTTGGGCGAAGACAATGAATACCAGCTTTGGAAAAGCGTTTGTAACAATATCCAGTCATTAACTGATGAATTTCTGTACAAGTTTTAATGTAGTCAATCATTACAGAATCTGTATTGTAGGCATCTATAGCAGCATATTGGATGGGAGATGCTGCAGATGACCAAATTTCACTCACTATTGAAAGTATGGCTCTTTTTAGGTCATTTTGGTACTTCGGTAATAGTAGAATTCCTAATCGATATCCTCCAAGTGATCTATCTTTTGAAAATCCTCCACTAACAATGGTTCCTTCAGGATAGAATTGGGCTAGACTGTGATGTTTATGATTATTATAAGTAATGAGAGAATATATTTCATCAGAAATGACGATTATATTGTTTTTTCGGAGAATAGGAACCAAATTTTCTAATTGTGATCGTGAATAGGATTGACCTGTTGGATTAGAAGGATAATTTAAGAGTAAAACCTTTTGTTGATTTTTATCTTTAAAATATCGGTCTAAGGTCGACAATAATTGTTCTGGTGTTAAAAGGTATGAATTATCGGGAGAAGTTTGCATATAAATTATTTTTTTATTTACTAAATATGCTTGATGTTGGTAACTGACCCAAGAAGGAGTGGGTAGAAGCAAAGCTCCATCTATAGCAGCAATAGAATGAAATATAAGCGATTTGCTTCCCAGAGCTACTATAATTTGATCTGCTGAATAGTTTAGTTTGAAAATTTCTTTATAAAATTCAGATATTTGCTCTCTTAACGCTAAAATGCCTTGAGTGGGTAAGTAACTCTTTTTATCAGCATTTCTACACAAAGACTGCTTTATAAATTCATGTACTGGAAACGGTGACTCCCCAAATCCCATATGATAAACTTTATCCCCTTGTGAACGTTTTTTTAATACAAGTTCGTTTATTGCCAGGGTTGCTGAAGGTTTTAATTTCTTGATATGTGGAACGATTTGCGATTTTTACACATCCGAGTTTTTAAAATTTGAATATGAAGATATAATTCTATTGAAGGTTAATTACAAGCTCTTTTATTCTTTATGGATTAATTCAATCAATTGTTTAGAGTGATAGCGATAGGAAGTACATATGAGGAAAAAACAATAATTAATTATCTAAAAGGATAAACTAATTATATTAACAAGGTTCCTTATCTTCTTATCCCTAAAATATGGTAAGAGAAGGGTTCCCTGATAGTCAAACTTTTCTTCCCAGTAGCTTAGAATTAATAAAATGATTATATCCCTGTGGTTAATGATTTTTGAAACAATATTAATGCTTTATTGGCTTGAAAATCCATAAAATCTATTTTTGAATATATTTCTAAATTTTTTTCTTCTACAATAAATCTACATTCATTTATAGACCTAAAAGGGTAGATGGAGTTTATTTGCTGTAATAAATTGATTAAAGCCTCCCTATTTGGTTTTCCCATCAAATTCCCAGTTAATCTGATTCCCTCAGATTGTGGTGAAATTGTTACTAATGATAAAAGATCCTTATTAGATGAAAATAGAAAGTGAGAATTTGATAGTTCTTTAGCTAATACTAGTGTAGAACTTGAGAGTGGGAAGAATTTCCAAATCATATTTACCCATTGGTATTCATTCTCTTTAAGGAAATCTAATATTTCAGTTAAAGACGGTTCAATAGATTTCTTAACAACAAAATTTTCAGATATAAGTTCTAATGGATTTTTGATATACCCAATGGGCCATTCAAAGACTTTTATAAACTTATTTTTCATAGCTACCTGTTTTGATGGTTCATTTGTAAAGCCTGTAACATAATAAACAATTTTAATTTCCTTCTGAGACAGGAACTTTAAAGCATCTGAAACTAAACATGTTCCAATCCCTTGATTTTGGCTGTCAGATTTTACTCGTAGTGCTTCAAGATAACCTAATTTATCTTCAAAATTATATATTCTTGCATTAATACATCCAACAAGTTTCCCATTTTGTTCAATAACAAAGAAATTATTCTCAGGATTTTCTAAAATATAAAAAAAATTAGTGATAAGGTAATCTTGGTTCCACACGCTTTCCGAAATCTCTTTAACATGGTTGAAATCATTGGGTGTTGCCCGACGGAACGTTATATCAATCCTCATAGGATAATAGTTTATTAAAATCCGTTAAATCAGATAATGGGAATTTATTAATTAATTTCCCACAGTTTTAGAAAGATACATTTGACTCTGTGATAGTATATAAGCAAATAAATCAGGTTAATAAAAACAGGAAAGTGATTAGATATTAGGTAAAATGATTTACAAGTGAGATTTTTTATGAAAAGAACTTCTAAAAAGCAAAAAATTCTCATTATTTGTACTCATAATAGTGCGAGAAGTCAGATAGCTGAGGGGTATTTAAGCCATACAAAAGGAAATAAGTATCAGGTTTATAGTGCTGGTACTGAACCAACTGTTGTAAATCCCTTAGCAATAGAAGTTATGAGAGAAATAGGAATCAACATCTCTAACCACAAATCAAAACATGTAAATCAATTCCTAAATGAAGAAATAGAATATATTGTAACTGTATGTGATACAGCTAAAGAAATATGTCCTTTTTTCCCGTATGGGAAAAAAATTTTGCATCAAAGTTTTCCTGATCCAAGTCAAACCACTGGAACCGATGAGGAAATACTCTCTGCTTTCCGTAAGGTGAGAGATAGTATTATTGTCTGGATTGACTCGAATTTTTAATAATATAGAATTAATTATTTACTGTGTCTTTTTAATGACATTTAATTCATTTATTTAAACTAAACTTGGGTTTTTCAAATTGAAATTTTATTTAAAGGCATATTTTTGATTTAAATCCTCTAAAATATAGCTTTTAAATTGTTAATTAAATTGTTTTTCAAGGTGAAATTTTTGTCTAAATTTGTATTATCGGAAGCAACCAAAGTTATAGAGCTAATTGACAAGTTTCCTTTTTTAGAAGAAAAGTTAGTAGAATTAGATCCTCTATTAAAACGGTTTCGGAATCCAATCCTTCGTAAGACAGTTGGTAGACGCGCGACATTAACTGATGTCGCTGATATGATCAATCGTGACATAAAATCTGTTATTATGTTTTTTTCTAATCAGATTGAACAACAAACAGGCACTAAAATAGAAACCAAGGTTGGTGATGCCCGAAAAAGTGGTTGGGAAGATGAACATGTTCGAAAACGAGAAATGTTGAAAGCACTCGTTTTAGAGCTCCATGCAGGAGGGGATTTACCTTCATTAAAGGCTCGGTTCAAAGAAATTATTGGTGATATTGAAGCAACGGATATTGCTTCCATGGAACAAGAGTTAATCAATTCTGGGGAGTTAACAGTTGATCAAATAACCCTTTTGTGTGATCTTCATGTCGGTATTTTTGAAGATGCCTTAAATGAGAATCAAAAACCGTTAACAAGTCCGGGCCATCCTGTTTTCACCTATATGGAGGAGAATCGTGTTGCTAAAGAGTTAATTGTAGAAATTCGCAAACAACCCAAACCAGAATTATTGGAGAAACTAGGTCAAATCGAAATTCATTATACCCGATTGGAAAATCAATTGTTTCCCATGCTGGAAAAGAAAAAATTTGAGGGTCCCTCACAAGTGATGTGGGCAAAGCATGATGAAATTCGTAAACTACTTCGCCAAGGGGTGGATGTTAACGTTAAAAATTTGACCCGACAGATCGAGGATATGATCTTCAAAGAAGAGACAATTCTCTTTCCAACTAGCTTAGAATTATTAACCAGTCTTGACTGGCAAAATGTGAGAAAAGGAGAAGAGGAAATAGGGTTCGCTTTTGGGGTGATTCCAGGGAATATCTGGGTTCCAATTACTCCAGAAATTATTCATCATAGGGGTCAAGAACCTCAGGTTGATGAAACTTTGTCTCTACAGACTGGTAAGTTATCTTTAGAACAAATTAATCTAATAATGACTAATCTTCCGATAGAGTTTTCATTTATTAATGAAAAGGATGAAGTAGCTTATTATTCAGATAGTAAAGATCGAATTTTTCCTCGTAGTCCAGGTGTAATCGGGAGAAAAGTCCAAAAATGTCATCCACCTAAGAGTTTGCATAAAGTGAACGAAATTATAGAAGCTTTTAAAGCGAATCAGAAAAACATGGCTGAATTTTGGATTAATATGGCTGGTAAGTTCATTCACATTCGTTACTTCGCTATTCGTGATGA
>JAEOUE010000339.1 GCA_016839515.1 Candidatus Hodarchaeum mangrovi
TATTTTATTTTTAATTGGAATTTTTATTATAAGATGGTATGCAAGAGTAAAAGGGTGGTCACCATCACTATTAAAGGCAGTAATAATACAAATTCCATGGTTAGTTATAAAATTGCTCTCTTTACTAGTTTTAGTTTTTCCTGTTAATAGAAGTATAATCATTGACTTGTTTTTTATATTTAGCCAAATAATAGTCATATCCTTAATAGGGATGATAATTGTAAGTATCATCTATGAAAAAGAGTTACCAGCATCTCTAATTTTCATAATTGTCATCCAAGTTATTTTATTTGTTTTATATACCTTTATTGACCTTCTGTACAATCTTTTTAATACTTTATTAATAACCAGCACAATCGAATATGGTACATATAGAGGGAGCGAGATCATGTATTTTATTTCACTATTTGCTTTGCTTGGAATTACAATCTTCTTTTCATCCTGGGGAGATAAGATGCAACTTGTTAAGCGAAAAAGACTAATTACATTAATTAGCTTAATGATTGGCTTTTATATTCTAACCTATAATTATCTACTTCTTTCTGAGACTTTTTATACTGAGTTTATTCCTTTTTTACTTATTAGTGTATTATCCTCACTTGTCGTTGCTATAATATTGAAGCAAATTGCCTATAAAAGCATTCCATATCATGAACTTAGAGAATTGATACAACTTGAAAAGGGAAGGAAACTTTTAGAGGTGAATAACTTGGTTGTGCATTATCCCCTTTTGGCAGGAATGCTAAAAAGACAAGTAGGTGCAGTTAAAGCAGTTAATGGGATAAGTTTTAATATAAAAACTGGTGAAACTTTGGGATTAGTGGGAGAAAGTGGATGTGGAAAAACTACTGTTGCAAATGCTATTCTAGGAATAGTTGATATAACATCTGGAGATATTTTATTTAATAATAAGCCAATTCCTGAAGAATATCCAAAATATTTAAGACGTAAAATTCAGATAGTTTTTCAAGATCCAGATGCCTCGTTAAATCCTCGCATGAAAGTAGTAGATATTATTGCAGAGCCTCTTCGAAACCTAATGGGAATTACAAATAATGATGAAATAAGGCAATATGTCTTAAAATTATTAGATCAAGTGTCACTAAAACGTGAACATATGGATCGTTATCCTCATGAATTTTCAGGTGGACAAAAGCAAAGAATTATTATTGCTAGGGCACTTGCATCCAATCCAGAGTTAATCATTTTAGATGAACCAACATCAGCTTTAGATGTATCGGTTCAGGCCCAAATTCTTAATTTATTGAAAATATTGCAAAAAAAGTACAATTATGGTTTTCTATTTATCACTCATAACTTATCCGTAGTAAACCATATCGCAGATAGAGTAGCTGTAATGTACTTAGGAAAACTTGTAGAAATTGGAGATACCGACCAAATCTTTAATCGTCCAACTCACCCGTATACACAAGCACTACTTTCGAGTAGATCAGAAATCGATGTAAAAAATCGTGAAATAACTTTTGTGATTGAAGGAGAGGTACCTAGTCCAATTGCACCACCTCCAGGGTGCACTTTCCATCCACGATGCATTTCTGATGCTCGAACAAAAGAGTGTGAACAGGAACTTCCTCATGAAATTAAGATTGAAGAAGGACACTATATTTGGTGTGTTAATCCACCAGTGGGATTTACTCCCGTAGATGAAGAATAATATAATAATATTTTTTATCTTTTATATCCTGATTATACACAGGAGTATTGCTTCAATTTTATTAGTTCACCAGCTACTTATATGTATAAAATCCTTTCCCTGTTTTTTTTCCTAAATTATCTGCATCAACAAAGTCCTTTAAGGCCTGAGGTGGTTTATCATCGTCCCAACCACTTTTTTTATAATAGGACATTTCAATATCATAGACAACATCAAGCCCTACTTGATCCATCAGTTCAAAGGGAGCCAGTCCAGCACCCATAAAAATTCTCCAGGCTTTATCGACATCTTCAAAATCCGCATATCCTCCTGCCCAAATTTTTAAAACTTCTTTTTTAATTGCACGCCATACTCTATTAAATACAAAACCATAACATTCCTTCTTTACAATTAATGGGGTTATATCAATACTTTCCACCCATTTTTTACCTCTTTCAAAAGTATCATCACTTGTTTTAGTACCTCGCATAATATCTGCCATTGGCATAGTAAATACGTTATAAAAATGGATATTTAGCAATTTATCTTTTTGTTCGACAACGTCTTCTAATTTGGAGACAGGTATTGAGGAACTGTTAGTAGCTATTATAGCATTAGGTTGAGCTGCTTTGCCAATTATCGTAAATAACTCCCTCTTTAACTCTAATTTTTCTGGAGCGGCTTCAATAATTAAATCTGCATCTTTAATGGCCTCCTCAATAGAATTATGTGAAGTTACTTCCCCCTCAGTCTTTTTCTTCATACGTAATTCTTCTGAATATTTATCTAAGTCTTCTGCGTTTACATCATATAAGCGGATAGTATAATTTTTTAAGGAAGCTTTTTCAGCGATCTGCTTCCCAAGAAATCCCACACCTATTAAAGATACTACATTTATTTCTTCATTCATCATCTTTCAATATTATTTAATTTTAATAATTATATTTGAATAAGATCATATAATAACTTAATTCTTAAACTAATGCGTATTTCACATAGTATTCTTTCCAGAAATTTCTGGCGCTAAATCTTTACCAATAGCAACAGTACAGTCTATTGCTCACCCAGCAATACCAGGATTTTCAGTAAGACAAGAATGGTTAAAATTTATATATACAAGCCTTAAATATCGCATTGATCATTTCTTCAGCTCGATTAAAAGTAGATACTTCATTTTACAATATATTGCTGTTAAAACTAACAACTAAGCCATTAAGGTCGGGATCACAGAAATTCTTACAGGTTCTTAACCCATCATGTCCAAATATATTATTAGAACACGCCATTCAATTAGGAATGCCTTTAAAGAACCCATATTCAAAAGGAGGGTGTAAATCTAATTCTCCTAATATCGGAAGACTTAAGATCTGATCTGTCATTCTAATATGATGAATTTTTGTGAATAGGCTATATTGATTTAATTAATATAATTGAGGAATCAAACACTCTCCACAAGAATAAAGTTTCACTCTTAATGTTTAAATTAAAAAAAGTGAAAAAAGTTTAGATTAATTCTAATGATTCATATACCGCTTTTATTAATCTATTTCCTCTCGTATCAGAATGATATAAATTTACAGCAGTTTCTTCTAAAGTTTGATTTCTCATCTGGTTCATAACATATCCAAATCCTATATGATCATCGAGATCCATTCTTATCGCAGAACCTCCCGCACCCGACCACCAACATGTTCGTGGATTAGGGCTAGGACGATCTTTATGTGGTAATCCTACACCTAATCCGAAACGAACAGGAGTTAGGAGAAACAGATCAGGTCCATATATCTGCTCTTCCAGAATTTTTTCTAAAGTATCATTCGAGATAACCCTTTTACCTTCGAGTTCACCCTCACATGCAATTATTGATGCAACCTTTGCTACAGATCGTGCATTCCCATGACCATTGGAGGCTGGAATTTCCGCAGCTTGCCATTCTCGATCTCCTGAGTGATCTCGAATCATTGCAAACTCCAGTAAACCCAGTTTAATTCCTACAGGTCCTAATCTCCTAGCTTCTGTAGCAATTAATTCAAATAAACTCTTAATTCGCTGGGTATTCTCAGATTTTCCTTTAATCTTTAAATGTTTAGAGACATAATCTGGTTCTTCATCTACATTAGAAAAAATCCAATTCATTACAGCTGCTCGATCTTTTGAAGTAGTAAAGGTACAATCTGAATTGTCAATTTTTCCTTTATTAACCTCGATATTCCCATTGGAAATAATGATGTTAAATTGATCCTCATCTCCGTAATCAAGCATGATCTTTTTCTCAAGATTTTTAATCTCTTTCTTGACAAGTTCAGAATTATTTGCAATATTAAAAACAGCTTTAAAAATAAGGAATAAATTCTCCATAATAGGACGATCAGAGATTAATTTTGAAACTCGTGGAACATATTCTTCCGCCAATCCAATATGAAAATCTATATTAAATGGATTCGCAACTTCTTCCTTAAAAAAGGTGCCAAGAGTTTTTCCAGTAACTCTTCTTACTAATTCTCCCAATAAATATCCATGAGTAACAGCATGATATCCAGATTGAGTACCCGGTTTCCACCATGGTTTCTGAGCTGCTAAGAGGCTAGTGCATTTATCCCAATCATAAAGAGTTCTTATCGGGATCCGTTCTTCAATTCCAGCCAGACCCGAAGTATGGCTTAAAATTTGTCTTACGAGTATATTTTCTTTTCCATTTTGTGCAAACTCTGGCCAATATTTTGCAACTGGTTCATCTAAATCAAGGAGTCCCCGATCAACACACATCATTGTACAAAGTACTGTTGGTACTTTTGTAGTGCTAAAAACATTACAGATTGTATCTTTTTCCCAGGGGCGTGTTTTTTCTATATCTTTGTAACCACCCCAGAGATCAATTACAAACTTTCCGTTAATTGTAACCGCGAAACTTGCACCAACTTCCATTCCCTCTTTAAAATTTAGCGCGAACGCATCTTTAACGGTTTCGAATCGCTTTTCACATATTCCATGTATTTCAACTTTACTTTTCATAATTCTTATCTTACAGTGTAAACTAATTAATTGTATTGTATTTTAATTTGAAATTTGAGTCTAAGATAGAATAAATGTTCAAATCACTCCTACTTATCCTAATCCTTTAGAGTGAATCTTCACTCATTAACTTTCACTATTATTTGATTTTAATAATTCTATTTTGCATAAGATTCTATAATAATTTAATTCTTAATCGAGAGAGAATTTCACTATAAAAAAAGAAATGTTGAATCTTAATAAAAAGACTGGTTAAAATTTATATCTACAAGCATCATAGATCGCAGTGATTACATCATTGTGTCGATTAAAATGTGGTAATTCATTTAACAATGTATTGCTGTTAAAATTGACTACTAAGCCACTAAGATCGGGATCACAGAAATTCTTACAGGTTCTCAACCCACCATGTCCAAATGTATTCTCAGAACACGCCATTCCACAAGATATGCCTTTAAAGAACCCGTATCCAAAAGGAGGTCGTAAATCTAACTCTCCTAATGTAGGAAGGCTTAATATCTGATCAGTTATTCCCATACGATGAGTTTTTGTGAATAGGTCTACTGTTTTCTTTTTGAGGATACGTACACCATCCAATGATTCACCACCATTCCAAAGTGCGTTATAGAGTATTCCCATGTCAGTAGCCGTACTATATCCATCTCCTCCAAGCACTAATAAAGGATGGGGTTTATTACCCGCGAGATTATCAACTCCACTCCATTGAATGTATCCTGGTTCTGCATCTTTAAACGCTAATCTGTTTCCAAGCTTCTCATATAATTCTTTAGGCATGCCTATGCTTGAATCTTTCATTTTTAATGGATTAAATAACTCCTCTTGTAGATACTTCTCAATTGTTCTCCCATCCATTCTTCGAATAATTTCTGCTAAAATCATCCAACCGGAATTTCTATGATATCCACATTGAGTACCTGGGATATATTTTGCTCGTTCATTACAAATATCTTTGATGATTTGATTCCAATCATTTACTACAAGTTCATTATAGTCAAGCATAGGGAAACCACCTTCATGGATAAGTATATGCTCAATTGTACACGTTTCTTTTCCATTTCCAAACTCTGGTATAATACTCTTTACAGTTTGTTGTAAGTCTAACTTCCCTTTTTCATATAGCTGTGCAATCGCTAATGCGGTCCATGGCTTACAACTGGAGAAAATTTGTAATATGGAATTTCTTAGCATTGGAACTCCCGGACGTGCTTCCCCAATAGCCACATTTAAAACAGTTTTGTTATCACGAGAGATATGAAGTTGAGCTCCAGTGTGAAGTTTATCTTTAGTTTGGTGCTTTAAAACATTTATTACCTCTTCTAATCCTGATCTACTAACTCCAACTTCTTCGGGATTAGAATAA
>JAEOUE010000190.1 GCA_016839515.1 Candidatus Hodarchaeum mangrovi
AACGCGAGATGAGTTTCAGAACCTTATATCTCCACAACAAGGAAAAGAATTTACATTTCAATTAAACAAGATTACCGAACCAGATGGATTTAACTGTCATTTTATTGAAACTTCCGCAAAAACAGGAGTAAATGTATCGCAAGCTTTCGCTCTACTAGGAATGAATATCATGCGGTTCTTAAAGACTCGTCGTGTAAGGAGTCCTTCAATTCTCATTCATTAATATATTCTAGATGCTGTATTTCTTCAGCTTGAATATCCCCCATAACTTCCACTTTATAAAGACGTAAAATTTTAGTACGAATTCGTAAGTCGTCAATGAAAACTCCTGTATCAGACAATCGCTTAAAAAAAATATCTCGAAGTTTATTCATTAATTCATTGGCCTTCTGATAACGAAATTCAACGAGCGGAGCTTGAATAATGCCTCCTACATCAATTTCTGTCCGATATCCAACACCAAAGGAGATTTTATCAGTTGCTAAAATATTATGTTCTACACGAGCTGTTCCATTTAAACGGAGTGAAAAAACATCAATATTTTTGGCTTTTAAAGGTCCATTGATCTTAATCTCTCCTCCTTGAACTTCCCCTAAAATTGAAGCGGGTCCATTTATTTTAGAGAGAGCACCTTCTTTAGTGTAAAGATTACCACCTACCTTCAAAGGTCCCATGACAGATAGGCTTTCATGGATTTCTAGATTGCCAACAACATTTAATGGACCCATAGCTTGAATCCTTGGAGCAGATAAATTTCCTTTGGCTTTCATGGGCCCCATATTGATGAGGGGTTTATCAGAATTAAAATCTTCGTAAAAAACACGTGGTCCTAAGCTTCTCAAATAAATTCCTCAATTAAAACATAGTGGACTGTACTTTAAATCATTCTTTTATTTAGTTGAATAAATTGGTAAATGGGTTTGCCTTAAGGTTGTTGTTCAGAAATACCTGAAAGATATTTGGCAATATCCTTTCGTTTTTCAAGATCATATTGCTTTAAGATTGCGATATCTTCCATAACAGGCGATCCACCACCATGTACACCTGCTACAGCAATAACACCACCAATAGAAGAACATAACACATCAGAAAGGGTACGATATAATTTATACACATCTTCTGCAGGAATTTCTTCCTTCCTTTTGATATATTTCTGTAAAAGGGGGCCAATCTTTTGATCAAAGAAATCTTTCTCAAAAGGTAGAGTAGCAGGTAAACCACCAGAAAGATCTGCTAAAATTTCTAATTCATGGTAATAATTCTTTCCTGCATGTTTCCGTCCAACATTACAAAAAACAGGATCAGGGATCATGGTTCCTGACTCATCTTTAGTCGCTTTATGTGCTGCTGCTATTCCAGCAGCATAAACAAGCTCTGCACAACTAATAAGTTCAGCTAGCTTTGATTGAACATGCTTTGTATTTTCGATTCCATTATATTCGCTAACTAATGCACTGTAACCTAGAATTATATCAGTAGATGAAGGTTTACAACCAGTGTAACTATGGCGGTGATAAAGTGCAAAAAGAAGGGCTAGAAAACCACCAAATTGATGTTCGCCCTCATATCCACCTAGGAAGACTCTTTCATTTGGGATAAAAGCATCATCAAATATAACCGTTGTTTCTACATCTCCAAAGGATCCTGCAGGGCAAATGTAATTTTCTCGTTCTTTCATATTAGAAGCTCGAGTAACAAGATAGACTCCTGGGCTATCAGCAGGGATTGCAAAGGATACAGCATACGCATCTTCTTCAGGGGTCAAAAATCTTGTGGGAGTTACAATTAATTCCTCTGCTATCGAAGCAGCGGTGATGTGATTTTTCGCTCCTCGGACTACAATTCCATCTTCACGATGCTCCACCACTCTCAAATAGAGATCAGGATCAGCTTGCTGGTGAGGTCTTAAGCTACGATCACCTTTAGGATCGGTTTGTGCACAACATCCAACAATATCCTGTTCTTGGAAATATTTTAGGTATTGTAAGAATCGTTGATTATAGGGCCTACCCGTCATCATCTCTGCTTTATGAGTGATCACGCTTAATGCGTTCATTGCATCAATCCCCATACATCTAAAGATACAACCCCCAGTTAAGTGACAAATTTCACGTGTCATTTCCTGTTTGGCAAGGAGATCCTCTGTCGATTGATGGATATGTGTAAAGCGATTGATTGGTTTATCCAGGATATGAGAATGTGCTATGAGTAAAGCTTTGTACTTTTCATCATTTATTTTGTCAAATGTATGGCAAATAGTGTTGATTGCGCCTTGAAGACGGCTATCATTTCTAGAAACAATATCTCCGTCGATATACACATTTGCTTTTAATTTGTAAAGATTTTGTCGATATTCTTCTGCAGTTTTCATAGTTTTCCATATTAGAATTAGTACTAATATACTTTTTTCTCAATTAATTCGAATTAACGTCCAGTAGTTTATTTTACTTAGCTAAATCAAGATGAATCTAAAAAATAGATTTTAATCGTCCTCAAATCGATAATCCTCTCTAGCTGGGTTAAAAACATCGATTATATAACAGTCTGTAACTGCATTTCCTTGATGGCTAATATTTGAAGCAACAATAGCTGTCTCTCCAGCCTTTAGTCTTTTCTTTTCTCCCTCTATTATCAATTCTAATTCACCATCGAGAACATTTGTAATCTGTTCATTAGGATGTTTATGTTCTGGTAACCTAGAACCTGCTTTAATCGACCAAAAAGCAACAGTAACATTTTTCGTGTGAATAAATTTTCCATGAAATCCAGGAACGACTTCGATTTCCTTAATTTCGTTTAAATTGTAAAATGACATTAAAATACCTCTCAAAGTCTAATTGTTTGGATAGTTTTCTTTGTAAACATTCCTATACGCTTTACGAATATTCTTTTTATCAATTTTCCCTACACTTGTTTTAGGTATTTCATGTACAAAGAGAATTTTATCTGGAAGCTGCCATTTTGCGAATTTTGTTTTTAATGATTCGAGGATTTGTTTTTTCGTAACTTGATTATTTCGTGGTACAACTAGAGCTAAAGGACGCTCTTGCCATTTGGGATGGGGAATACCAACTACTGCTGCTTCTAACACATTTGGAAGGGAAGAAATTGTATTTTCCAGATTGATGGTTGAAATCCATTCGCCTCCACTCTTGATAATATCTTTTAGTCTATCAGTTATTTTAAGATAACCTTCTGAGT
>JAEOUE010000191.1 GCA_016839515.1 Candidatus Hodarchaeum mangrovi
GCATTACTATGTAATCCAAGTTTATGTTCAATACGACTGATCTTAAATCCTGGATTATCTTTGGAGTCCATAATGAAGGCTGTTAATCCTCTAGATCCTTTTTCTGGGTTGGTTGACCCTAAAAACAAATAACAATCTGCAATACCTGCATTTGTTATAAAATTTTTTGATCCATTTACAAGATAATGATCACCATTATCTGTGATTTTAGTTTTAAGAGAACCTAGGTCCGATCCTGCACCAGGTTCAGTGAACAACAATCCTCCAATCATTTCTCCTTTTGCCAATTTCGGTAAGTAATATTCTTTGGCTTCCTCTGTTCCAAAAGTCTCAATAACATCACTGGAAGAATTTTGGAGCCCAAAAAGTAATGATGTCCCCGCATCAGCCCGAGAGATCCGTTCATAACAAGCGTTAACTAGTGTAAAAGAAAGATTAGATCCTTCATATTCTTGGGGGATTGCTAATCCCATTAGATCACTTTGACTAATTTTTCTTAATATCTTATAAGTTTGGTCTGGATAGGTTACTTTTCCTGTTTTTGGGTCAAATGTACAACCTATTTTATCCATTTCTTGAGCATTGGGTTCAATTTCATTTTTACAGATATCATCCATTAATTGGAGAACCATTTCATTTTGTTCAGTTTCATTCTTACTAAAACCAAAAGTTGATAGTACTTGTAAAAGATCTTTCATTTCTTGTTCTCTCCATTTTTGTCTAACTTCTGAAAATGATATTTTGCTTTTAAAAGTCAATCTAGTAGGAGTACTGATTACCAAAAAAGAATTTTGGTTTAGCCAGCTTTAAGAATCGGAGGATACTTTAGAGGTTACTTTATAATTATAATCTCACAATGAAAAATAAATTTCTATGTCCTAAAATTCGTTGATTGACTTAAATAGTATTTTCTTAGTCAATTTTTGGAGAATCATATTCACTGAAAGCTGCGAATATTTCTGATAACCTTTTAGAATAACCCTTTGACACATTGAACTTTTGTCGAACCTTCCAAATCCCCTCCTTATTCTTCTGCCATCCGTATAAACGAATCTGTCTTTTACCTCCTGTCTCTACAAGGCAGATAGCTTTAAGCCAAGTGCTGGTTTTTGCTAATCGTTTAGCAGCTAATACCTTGATTGTACTTGAAACTGGTAGGTCTACAACACTATCTCCTAACAACTCCATTATTTTAGCCATTATGTTTTCCTCACTTTTGAAAGCAAGAATTTCCCAGTCTTTAAGCTATAAAAAATGTTTCGAATAGCTAAGAATTTTGATTAGAATAGGAACTGCTTATGTAAGTTCAGCTAAAGGTATTGAAAAACAAAAATTCATCTTGGTAATAAAAATAACTTAAACTCCCATAACTAAGAAATTTTCTTTAAGGAAAGAAATAATTAATTGTAAAAGATATCTTGGACTAATTTTTGAATTTCTGTTGATTCGGATAGATCAATTTGGAAGTTTTGGGTAGGAATTTGATTTATATCGGGAAAAGTCTCACGTAATTGTAAGAATTTCAATCGAATACCAATATTGGCTTGTTCATCACAGATAAGTGCAAATAATAACGGATGACGATGTGCAATTAACACAAGTGAATCTTGGTAATGAATTTCATTCAATTCCTTTAAAGAAAGTGTACGTGACATTGTATTAATAGCTGAAATTAAACCAGATATTAGTAGCCTATCTAAGTTGAGAGATCGGTCAAAATAATAGAGAAAGATGGGTAATGAAGATTCACTATCGAGAACTACTAATAATTGAAGGTTTGTCTTTTTTTCTTCAATAATCCATGAATCTCTATGAGCACGGTTTTGAAGACTCGTTAAAAACTCGATTGCGTTTAAAGCATCAAGAGGTGAAGTAGAAAGATTCATAATATCGATATTAAGTAGTTTTTTGTGTTCGAGTCCAAAGAAATTTATGTCTTTACTCTTCTGAGCTTCTTCTAATAATTTTTTTGCCATTGGATCCCCAGAAAAAGCTCTTGGTATAGCTTGTATTACTTTGGAGGTATAGGACCATCCTTTGATTTCTTGGCCTTCAACAAGAGAGCGAAATTCATCAGCCAACAAAATGGCTTCTTCAAGAACTTTACCTTGTTTACGCCAGAAAAATATCTCTAAATGTAAAATTATCTCGTCAGCTAGACATTCGAGAATATTAGAAATGTCACGACTCTTTTTGTATTTTCTTAAGGCATGATTATAATATTCTAGAGCTAATCCAAAATTACATGCATATTTCTCTATAGTGGCAAGAACCCTATAATAATCAGGATCGTCTATTTCCTTTCGAGAAATCCAATCTTGATTTAGACCATTCTCAAGATTCTCTTTTGCTTTATCAATAAAACCTTGAATAGAATATAGTTGGCTTAATTGAAATATTGCATCTAAACTAGGTAATTTAAATTGCTGGAAAAGATCCACAGCCTCCTTAGCATAAGTAACAGCTAGATCAAGATCACCTAACTCATAAGATAAATCTGCTAAATTATTAACGACTCTATAGATTAGAAATGGATCGATTTCTAGGGTTTGAAGGCTTTTTCGCATCTTGAGAAGATCTTTAAAGATTTCAACTGCTTTTTCGTAATCTCTTTCCTTTTGAGACAATAAACCTAAATTTTCTCCAATGTGGAATAAGAAATAATAATTAGAAAATACCTTAAACTTCACATAGCTTGATTCTAAGAATTTTCGACTTTTCTCCAAATCACCATATCGATTATGGTAAATTCCAAGTGCCATTTCTAGAAATCCAGAATAAAATCGATGATCTTTGAATTTATTTTGATTTAATTGTTTAACTACTCTTTCTTTCAAATTTTCAGCAGCAGGGGATTCCCGTGATTCTATAAATGCCAAAAGAAGAATAAAGCTATATACTGTCGTGAATAGTGGATCATCCTTCTCTAAATCGATTGAAATGTTTGATAACAATCCAATTACGCGGGAATATTGTCCTTCACGAAATTCAAACCAAGCAATGCTAATTAAAAGATAAATTTCTTTCAGAATTGGTGTTAGAGAGGTTATTTTTGGTAATTCCTCACCAACCATGGCCGAAAGAAGATAGCCAATCGGCGAGGAGAATTGATTTTGTGCATCTTCTTGAAGTATCTGTTTGATTAGAACCGAATTTCCTGAAAAGAATCCTGCATAACCCAAAAATAGTGAAACTGTCTCATTATCAACTTTTTGATTTTTAAAGTAGATAGTCAATAATTTTTCTAGAAGAAGGCCAAATTCAAACGTTTCACAAAACTGGTCCAGCCATTCCTTTATTTCACGTGGTAGAAGTGGATGAATTTGATCGAATTCGGGATAAATATCAAGAAAATTTTTCATCTAACACCGACTACCCAAGTTAAAGTTTAGATTCTATTCTCTGTTGAAATTTTTTTCTTAAAGGTTAAAAGTCCTTTCAATAGTTATAATCATATTTGTTTTTAATGTGAAGAATTCTTAATAACTTAAAGAATCTGTAAACTGGAGAGGTACTACAATTGAAATTATTAATTCTTGGAGCAGCAGGTGATATGGGGTCGTATATCTTAAGGGATTCCTGTAATCAAAAAATTTGGTCTCAAATTACAATTGGTGATATTAACCAAAAACGTGCATTACAACTACTTAAAGAATTAGACGATGAACGAGTGAGTTTTCAACATATTAATGTATTAAAACAATCCGAACTGGTCTCTTTAATGCAGAAATATGATATAGTAATCTCTGCGATTGGTCCTTTTTATTATTTTGGACCCATGGTCGTGAAAGCTTCAATAGCGGCTCAAACTCCTTTAGTTGACATTTGTGATGATTCAGGACCAACGATTGAAATCTTAAAAATGAATGATGAAGCTAAGAAGGCGGGAGTGCCTATTTTTTTAGGATTTGGTTGGACCCCAGGATTAACAAATCTCCTAGTACGTCATGCTTATAATAAACTGGATTCAAACTATCCAACTGAAATTGATATATCTTGGGCTGGGGGTGCTGCTGATTCAGAGGGTTTTGCAGTGATCTTACATGTACTTTATGCTGTGACGGGAGAATTTCCATCATTTCAAGATGGAAAAATGATTTATGTGCCTGCAGGAAAAGGAAATGTGAAAATTGATTTTCCTGAACCATTAGGCGAAGTTTCTGTTTTTGATTGTGGTCACCCCGAACCTGTAACAATTCCTAGATATTTGAAGAATATTCAACGCTGTACTCTAAAAGGAGGTCTAACTCCTGATTGGAATAATAAATTTTCCGAATCTATGAAACAATTACACCTTACCCAAGGAAATACTCGTAAAAAAATTCTGGGAAAATTAGTTCACTTAACCGAATCTATTTTTGCTACAGGAGGAATTGCTGCTTCTTCAGCACGCGTTGATATTTATGGAACATATTCTGGTAATAAAATTCATTGGGTATATTGTACACCTTCTCTAGAGATGGGTAAGTTAACAGGTTGCCCTGCTTCGATTGCAGCCCAACTATTTGCAGAGAAGAAGATAAGAGAAGTTGGTATTATTCCTCCTGAGGCAATAAAAGAGCCTGAGTTGTTTTTTGAGGAACTTAAAAAGAGAAATATCAATCTAATTTTCGATGAAGCTGATCCTTTAGAATATTTTAAGAAACCAGTTCCTTTTGTCCCTAGTTTTTTCTCACAGTATGGTCTTTCTATCTTTCTACTTTTGATTTTCTGTTTTCTAGTATCTATCCTCGGAATTTTCATAATAAATTTGATTTGAGAACAAATTTTGGATTTAAAGGTTCAGTCCACTAAATTAACAAATATAAAGCAATTATTAATCCAAAACTTAGAAGAAGGATATCCACCATGAACGAAGGCACATCACCAATTCATTTGAGAACTATTGAGGAGTTGAGGGATTCATTAAAGACTGATCTACAGCGTGGATTATCGAGTGAGGAAGCTGCTAGAAGGATTCAATCATATGGATCTAATGAATTAATAGCTGGAGAACGAATTTCTCCTTTTAAAATGTTTCTTCTTCAATTTCAAGACTTTATTGTCTTCTTACTCATAGGTGCTGCATTGATTTCCCTTCTCTTTGGAGAATATATTGAAGCTTTAATCATAGTAATTATTGTTATCCTTAATGGGGTGTTAGGATTTGTTCAAGAGTATCGTGCAGAAGCAGCTCTTGAAAAGCTTAAGGAATTGACGGGAGATGATACACTAGTTATACGTGACGGTATAGAGATACGTATCGACACACGCGATCTAGTTCCAGGCGATATACTACTTATGTATGAAGGAGAAACCATTGCTGCAGATGCTAGAATCTTTGAAGCAAGTCGTCTACGTGTTGAGGAGGGGTTATTGACTGGAGAATCCGTTCCAGTTGACAAAACAACTAAAGTTTTAGAAAAAGCTCGTATTCCTATTGCAGAAAGAAAAAATATTGCTTTTATGGGAACGACAACAGTAAAAGGTAGGGGTCAGGCAATAGTGTACGGAACTGGTATGAATACAGAAATGGGAAAAATTGCACAATCAACTGCAGAGACGAAAACTCTAGAAACTCCTCTTCAAAAGCAATTAAATCGTCTTGGTAAAATACTTGGAGTTATTGTTATTCTCGTTGTATTTTTGGTTTTGTTTGCTCAAATTAGCCAAGCACGAGTACCATTTGTTAAAATGATTGAGGACGCTCTTTTTCATCAAAAAGGGGAATTAATTGAGGTAATTGAAACAGCTCTTGCCTTAGCTGTATCTGCAGTCCCTGAGGGTTTAGCTGCTGCCATAACATTAACTTTAGCTATTGGAGTGCAAAGAATGGCAAAAAAAAAGGCCGTTGTTAGAAAACTCCCAGCTGTTGAAACATTAGGGTCTGTAGAAGTGATTTGTACGGATAAAACTGGCACTCTTACACAAAATAAAATGACTGTTCAGAAGATATGGACCCCACAACTAGGATTAGTTGACATCACAGGGACTGGATATTTACCCAAAGGAAATTTCATTCATGTGGAAAAGCAGATAAAATTAAATGTTCAGGAATTTCGTGATCTTTATCAAGCGATTAAAATAGGCGCTTTATGCAATACTTCTTCAATTAAATATTCTTATGAAAAAAATGAATGGTTATGTCAAGGAGATCCAACAGAAGGAGCATTAATTGTTACAGCAATGAAAACAGCTCTTTTAGATCGATGGGAAGAAGGTTATCAGCTCAAAGAGAATGGAGAAATTTTTTTCGACTCAGAAAGAAAACGAATGACAATGGTTTATAGTCGAAAAAGACCTGGGAAAGAAGATACTTGGGCGTTTATCAAAGGATCTCCTGATTCTGTTCTTGAAAAATGTACACATGTTTTAATTGGTGATAAACGGGTTTCTTTAGCTGATACTATTAGAACTCAAATTTCACAAAATAATTCTTTTTTAGCTGAGAAAGCCTATCGTGTTCTCGCGGTTGCTCAAAGAGAACTTACAAATGAGTTAACTGAATTTAATGAGGAAATCGTTGAAAAAGAGTTAACTTTTGTTGGTTTAATCGGAATGATAGACCCTCCTCGTGATGAAGTCGAGTCAGCGATTAGAAAATGTAAGGATGCTGGAATTCGTTTAATTATGATCACTGGTGATCAGCTAGACACTGCTTTAGCAATTGCAAAATCATTAGATCTGAAACCTGATGTAGATAAATTTTATCTAGCTCATACTTCTGCTGAATTAGAGGAAATGGATGATATGGAATTTAAAGAGGTATTAAAAGACCTTGATGTCTGTGCACGAGCTTCACCTATTATTAAAAAGCGTATTATACGAACTCTACAAGAAGAGTTTAATTTAGTTGTTGCAATGACAGGAGATGGAATCAATGATGCTCCAGCGTTAAAAAGCGCAGACATTGGTATTTCAATGGGAATTGCGGGTACAGATGTAGCACGGGAAGCTAGTGATATGGTTTTAATGGATGATAATTTTGCTACAATTGTTTCAGCAGTCGAAGAAGGCAGAATAATTTATTCAAATATGAAAAAATTCATCCGTTATCTTCTAAGTTCAAATTTTGATGAGATTTTAGTTGTTTTTACAGCTACAGTTTTATTAGGGTGGCCCTCCCCATATTTGGCACTTGGAATATTGTGGATCAATCTAATGACTGATGGACTACCTGCTCTTGCTCTTTCAGTAGATCCTGGAGATCCTATTGTTATGAAAGAGCTACCTAGAGGGCGACAAAGCAATTTATTGAAAGAAATTCTTATTTTCTCTCTTGTCGCAGGAATAATTTCTTTCCTTGCTACAATGATCTTTTTTGTTACGTTCATAGGAGATTTTTCTGAGACTAATTTAAAAGTAGCTCGTACCTTAGCTCTTACTGTATCAGTTATTTTTGAACTTTTTCAAGTTTTTGTTTCTCGAACTCCCGAAAATAAAAGTGTATGGACTACTAATCCTTTTACAAACATGTATCTGGTAATTGCTGTGGGAACAGCTTTTTTCTTACACCTCTTTATAATTTATGTCAAACCAATAGCCGAGATTTTTGGATTGGTTCCAATCACTGTGGAACAATGGATAGCTATGTTTCTAGTTGTTATAATAGGAACAATAATTCTTGACATTGTGAAAATTGGGCAGAATAAAATTTTAAATAAAAATTGAGGTGGATCTGCTATTTTAATTCCTTTTGCTCTATTATTTTTCGTTAAATCGTTGAAAGATTGTATTAAAGTGCGCTATGAGCCAGAAAAATAAAAAGGGCTTCTAACTTCTTCTTTAGGAAATTCATTTTTCAGAGAGTAAAGTGCTCTACGTTATAATCTTGCATGTAAATCATCTATAAGCGATTTTGATTTTATTATTCTAGTAGCTATAACTCGAGTACTTTTAATTTGTGAAGTGTAAAAGTAAAACCTTTTAAACTCACGAATGGGAGGGTGACCTAGTGTTCTAGAGCTGATTTGCTTTAGGATGAACTTATAAAGGAGAAAAGGTGAAAATAATGGCAACCTTTGCAAAAGCTAGAATTGAATCGATTATGAAATCTGCTGGTGCAGAACGTATCTCTGCTTCAGCACTTGGAAGAATGGATGAACTAGTAACGGAATTTGGGACAAATTGTTCCAAAACCGCTATTAATTTAGCTAATACTGCTAATCGTAAGACTGTTCAGGAAGAAGATATCAAGCTTGCAGTTAATAAGGTCGGAATGCCCAAATATTCCCCAACTGATCCAAAATCACGAGCTTTCGCCAAAGCGAGAGTTGAACGAGTGATAAGAGATGCAGGTGCTTCTAGAGTCTCAGCAGATGCAGTGGATTATCTAAACCAACAGCTTGAGGCCTATTGCTATACTTTAGCCAAGTCAGCGATTGAAATTGCCCGTCATGCAAAGAGAAAGACTGTTAAAGATACCGATATTATGCCTTA
>JAEOUE010000192.1 GCA_016839515.1 Candidatus Hodarchaeum mangrovi
ATTAGCATTTTTTATCTCTTCACTCTACAATAAAATCAACTGGTAGAAAAAAATTTTGTTGTATTATCAAATTTATTCCTAGAAGGTACCTTTTGTTAATCATTTACATGTTAGTGCACCAAAGTAGAATTGTAATTTCTCTACTTAAGAAATTTTTTTTAACAGGTCATTTAAAATTCATTAATAAATTACGATAATTGTCGAAGATAACTTCAATTATTAAATTCCTAATTAAAAGAATATAATTAATGCGTATCATTCGCATTAAAAGATATTAGAGATGAATATATTTGAGCCCACGTATTACAGAAGCAAAAGATCCGTTTAAACTGGTAAATTCAGGAATTTTTGCTCTGAAAAGAAATAAATGGGCTAAAGCAAAACGAAAATTTGAAGAAGCTCTTAAAAATGAAGACATTCAGAAAAATTCTAGCGTTTGGGGAAATTATGGTATTGCTTTAGTTAATTTGAAACTCTATCCTGATGCACTGAAAGCATTTACCCAAGCATCTGATTTAGATAAAAATAATGCAGAATTATTGACAAAGAAAGGAATAGTTGAGTTTCAACTCAATAATTTTAAAGCTGCAGAGACTAGTTTTAAACAGGCTCTACAAAAGAATAAAAATGATCCTGAAATTTATATTCTACTTAGTAGAGTTTATGGAAAGCAAGATGAATATTTAAAAAAAATCAAGGTTCTTGAGAAAGCTCTTAAAAAGTTGCCAGATTCCTATAAAATTCCTATTGAACTAGCTCGTGCTTGGGCTCAGCATGAAAATCCTGAGAAAGTTGAAAAAGTACTGAAAGAAGCTATCCCGAAAGCTAAGACTCCTGATCCTGGATTATTGCTTGGACAACATCTCTTAGATCAGAATAAAATAGACAATGCTCTAGAAATCTATAAATTAGTTCTTGATCGTTTTCCTACCTCTCAACATGCTCAATACGGAATCGGAGTAGCTTATCATGCGAAAAATAAATTCTCCCAAGCTTTAGATGCCTATATGAAATCTTTAGAGCTTTTTCGCGGAGAAAAAACTCCTCAAAGTCTTTATATAAATCTAGCTCGTGTTTTAAAACAATTAAAACGTCAAAAAGAAGCAATTGACTATCTTTTTAGAGCAAAAAAAATGGGAAAAACAACATTAGAAATTTCTTTATTACTTGCTGAACTTTTTTTGGAGATAAACCGAGCAGATAGAGCTTTTAGGGCATTAGAAGACGCACAGAATCTAGACAAAGATAATCCAGTAATTCCTTTTTATATGGGAATGACATCTCTTCAATTAGAAGACCCATCTAATGCAGAGGAACATTTTAAACGAAGTTTATTATTGGATCCTAACTTTTATGAAAGTAAACTCCAATTAGCTATTCTTGCTTTACAAAAAAAACAGTACAATGAAGCTTATATTTTAGCTTTGGAAGTCATTAAA
Source organism: Candidatus Hodarchaeum mangrovi (assembly GCA_016839515.1). Taxonomy (GTDB): domain Archaea; phylum Asgardarchaeota; class Heimdallarchaeia; order Hodarchaeales; family Hodarchaeaceae; genus Hodarchaeum; species Hodarchaeum mangrovi. The sequence continues at coordinate 1,440 of JAEOUE010000192.1, forward strand.
TCCAAACCCGATCATATTCCAGCTAGGCAGCTAGCTGGAAAGATGGCATTCAATTTACAAAAATTTAAGGAAACAATTGAAATTTTAAAGCCTGTTGTCGTAGAAAGCCCTAAGCTAGATGATCTTGAAGTTTTATTAAGAGCATGGTTAATGCGTAACGAATCGAAAGATGCACATTCCTTTGTAAAGAATGAATTAAAAATAACCAAAGAGCTACACAATCAAATGGAAAAAAAAGTATTTCTTAGACAATTTCTCAAAAATAATTAATATTTCAAACCTTTTAAGATGGAAGGATAAAAAAATGAGTGTAACAGTAGTTGTAGGGGGATTTTTTGGGGATGAAGGAAAAGGAAAAATTGTGAGCCATCTTGTTAATGATGAGTCTTATAATTATAAAATTGTCGCCCGTGGTGGTGTAGGACCTAATGCTGGTCATACAGTAGTTATAAAGGATATGATTTACAAATTAAGAATGGTTCCAAGTGGATTTGCGGGAAAAAACATAGAGAAATTATTAATTGGGCCTGGAGTCTTGGTAGATCCACAAGTATTACTAAATGAGATCCAAATAACTAAAACTATGGGGAAAATATTTTGTGATTATCAATGTGGAATAATAAATAAAAAGCATATCGAAAAAGATCAAACAAATTCTCATCTTAAAGACCAAGTTGGTACTTCTGGATCGGGAACTGGACCAGCAAATGAAGATCGAGTACGTAGAATTCTTCCACTTGCCCGTGATGTTCCAGAATTACGAGGTATTCTTACGGATGTTCCTTTAGAATTGCACAAAGCTCTTATAGAAAAAAAATCCATCTTAATTGAAGGAACCCAAGCAACTCATCTATCACTATGGCATGGAACTTATCCTCATGTCACAAGTAAAGATGTTACGGCTTCTGCAATCTGTTCTGATGTAGGAATTGGTCCTACAAGTGTTACTGATGTAGTTCTTGTTTTTAAGACCTTTGTAACTAGAGTTGGATCTATTCGTGCAGAGAAAATGGAAAATCAATTAACAGAGGATGAAACAATTAAACGAGGTTGGATTGAATATGGAACTGTTACAGGAAGACTAAGAAGAGCAGCTCCTTTTAATATTCCTCTAGCAAAACGAAGTATTTTTTTAAACGGAGCTACTAAACTGGCTCTAACAAAACTTGATGTTGTTTTTCCACAGGATTCAGGTAAAAAAGTGTTTGAGGATCTCTCATCACTCGCAAAGGATTGGATTATTGAGAAAGAAAGGCACTTGGGAATGCAATTTTCTTGGATTGGAACAGGGCCCGCAGATTCAGAGATAATAACACGGAAATAATGATATGGAGTCGTTAAATATCCAATCTTATAAACGGTTTATATTACTCGATTGTGATGGAGTTATTTGGAGAGGAAATCATCCTATTGACGGTGCCATATCTACACTTAATAATTTAGAGCAGAAAAAATTCCACCTTGGCTTTATAACTAACAATTCTAGTCTCTCGAGAAGGGGATTTCGATCAAAATTCTTCAAACTAGGATTTAATCCTGTAAACTATTATATTAGTAATTCTGCATATGGTGCAGCTTATTATATAAAACAAAAAAAGGTATCAAAAGTTTTTATGATTGGAGAACAAGGTTTAAGAGAAGAATTAGAGATTCAATCAATTTATGTAACTGAAAAGTATGAAAAAGGCCTAGAAGGGGTAGTTATAGGGTGGGATCGTGGACTCACATGGCAAAAACTTGCTGATGCAATGCAGGTTATTGTTATGGATGGAGGGATCTTTGTGGCAACGAATCCAGATAATAGCTTTCCTCTTGAGGATAGATTAGTCCCAGGTGCTGGGGCAGGTATAGCTGCTTTAAGTAACGCTTGTAATAAAGAACCAGATATGATGATTGGAAAACCTAATCGGTTCTTAATCGATCTAGCCTTGAACGAAATGGGATGTATGAATAGAACAGAAGCTATTCTCGTTGGAGATCGTTTATCAACTGATATTCTAGCAGGTATAAATGCTGGGATTGAGACAGTCCAAGTTCGAACAGGTATATTAGATACTTATCTGAAGAATAAGGTTTCACCAACTCATGAGATTGAATCTGTAAGCGATATTTTTTCAATAATGAAAGTAAAAAAAGATAAATAACATGAACCATAGGTTTACAATATGAAATCAATTAAAAAAGGTAAAAAAGGGGCTTTAGTACTAATATTAATTTTTATTACAATTTTTTCTAATTATTTAGGACCTTCTTCCTCATTAATTATACTAAACGGAAATAAAGTCGTTCAATCCAATTTAACAATGAATTCTTCGATAGATTTTCCATCTAAAGAGATAAGTAAGTTACCAGATTTACTCTTTTCATATAAAACTTCAGAAGATATGGAGGAAGAATTTAATGCAATATATCAGTTAGTAAATCCTACAAAACATGACTTACAAGGGAAAAATGTAACTATTGCTATTATAGACTCAGGAGTAAACACCAGTAATTGGGCATCAAATATTGTAGGAAATTATTCAACAACTGATAATGAATCAGATGTTTATGATCGAATTGGACATGGCAGCTTAGTTGGCTCGATAATAGGTAGAATAGCGCCAGAAGCAAGTTTGGTGAGTATAAAAGTAACTAATGACTTGAGGATAATTAAACCAGAGTATGTAGATAGTGCATTTAATTTAGCTAAAACCAAGAATGTCTCCATAATACATGCTTCAATTGGATCAAGTAATCTTAGTTTATTCAATTATTCCTTGCTTCAAGAGATAATAGCGCAAAATATAACCGTAATTGTATCAGCTGGAAATTCAGGTCCCTATGGACAGAGTATTGAATCACCTGCTATTTTTTCCGAGGCAATCTCGGTTGGAATGGTCAAAAATAGAACCTCAATTCCATTAATTTCTTCTTTAGGCCCCCGTCCCCTTGGAAATCTAGGCCCCGACATTGTAGCACCAGGTGTTGAGATTGTTGGATATAAAAATAATAGTGAAATCGTAAATGGTACAGGCACATCCTTTGCCGCTCCATTTGTTACAGGTGCTGCTGCACTTCTATTAGAAGCTTTTCCAAATACTTCTCCAGCTCTATTAAAAGCTGTTCTTCAAGAATCTGCTCAGTTCCTTAATAATACATCACCCATAATTCAAGGAAATGGATTATTGGATATTAGTGCTGCATATGAATTATTAGAAAACATCAATGACAGCCACCCATTAATATCAATTTCCCCAAAAAGAATTTCATCAGAATTTTTGTATTTTGGACACTCAATTAATGGTGAAAATAGAACTTATCGACTAACAGTTTTTAATTCCCTTAATTCTTCTTTAAAAAGTCTCAATTCTACTTTAATTTCCCCAATTAACGTTACAACATCAAATGTTCCACATGCAATGAAGCAAGGTTTTAATTTTATAGATCTATCAATATTTATTCCATATAATCTAACCATGTCACAATATTCTAAAAATATCACATTTGAGTTTGAAACGGTGTGGGATAATGAAACCAGTAGTGTTCTAAAAGATTTCCTAATTAATGTAAATAATAGATATCCAGGAGGAAATATATTATTCTATCAAGG
>JAEOUE010000193.1 GCA_016839515.1 Candidatus Hodarchaeum mangrovi
GCTGCTTGTTGTATGTATGCGATAAAAGAGGCGATAATGGTAAAAGAACATGATCCAACTGTAGATGTATACATCTACTATATGGATATCCGTGCATTTGGCAAGGGATTCGAGGAATTCTACAAACGAGCAATAAATGAATTTAACATAAACTTTGTTAAATCACGAATCAGTGAAGTTCAAGAAAATGCACAAAATCATAATTTAATTATAAAATATGAAGATTATAAGGGTGAAATAGCAGTTTCATATGAAGAAATGGACATGGTAGTTTTATCTACTGGATTAGATCCTTCACCTCATTCAGTGTTTTTGAAAAACTGCTTAGGCTTAGACATAAATGAAAATGGATTTATAAAAACAGATCCATTAAAACCAGTTGAAACTAATCAATCAGGAATCTATGTATGTGGAGTAGCCTCAAGTCCAAAAGATATTCCTGATACTGTTGCACAAGCTAGTGGTGCTGCAGCAAAAGCTTCAATTCTGCTAAAAAATGTTAGAGATACCGAAGTTGAGAAGGTTAAAATTCCAAGCCCTATAAAAGTCGAACCAACTGATGATCCAAGAATTGGTGTATTAATATGTCATTGTGGACACAATATTGCCTCAGTTATAGATTGTAAAAAACTTGCCGAATATGCAAAGACATTTCCTAATGTTGTATTTTCTGCCGATCCCATGTACGCTTGTGCAGCCGATACACAAGTCGTAATAAAAGATGCTATTAAAGAACACAAGCTAAACCGAATAATAGTTGCATCGTGTACACCACGTACACATGAACCATTATTTAGAAGTACACTCCGTGAAGTGGGTCTAAATGAGTTCTTATTTGACCTTGTTAACTTAAGAGAACATGTCTCTTGGGTACATCCTCATGAAGAATTAAAAGCAAATGAAAAAGCTAAAGATTTAGTTCGTGGTGCTATTACACGTGCTTGTCGGCTTGAACCTCTTTTTAAAGAAAAAATTCCTATTATTAAAAAAGCTGTAGTCATTGGTGGAGGTTGTGCCGGAATGACCAGTGCCTTGGATCTCTCAAGGGCAGGATATCCAGTTTATTTAATAGAAAAAGAAGATGAACTAGGAGGACAATTACTAAAGATTCCTGAACTGCATAATAAACTCAAGGGAAAAGAAATCGTTGAGGATCTAAAAAACCAGATAAAAAATGAATCTAATATAACAGTATTCACCAATGCTGAAATTAAAGACCTTAAAGGAGCAGTAGGAAATTTTAAAGGATTTGTTAAAGGACAAGAAATAGATTTTGGTGCAGTTATAATTGCTACAGGAGCCCAACCATTTATTCCTAATGGATATTACAATTATGGGGAGAAGACTAATATTCTTACTCAAAGAGAATTTGAAGAACGTTTTGATGAGTTTGACCCTCAAACCGTTGTCATGATTCAATGTGTCGGATCCCGTGAAGAAGAAGCTCCAAGAACCTATTGTTCTAGAATTTGTTGTACTGTAGCCATTAAAAATAGCATTCGAATAAAGGAACGCAATCCTAATGCCAATGTATTTATTCTTTATAAAGATATCAGGACATATGGTGATTTAGAGGAATTATATCTGGAAACAAGACAATTAGGTACAATATTTATCCGATATACTGATGAAACGAAACCAACTGTTAGTAAAGATGGAATTGTACAGGTATTTGATGAAATGTTAGGAGTAAATCTTCGAATAAAGCCAGATTTGGTAATCCTAAGTGTTCCACTAATTCCTAACCCAAATGAAGAAATAAGTCAGATGTTTAAAGTACCTCGTGGATCTGATAGCTTTTTTCTAGAAGCTCATGTAAAATTACGACCACTAGATTTTGCAACAGACGGAATTTTTCTAGCAGGAGCAGCACATTTCCCTAAATTTACATCTGAGAGTATATTTCAAGGGAGTGGAGCTGCGGTTCGAGTAATGGCATTACTTGCAAAAGGATATATTCTCTCTGAAGGAGCAATTTCAGAGGTTAATCAAGAACTTTGCAGAGGTTGTGGACGATGTGAGGAAGTTTGTCCATATAAAGCTATCGAATTAGAAATTAAAAGCATAATGTTAGAAACGAAGTCAATAAGAACAATCAAAGCTTTTGTTAATGAGGCAGTATGCAAAGGATGCGGAATTTGTGTAGTAACTTGCCCCGTTTCTGCTATTTCAATAAAACATTTTCCTGATAAGACTATAAACACACAAGTTGAAGCAATCCTTACTAAATCTGAAATTAATAGACGATTAGAGGTCGAAGTACCGAATACTGAAGTTCCTTAAAAAATCAAAAGGATATGAAAGAATGACACAGGCTGAGACCATAAATAATGAGAATTTTGAACCAACAATAATTGTTTTTGCCTGTAATTGGTGCTCCTATGCTGGAGCTGACCTTGCAGGTGTATCAAGACTTCCTTATCCAAGTAATATTCGCATTGTCAGAGTAATGTGTTCTGGTCGTGTTGATCCAGCTTTTGTACTAAAAGCATTCCTAAAAGGAGCTGATGGTGTAATAGTTGCAGGATGTCATCCAGGCGATTGCCATTACTTAGAAGGCAATTTAAGAGCTAAAGAGCGTATTGAAAAAATGGTTGAGGCATTAAAATTACTTAGTTGGGAAATTGAGCGGTTTCAATTAGAATGGATATCAGCTAGTGAAGGAAAACGTTTTGCTCACATTATGACTGAATTTACTCAAAAGATTAAAGAATTAGGACCTTTAAAAATTAATAAGTAACTCAATGTGAAGAAAATGGCGAGTAAAGTACTTGTTATTGGAGGAGGAATTAGTGGAATAAAAGCTGCCACCGACCTTGGTCATATGGGAGCTGAAACATTTCTTGTTGAGCGTTCTGCTATACTTGGAGGAGTATTCGGAAAACTAGGAAAGACCTTTCCATATAATACTAATGCAGTAGATATATTAAATGAATATATCCAGATTTTAGAAAATCTTGATAATGTCAGTATTCATACCCAAACCCACATAAAATCTATAATACAAGAGAATAATACCTTCAAAGTCACTTTAGTTCCTGGTGATATAACAGTTGAAGTTGAAGCATTAATTATAGCTACAGGATTTGAACCCTTTGATGCCTCAAAAATCCCGAAATATGGTTATGGAATATATAAAAATGTCATAACATCCCTAGATTTTCTCGAAATAATAGGTAATAATCAAAATATTATCCGACCATCTGACCAGAAGAAACCTAGTAGTATTACGTTCATTCAATGTATTGGTTCAAGGGACAAAAAGACTAATGAATATTGTTCCTCATTTTGCTGTACTTATGCTGTCCACATTGCTAATAGGATCAAAAATATTGACCCTAGTATTGCGATCACTATCTTGTATATGGATATGAGAACCTTTTCTAACTATGAATTTCTTTATCAAGAAGCTCGTGCCTCAGGGGTAAAGTTTATTCGAGGAAAACCTTCAGTGGTTCGTGAAGAATTAGAAACGGGTAATTTAATTGTCGAAGTTGAAAATACTATTAGTCGTGAATTTTTACAACATAAGACTGATATGATCATTCTTTCTATAGGTGCAGAGCCAGCAAGGGAGAGTTATGAGTTAGCTCAAACTCTTGGTCTTAAAACTGATGATAAATCAGGTTATCTTTTGGTTAATGGGGAAGATGATGTTTCAGCAATTGGACAGAGAAGAATTTTTGTGATTGGAAACGCTTCTGGACCAAAAGACACACAATATTCTCTCGCTCAAGCAAGTGCAGCAGCAATGCAGGTTCTAATTGAAATTAATAAATCAATATCCAAAAAATGAATTTTGATATTTTTTTCAGCAATGTATCCAAACCCTTTGAATTTTTCCTTGAATATAGTCTTTTCAAGGAATATATGTATTTTAAAATTCAGGAAAGAGCATCAGAACTTTTACTAGGTTAAATCATTGTAACTCATACGGAAATAATTAGGTAAGAAATTTTTCAAATTCTTCAATTATCTGCTCAGCTGCATTCTTTACAGGAGCTGAAAGTTGCTCACCAAATTCCATTGTCAATGGTTGAATACCCAAAATTTGAAATTTGATATTAGAGTCACGAGCTATAATAGTAATTAATGTTTTCATAGAAAGGAAATGTGTTGATAAAATAATATCATTATCTTCAAGATTATGGAAATCAAAAAGGTTAATATCACCAGGTTTTCCTTTAAATTCCACTGCATCAATAATTAAGCAATGTGAAACCTCTTTTTTTCTAAGAACAGAAATAAAATTCTCAGGTTGGGATCCTGCATCAAATAAAAGAATTTCAGGGGATATAAATTTATTAATTCTTTCTGCAATCAAGGGACCAATACCATCATCTCCCTTAATAACATTACCTACACAAAGTATTGCTAATTTTTGATTACGAGCTTCCAGTAAAAATATCTTTAATTTTTTTAGAGATTTCATTATTTCTACATAAAATAACAGTTCTTATTTATAATTTCTCTCAAAAATCTCTTTTTATTGCTAAATATCTTTCTTTTCCTTTAGGATCGAAATTAACCATTCAGAATGAAATTTCTATTATTTTTCATATAATAATACTATAAAATAATTAATTTATGGGATCAAAAAACTTTTAATTAGAATTTAACAATTATCACGCAATAGATTCTTAGATTTAGTGGTTAACAAATGGTGTCTCCCTCTATGGATGACAATGTGTTATTCTATGATGAGAGTAAATGTACAGGATGCCGTTATTGTGAAATAGCCTGTTCATTACGACATCATAACCAATTAAATTTCGAACTTAGTAATTTAACAATCAATACAAAAGTGATTTTTAAGGAAGGGGAAATGAGTTCATCTTTAGATTTTTCTGCAGCTCACTGTATACATTGTGATCCTGCTCCATGTCAAATCGTTTGCCCAACTGGAGCTATCCAAAAAGAACTTGATGGCCGTGTTTTTCTAAATGAACTGAAATGCATTGGTTGTCGTAGCTGCACATTTGCTTGCTCTTTAAGTGTTGCTTGGTTTGACTCTGAAGCTCATCTCAGTCATAAATGCGATTTATGTGATGGTGAGCCGCAATGCGTTGATGTTTGTTCTGTAAAGGCGATAGTTTTCATTCCACGAATTGCAGCAAGAAGTACCATGGAGAAAAGAAATAGTGAAGAAGATTGATGATTTTTCCAAGAAAGATAATGTTCCTCTCTATCCACTTCGTTCTGTATCTAAATTGAATTACATTCCAGAATCTATGGTTGCCAATGCTAAATCTTTAGTACAAACAGGATATCTTGTTACTTCTAGTAAGAGAATAACACAAAAACGAGAAAAACTTAACCTTCCAGAAAGGAAAGATAGTAATATTTTCATTTCAGAAGCATTAAAAGGGAAACATCTCACAAAACTCGTTGGTGAGGAATAATGGAAGAAGTTACCGAATTCAATGCTTTCTGGGGATGCAACATTCCAACAAATCTACCTTTCGTTGAAAAATCAGCCCGATTAATATTTGAAAAACTCAATTTAGAAGTAAGAGAGATAGAAGGAGCAATTTGTTGCCCTGAAAATGACTTAACTCGTCGGTTAGATCCTAGTGTAGCCCTTTTAATTTCAAGTATTAACTTTGCCTTAGCTGAAAATAACGGAATCAAAGATATGGTAGCTTTCTGTAATGGTTGTTATCATAGCTTAGAGCATGCATTTCACATTTTACAGGATGATCAAGAATTTAATCGTGTAAATGAAGAATTAAAAACCTCAAGGTTAAGTTTTAAACGAAATATTCAATTATATCCAATAGTTGCATTCTTATCGGAAAAAGTAGGGATTAATCGTATTAAAAATGCTGTTATTTTTCCTCTTTCTAATTTCAAGGTAGCATGTCATTATGGATGTCGGTTACAAGAAAATAACTTTACTGATTATTTTGATGAAGTTGTTAGAGCAACAGGGGCACAGATTATAAGATATGGTCTTGAAAGGATGTGTTGTGGTACTCCAGCTCTTTATAGCGATCAAGATTGGTCTATTGCAGAACGTGCGAGAAATAAATTAGTCAGTATTAAATTGAGTGAAGCTGATATTATTGTAGTTTCTTGCCCAGCATGTTTCAGGCAGTTAGAAGTTGCACAAGTACTTTTGAAACGAAATAAAGAGATTTATGACTTACCAATTTTGTATATAACCGAATTGTTAGCATTAGCCTTTGGTTTTAGTGAGGAGACTATTGGGCTAGAAGAACATCGTATAAAAGTTCAAAGGTGATCTAAATATGTCAGACTCAGTA
>JAEOUE010000194.1 GCA_016839515.1 Candidatus Hodarchaeum mangrovi
GTTACAGGAATTGAAGAAACAAAAGGTGAACCATTCATCTTTTTAAATGGGGTAGGTGTGTATTATACGCAATTTCGGTTAACTCCAGGTGAAATAATTGATCACTATCGTGAAATAACTGGTATAGTACTTCCTTTAGATGTCTATGAAAAAGCTCAAGATATTTCTACCTCTATGGTTAGTTCAAAAGAATTACTTATGACTGAATACATGATTTCTCTTCCTTTTGCCATGCTTTTATCTCCTCAAACAAAACAAATGTATATTCGCGGCGTTGTTGCACGAAATGTAGTTCATCCATACCAAGAATGTTTCAATAAACTTCTTGACATCTGTCAAAATTCTAATAGTTTGAAAGAAGATGAAGGGATGAAAGTACTTTGTGGAGGATTAAATAGAGCTATACCACTATATACAAATGAAATATTGACTGAAGACTATCTATCGGATTATAGTCGGTTAACTGCAGGAGTCAAAAATATACAACCTAAGCTTGATAAAATAATTACTAATCTTCAAATTCAGGGACTAAAAAAACCAATTTTCAGAAATATAAAAGCAATTAAGCAAGATTATATCAATAAGGGATGGCCTCGCTTATTAGATTGGATGCCTTAGCTATTAAAAAAAATCTAAAATTTTTTTCTGGAGTATGAAATATAAATCACCTCTCTCAAACGTTTTTGGATTGATTTTACCTAATTTAGGAATTCGTAGTTTTTTCCCCTGGGTAGAATTTTCTGGAACATATACCCGAATGTTTTGATTCTTCCAAATTACTCCCGTTCCATGACATTCAAAACAAGGTTGAATTGGAATCCATCCTGTCCCTAGACAATCTTTACATGGAATAGGAAGAGTACTAGTCCCAATATTTAAAAATTTTTTTCCTTCTTGACATTTTTTACATTCAATGTGAACAGAAAGTTCATTGTTTCGTTTACCATGGCAATCTGGACAGATACAAGGCACTTTCATACTAAGTGTAAGACTTTTACCTGTTTGTAATTCTTTAGAAGAAATCCTTAAAGTTCGAATTATGTTTGTTTTCTGGAGATATGCTCCTTCAGGAAAATGGTAATAATATGGTTTTCGGGAGATTATCGGACCTCTTGAACTCCAGAATAATAGTAATTGTGACTTAAAAAGTTTCAATAGATTATAAGGATCCTTTTTTACGTCTTTATATAAGAATATTCCCCCAAAAATTAAAAGAATTATTGAAATCAAAGTAATAGGGGGGTTTTGAGTCAATAGCCCATCAAGGAGAAAAAAACTGCCTAAAATCAATAAATTTAATTTAATAAAAAAAATAATGATCCATTTCCGAATTTTATCATCTGAATCAATAGTAAACATAATTTAACGCCTTTTGTCGGAAAATAGTAATTAAAATAACAAGCTTAGCGTTATGTTTTTAAAAGACTAAAAAAAGATAAAGATAATATGAATTCTCTCACATTCACTCAAATAGGTTTTTGTCCTTTTCGCATTCAAAAATTAGAATTCAGAGCTGGATGTGTTTTAAAACTTGGAAAAGAGGTATTATGCTATACACAAGATTTACACCCTCTTTTAGTTAATAATGGGAGATTTTTTTGTCCTGAGTTGCAATTCAAGTTGTCTACGGAAACTTACAAAGAAATAGAAACTTTTGTTAAATCCATTTTGACTATTCAAGATGAGGAAAATACAGCAACCAATCTTTGGACTATAATCACCGGAATGTCTGATCCAAAAAACAAAGCAACAACTATTCCAGGAAAAAAGCTTGTTAAGATTAGTAAAAAGGTGAGGGAAGAATTAGATGAAATTGTTCTAAATTTAACTTGATAAATATCATTAAATATACAGATCCCTTACACTAATTCTAGAATAATGATGTTATTAAAAGTTTGAAATTTCTTTAATTTGTCAATTGATTTTATCGGTTTGGAAAATAATTTAAACTATATTAAGGAAACTAATACTGTATTATAATGAAATTTTATAATTAAACACGGATAATTCATCTAGGAAGATTTAAGAAATTTAAAGAAATGGAAAACACTAGTGAGTAAAATGAACCTGTATTCTTGTGGATTTTGCCCATTTCGGATAGAAAAGCGGAATTTTCAAGCAGGTTGCGTACTAATTATTGGCAAGGATTCCCTATGCTATTCTCAAGATATTAGACCTTTATTCTTAATGAAAGAGATGATAAATGGAGAAAAAATCTATCATTGCCCATTACATAAGTTTCATTTAACTGAGAAGACATACAAGGAAATTGAACAGGTCCTTGATCCGATTTTAGCTATTCAAGATGAAGAAAATATTGGAATGAATCTTTGGCCTATATTCTCTGATCAATCAAAAATTACAAATCCTAATATTAATTTGAAAACTAAAAAAGGACGTCAGATGATGCAATTGAGTAATCAAGTGCGTAAAGAACTACAGCAAATTGTCCTAAACTTTTTTTAGAATTCTTTTTCATTTAATTGTAAAAATTTTCTAATATTGTTCCACATTTCATCTTTTTGATCTAGTAATTGATGGTTACTTTCAAGAATATATAATCTAGTAGAGGGATTATTTGAAACAAATTTATGACTCCATTCAATTGGTATAATTTCATCATAACGCCCATGAAATATAAGCGTAGGAGTAGAAATAGTTGAAATTGTCATATCTAGAGGAGGAAAGTCCACTAAATCGCGATAAAAAGAATAATACAAAGGAATTGTAGTGTTGTAACGAAAATGAAAAATGTCTAAATATCCTGTTTCCTCCCATTCTCTAAAAGATGTTCCCATAAATTGTAAGATTGTTTTGGAAGAGAAAATTAGAGCTGGAGCCATAAGAATTAGTTTCATAATTTTATCAGGATTTTTTTTTGCTAACCAGGCTGCTAGATATGCCCCAAAACTCGAACCAAAAAGGATGATTTTTGAAGGTTTCAAGCTAAGAATAACTGTATTAAGTTCTTCAAGAAGAATGCTTACTCTTAAATGACTAAAATGGGATTTTGTTGGAATATAATCAAGTAAATTAAACTCAATTCCCTCAGATTCAAACTTTTTCTTGAAAAATTGAGCTTTATCAGATTGAGGAGATGAAGCAAATCCATAGAAATAAAAAATACGAAGATCTTGTGTAGAATGATTCATAATTCATCGTCTATTCAATTAATAAAGAATTTTTTTTCTCATAATTCATAAATTTTTAGTCTTGTAAGGTGAAGATCTGTGACGCTAATTAATGATGAACACTTTTTATACACTCAAGACGAACTAGAATTTCGAGTAATTGCCAAAGAATTCGTAGAGCGGGAAATTATTCCAATAGCAGATGATGTAGAAAAGAATGCACCTTGGCCTGAGAATAAGTGGAGAGTTCTCTTAAGAAAAATGGGAAAAAAAGGATTCACTGGAATAATGATACCTCAAAAATATGGAGGGCTTGGAAAATCTTTAATGTTCCAATTATTAGCTGGTGAAGAAATCTCAGCTGTATCACCCGCTCTGACAATGGGTTTTGGAGCGAGTTGTACATTATCTGCAATACCGGTCCTTCGCTTTGGCACTGAAGAGCAAAAAAGGAAATTTTTAACCCCTCTAGCTACTGGTGAGAAGATTGGAGCTCTTGCTATAACAGAACCAAATGTAGGAAGTGATACAGCTGGAATGGAAACTACAGCAATTTGGGATAAGGAAGAACATGTTTGGGTACTAAATGGTGAAAAACGATACATTACTAATGCTGCAATTGCAGATCAAATTGTCATATTCGCCATAACTGATAAATCAGTGGACAGTAAATCTGGAATGACTGCTTTTATAGTTGAAACCTCATCAGAGGGGTTCTCAATTGTCAAAAATTTTGATTTAATGGGTCGTCGTGGAGTTTTTAACACCCATTTTAAATTAGAGAATCTTAGAGTTCCTCCAGAGAATATCTTAGGGAAAGAGAATCAAGGTTTCCTTGTTTTAATGGATGAACTAGATACTGAACGAGTTGGAATAGCAGCAGAAGCTCTTGGGTGTATGCGAAGACCTTTTAATGAATCAGTTAGACATTCTACTAGAAGAATTCAATTTGGTCGTCCAATATCAAGATTTGAAGGTATCTCCTTTAAAATAGCTGATATGGCAACGTTGATGAGGGCATCTCGTCTTATGACAATTAGTGCTGCGCGGATGATCGAAAAAGGATTGCCAGCTACGAAAGAAGCAACTATGGCTAAATTATTTGCCACTGAAACTTCTATAAAAGTTACTGATTTAGCAATACAGATTTTAGGTGGAGAAGGTTACGTCAAAGATTTTTCTGGGATAGAGAAGTTCTACCGTGACGCACGACTAGGAACTATTGGAGGAGGAACAAGTGAAATAATGAGATTTTTAATCCAGAGAGAAATATATATTGAACAAAAACGCGAAATACCTTCTTATATTGGATCATTAACTGATATTGATTTTACTGACCTAATGATAAAAATTCCTCGGGGTTTCCGTTCAGATCGTGCAGATGGAATTTCAGCAATAATTCAGTTTGAATTTATTGATAGCGATGATTGGGTGTTAAAGATAAAGGATAATATTTGTCAAGTGACCCAGGAGGTCTCTCCAGAGGCAATAATGAACATTAAAACAAGTTCATCCATTTGGAGAGATATTATGCTTGGAAAAATCGATCCCATGCAAGCAATGATGACAGGTAAAGTTGAAATTTCTACAGATGATATGGATTTGTTAATGAAATTCGCTAGAATGTTTAAATTTACTGCAGAGACATTTCTATAGGTGTGGCAAGAAATGAAATTATTCGGGCATTTAATTGCAGGGGAGATTGTTGATAAAGGACAAAAAATTGGTACATTTCCAAATTTGGAAAAAATTATCCAAGATCCTCGGATTTTATTCGCTTCGGCTATAAAATCTCAAGGATCACTTCGAAGATTTATTGCTCGAAATCTATCCTCGTTATTCCCTACAAGTAATCCAGAAGTACGCTTACTAAAGGATTTTATAAGAGTACATGGATGGCCTGAGGCATCTTCTTCTGAAATTGCCGATACAGAATATGCAAAATTCACAATAGGTGGTGTTAAAGAAACAGATATTGCTATTCAAGAAGCAAATAAAATTAAACATAAAATGCATAAGGAACTCCATACTTCTGGTGAAGGATTGTCTCTTGAAGATAGGGGAGAAAGTGTATTAACAATGAATAAATTCATGTGGAAGCATTATGAGAAGTTCAAAGAAATTGCAATAGCTGAAGGGACTCCCATTGGCTTATTTGTTTGGCAAGCGACAAACGTTTTTAAAGCGCTTGGTAGAGAGCTAGTAGAGTTTGCTACAGAGCGACTTTCCCCTAAAGAAATACCCTGTTCTATTGAAGGGGAACGTACAATCCTACATCGATACCCTTTTGGTACTGTGGGTATTTTTCCCCCGTTTAATGCTGCCTTAGGTTTAGGTTTCTTAGCAATTTTTTCGTCATATTTTGCAGGTAATGCTACAGTAACCCGCACACCTACTAAAGTGCCATTAACAAATATGGAATTAGCTTATGTTTTGAGAGATGTAATGGAGGAGTTAGATTTTCCTATTAGTGCTTTTCAAGCCATTATAGGACCTGGAAAATCAATAGCAAATTTCATGGTAAATGAAGCTCCCTTGAATGCTATGGTTTATTATGGCGATTCTGATCTTGGATTAAGTTTAATGAGTAAAGCAGTGAATAGAGGAATTCATTTCGTCCCTGAATTAGCAGGATCTGGAGCAAGTTTAGTTTGGAAGGATATTGATATTGATAGAGTGACAGACTACATTATTCATGCTCGATTCTTTGGTTCAGGGCAAATTTGTCTTGCAGCAAAACGTTTATTCCTTCATGAGGCGATATTTGATGATTTTTTAAAGATACTTTCTGAAAAATCAGATAAATTAAGATCAGGATTACCTTCTGACCCAAAAACTGATCTACCCATTATTGGAACCCGAGCACTTTATCAAATAATTGATATGACAAATGAAGCGCTTAAGAAAGGTGCGAATCTTATAACAGGTGGATATCGAATGAATTATGCAGGCGAAAAAGATGAAGCAGGTCTTTTTTATAAACCTACTATTCTTACAGATGTCGATTTATCATGTAAAATGTGGTACCATGAAACTTTTGGACCAGTTCTACCAGTTATGAAAATAAGGGATTTTGATGAAGCAATTATTCAGGCAAATAATACTCCTTATGGTTTAAGAACTTCTATTTATACTGAAGATCAAGATATTGCTAATAGATATTTCGATGAAATCCAAGTACCTGGAATTACAATTAATACAGATCATTTAACATTTCATGATTTTATTCCCCACCTTGGGGGCTTAAAAAAATCAGGAGTTTTTGGAGGAAAATACTTCTATGAGGTTTTAACCTATATGAAATACCGTCATTTCACAAAATAATTATTGGGTTTGAAATGGACTCACTTAAGATAGTATCATTGGATCTTTTTGAAACATTAGTTCACTTTAACTCTAAGGCTTTTAACTCTCGAATCACACTTCAAAATGCGATGGAATCACATGATAATCTTCCGGAAATACCGTTTGATGTTTTCTACAATTATTATAGTAAGATTGTAAGAGCTAAAATGTCTGATTATGAAGCTGAGCAAGAATTTCGAAATGACGAAGTTATTTTAGATATATGGAAACAATTTGATTTTCCTATCGGCTCAGAACTAAAGGAAAAAGCATTTATTATAATGGAAAACTATTTTAGATCGGTTTTAGGATTAATAAGCCTTTTCCCTGGAGTATACGAGACCCTAGCTTTCCTTAAGAAACTTGACTTAAAACTAATTTTAACCTCTAATCATTCTTGGCCACAAAATGGTTGGGAAATTCTTCAAACATACCATCTTGAATCTTATTTTGATAAGATAATTTTTTCTGCAGACTTACGATGGAAAAAACCTTCTCCTAAGATATTTCAAGAGGTAATTTCAAACTTTCTACATGTTGAGCGAAATCAGGTTTTACATATAGGCAATGATCTCCGTGCTGATGTATTAGGAGGGCTTAAATCGGGATTTAAAGCTATATGGGTGAATAATTCAATTTCTAGTTCAGAGTCACAGGATTTACCTATTTCTTCAAATTTTCTTGGGATTATTTCGGAGATTAATCAGCTTCCTTCCTTTTTAACAACTTATCTTGAAGAAATCTAAGCTATCTAGTCATTTTTCGGAAATTACATTTTTTTGTGGAGAAAGCTTTTATATTTCCAAACATAGTTGGAAGTTTGAGTGTAAAATATGCAACAATTTGTTCTGCATTTAGATAAGGAAATGCAATCCTTGGCTGAGATTGGAAAAGCATTAGGAAAATTGAAGGTTGATATCGTTTCTATGGCGGGGACTTCAGCTTTTGGAATTTGTACAGCAATATTATTAACCGATAATGAAGAATTAACCATACAAGTCCTAAGAAGGATGAACATCCCATTCAGTACTCAAGATGTTCTAGTTGCATCATTACCTGATGAACCTGGATCTTTTGGCCATTTTGCACAGCTTCTTTTTGACCAAAATATTCAAGTCCTTTCTTTTTATGTCCTTCGATTCTCTTCAAATTATGCGGATTATGCATTCTCTGTAGGGGAGGCTGATTTTGAAAAAGCAAAATCTTTTCTTGACGCCTCGGGATTCTTAAAATCCTCTAATAAACAGAAGAAAAAAACAACTATTTCCAAAGTAGCTAAGCCTACAATTACTTGACTTGTGGATAAACATAATATACAAGAATATTTCCAGAATCATCCTGATTCTGAAGGAAATCATTAATACTCACTGGTATCGGTGATGTCATGGACGAAATTCTCAGTAGAATCGAAGAAGCATTTACAAATCCATTTAACGTCTTTTTATTGCTACTTATGATTGCAATGTTATTATTCTGGTTAAGTGCACATAAATGGCAGACACCTGAACGAGTCAGAAAACGAGCCATCTTTTTTAGCCCGAAACCGACCCAATATCTTCAGAATCATTTCCGAAACAAATATTTGGATTTTATCACCCAACAGGTCTGGCTTTGGGTCTTTATCTTATGTGTTTGTATTGAAGTTTTAGTTTGCGGACTTCAGGGAGTGAATGCGTGGAGATATGGAGTTATGGCACTGACTGCATGGGGAACATCAATGACAATCCAATTTTTATTTCCTGTTATAGTTCCAATAAGGTGGAATAAATTTAATCGGGAATTACCCGTTGTTCCAATTCGTTTGCTACAATTCAAGCAAAGTGACAATGTAAATGGGCTATTGTACAATGGTCTACCAAGTAATCATTTTGGTATGATGATTGCAGGGATATTAATCACACTGGATATCCATGCGTCCGACCCCTGGATTGGCTGGGTTATATTGTTGATATTCTTTATTATTATAGGAATTCTCTTTTGTTTTTCAGTCATCTATCTAGGAGAACACTATATACAAGATTTAATTGCTTCAATTTTTGTTTATGTTCCAATTATGGTTGGAATCAAACTTTTTTTAGATTATTATATTCCATTATGATGATGAATAAAAATGATTACCCATGATCTATCGTTCCTTGATAAACCTGAAATCATCCAGTATATTTTCTATCCTCGGAAACAATCCAAAGGATTACAGGATTCAGATAGCATTTTTACAATTCTTTTTGAAATCTCAAGTGAAATTAAAATAAGTGGTCGATTTTATCGCGCGTTAAATTATAAATTTGCACCTACAATCCTTCTTTTTCATGGAAACGGAGAAATTGCAGCTGATTACGACTTTATTGGCCCAATGTATCAGAATTTAGGTATAAATTTACTTGCAGTTGATTACCGAGGATATGGGTTGAGTTCAGGAACACCTTCATTTAGTGCCATGATTGCTGATTCTCATGCTATTTATCAACAAGTTCGGAATTATTTACTTACAAATGAATATATTGGCCCTGTTTCAATTATGGGACGATCACTGGGAAGTGCTTCTGCAATAGAAGTTGTTTTTCACTATCAGTCTCAAATACATTCATTAATTATTGAAAGTGGATTTGCTTACACCTATGCGTTATTGAAACGACTTGGTATTCCCCAAAATTTACTTCCAAAGGAATACGAAGATCATGTATCTCCATTGTCTCAAATTAAAGCAGTAAAAATACCTGTATTAGTTATTCATGGAGAAAATGATCATATTATACCTTTAAAAGATGGACAAGCATTATTTCGAGCGATATCCTCTGATGATAAAAAATTTTTGTTAATTCAAAACGCAGGACATAACGATTTGCTTTTAGTAGGACCAATAGAGTACATGAAAGCTATTAAAGCTCGAGTAATGGATCGAGACTAAGTATTGGCATCAATATTAGGAAATAAAAAAAAAAGAAAATTAAAAGATTTATTCTCCTTCGTATTTGAAGGATAGGCGAAATCTAACACGATATGCCACTATTTTGCCATCTTCCATTTTACAGTCGAGTTCATCAACAGTTGCAATTCTTAGATTTCTTAATGTTTTGCCAGCATCCGCTATTGCAGATTTCATCGCATCTTCCCAGCTCGTAGGAGAGCTGCCAACAAGAGTTATTATTTTGTATGTACTTTCCATTTTTATTCTTCTCCAGTTTAATAAAACCATTTTCATAGAAGTCGGTGCTACAAACGCTAAGGCGACGGTAGTTTTCAAAACCTTCTGTATTATTCTTTTAGAGTTCATATATGGAAGTGGGATGTCCGTAGGCTTAGCAAAGCGACACTAACTTCCTAGGCCATAGGAACTACATTCGCCTATAAAAAATCTCTGCAAGAGAAATTATACCTCAATTCCGCTTCTTCATATAAATCTTATAAGTAAAAAAGAAAAAAATTGGAAATATGATTCCGAAAAATACAGCAAAGAAGTAAGGATTGAATTCATTCTTGTTAACATATTTATTTATATCGATTGTCATATTAAGTAATGATAATGAATAATATGACCATTCTAATAAGTTATCATTCTCATCATATGAATTATAGGCAAGACTGTAGAACAACATAATTCCACTTTGTTTGTCATAATGAAACTCGAAAATATTTGTATAGTATGCTTCATTGAGTAAAAAACTTGATACATTTCTTACTTTGCTATATTGAGCTATCCATATATCTCTCGTTTGATTCATCCAAAGGAATTGCGATGAATTAACTATCTGAAAGGTTTCGCTCATAATATTAACATTTGTATTTAATGCAATTCTTTTTTCACATGAACTGATCCACAGAAAAGAGAAAATTGATCCTATAGTCGCCATTCGTGTTTTGATGTCATATACCCAAAATGAATAAACGTTTATAATAGGATTAAAAGGAGTAGCATTTATTAAACCAATAATTTCCTCAAATTTTGTTTCGAAGATTGAAATATGGGATGAATTTTTATCGATTACAATAAAAGATTGTGTTCCAGTGTTTTTTCCAAAATCAATTGAATTATTCTTTCCCTCCCATTTTCCGTCTATTGAATATGAAAGTTTATCCCCTACTTCGAAAGGACAACAAACACTGTTTCTTATTGTAGGATTAATTGGAATAATTGTCCCTAGCAAGATTATGGTTATTATTTCATTTAATAACTGCATACAGATAAACCATTTAGATTTCGAATTTATAATCTATAAATTTCTATATAAGTTTAAGATAATAAAGTTAAATGAAGAATTCAAATATCACTCTTGTGAAAACTTTTCAAATTTTTAGTAGAATCATTTTATTACAAGTTTTAATTTCATTAGCAATCGTATGCAGCTATTCAAACTTCGTTCATGCATCTATTGAATCAGAGTTTAATTTAAAATGGCAAACAGATTCCAATAAAGGTTTTATGATATCTTGGATGAATTTAATAGGTGCAGAAAACTGGGAAGAGGGAGCTGATCTTCTTTGGGTAGAGGAAAAGATCTATGTAGTTGGCACAATTTATGGTCAAACGACTCAGATAGGCTTATTTGAAGTAAATGCTTCGAGTGGAGGTCTAATAGCTGGAAATACTTTTGAAACGATGAACGGAGAAGAATATACATGGGTTAATAGTATTCAAAAGGATGAAAAGGATATCCTTTATCTTGGAGGAACAATTCAAATTAGTGGAAAGACTTCATCGGATTACAACTTATTACTAGTTACTTACGACATTCAAAATAGAAAATGGATTGACTTTTGGAATTGGGGTACAAAAGAACCCGAATATGGCAGTGAAATGATACTTGGAAATGATAGAATGATCTATTTTTTAGGAACACAACAAAATTATACTGACACAAGTGATATTGTGATTATTAAACTTGATCCTCAGAAATTAGAAAGTAAAAATGAGACCATTTGGGTTAATTTTTATGGAGGAGTGGGAAATCAAGAGGGAAATAGTCTACTCTATGGTACTGATGGATATTTATACGTTTTAGGAACACAATTTGCAGATAACAATGATAATTATTGGATTCTATATAAAATAGATCCCTATACAGGACAAATTGTTTGGAATATATCAGGAGGCACATATACATCCACAAAAGGAGTAAAAATAATACAAGATTCTGCTGATGCTATCTTCTTAGTTGGTAGTATTCAGAGTAAAATTTTAGAAGATGAAGATACATTTGTTTTGAAGATAAATAAAATTACTAAAAAGGTTGAATGGTTTACTACTTGGGGAACAGATAAATTAGATATTGGAAATGATATTTTAATTTTTGATGAAAATTCCCTCGTTGTATTAGCAAACATAAATATTACATCTATAAATGGCGGGGAAATCGCTTTAATAATGTTAGATATAATAACAGGAGAAATTGAATCAAATTTTATCTACGGAGGATCACAAGATGAGCTAGGAAATCGGATATTAATAAATTCTAATAAAAAGGATGAACTGGTTCTGCTAGGAACCATAGATACATCGTCGAAAACAAAATATGACTTAGATATATTTATTGTTAAAATGATTTATTCAAATAATATAACTCATTATTTTGACTCAAAATCTGGGACTTTTTTCGGATTAACACTCTTAATAATAATTTGTGGTCTGCTAATAATAACACATAAAAGAATTTCCTAGTTATGGTTAGGGAATTGAAAGTTAATTTACTGCTAATAATTTATTCAAAGCCCTTTGAAGTGCTTGATTAAATTCATGTTTCAAAGGAAATATCTTTGAATTATGAGCCATTTCATATGCAATATTACATGAACAAGAAATCTGACCAACAAATTTAATCCCTTCTCTCTCTAATTCTCCAACCCAATTATCTAGATTTTCTTTCATTTCCACTTCTGGAACTTGATTGAATAAGGCATAAACATTCCAGCTACTTATAGGCTTTGCTCTTTTATAAAGAATCTCAAGCATTATTTTTGTACCATTTACTTCATAAGAATTCGGACGAAGTAATAGAATCGCTTTATTTGACAAAGCAATAAGATTAACAACAATTAAATGCCATCCTGGGGGTGTATCGAAGATAATAAAATTATAATCTTTTTCAAGGCTTTTGAAGTCTTCTATCATATTTTTAAGAATAGAAAGAAACCATTCTTGATCTGAACTCATAACTTTTTCATTTGGATCAAATTTCTTATTTGTTAATACAATGTCTAAGTTTGGTTTGACTTCATGTTCAATTACATCACCAAAGTTCGCTTTTCCATTCAGATAATCATTGAAATAGGCATTAGGTTCCCGTTTAAAAATATCAAAAAAAGAAGGCATCATAAAATCATTTTCAATAAGCAAAACTTTATTTTCATTTGATAATATATTCGCAATATTTACAGCTACTGTTGTTTTACCTGTTCCTCCCTTAAAACTATGAACAAGTATTTTCTCCATTGTTCAAACACACCTCCTCATATTTAGTGAGCATAATAATAAATTTTGCCTTGTGCCTCTCTGAAATCAAGTAGTGCTTCTCTCATAAATTTCTCAAGATGTTCTCGGATAATTAATGGATCTTTCTTGAGGTAGGTAACCAAATCCTCTATTGTTACCCCTGGTATCTTTTGTAACTGTAATTCGAGTAGTGCAACAGCTGTATCGTTTTCTTCTTGTGAGAGTGTTTCACGCATACTCCAATTCTTCAAACTCCATTCTTTCTTTAATGTTGATAAAAATTCACTTATTGCTCTCTTAATAAAATCATCAACACTAGCAATAGCGTATCTTATTTTAATATGACGACTAGAAATTATTGTATGGATTTCATTAAATAAATCCTTGTCGATTTCTAAGGTTGTCCCATGATAGACCTTATTAACACAAAAACGAAGAACTTCGGCTTTATTCTTTAACTTAAATTCTTTCTGGACGCTTTTAAACTTTCTAGCATCTTCTTCATCGAGGTCAACCCGAATTGGAAATTTCTTATGTTTTTCACTATCATTAGACACTGATTCCACCAGGATTTTATGATGTGAATAGATATTCTTATAACTTGCGAAAAATAATATTTGTTATTATGATATAATATTCATCATGTTTTTTGATACTTAGTATTCTCTTGGTAAACTATTATATACCTAATCCATAAGATTTCAACTCTTAGCAGTATCTAAGAGTATTTTTTCTTTTCTTTAATTACTAGATTGCTAAATTATGTTATAGATTTGACTTTAGAAACTAAGAATTTATGGGGGAAGAAATCCTAGTAATAAAGATAGAACAAACTATTAGAGCAGAAAGTTCAACCATAGCTCTAGCATAACAAATAACAAATAGTATCATGCGTTAAAATTGAAGATGTCTCTGGCAATCTTCCACGAGCCATCATCCTGTTTTTCAAAAATTGTTAAGAATTTTCCTTCTAGTTTCGTTATTTCCCCTTCTTTGGGAGCTGTCTCAAGCCAGTAATTTCCTCGTGAAAAACCCCAATCACCAGCTTCCCTAACTTCCTCACTATTGATTACCATGTCTGAAGGTGAAATCTCCTTCATACTTTTGAAAAAAGCAGAAATTTTCTCTTTTCCAATGTTAAGAGGAGCATTTGGTGGCATCTGTATCCCATCATCAATCCATAATTTAATCCAACGATCTAAATCTCCTTTCTTGACTGAAGAAGCATATTCTTTCCATATTTTTTCAATTTCATCTTTTAAACTGGTCATAAAATCTCACATCCTCAAAGGATAATTATCCTAATCTTAATGATTTATCATCTATCCTTAAATATTTTTCGTGATAATGATTTGATGATAAGAATAGTACCTCATCTCAGATGATTTAATGTATCATTTTTTGGACTTCTTTAAGATATTCCTCTATTTGAACTTGTTTAATTCTATCTTTTACTGAAATCCCAGCAGCATCCCATTTCATAAATTCTCTATGGATCCATTTAATTTCAGAACCTATCTTTTTTTCCATGCGATAAAAGTTATTAATTTCTGCTACCTTTTTGGCCTTTTCAAGAATAATTAAAGCTTCTTTAATCTCCCCTTCAACAAGAAATAATTTGGCTTTTAATAAGGAAAGCTCAACTAGTTCAGGGGAGAATATTTGGTCATTCAATTTTTGGATATGGTTATCAATTAAATTTCGAACTTCCAACATTATCTGATTGTCTTCTGATAGTTTAAATTCTTCTAGATAAAGTTCCGCAAGATGGATTATTACAAGATAGGAAAAGCTTTTGTCTGAGGTAAGCCAAACATAAGAACCATGTTTTTGGATTTGTCCATCTTCATTTAATAGTTCAAGAAGTATCTTCTGAGCTTGAGCCTTATCACTAAACCGTGAACTAGATTTCAGAAATATAGCTTCAGTAATAAGATTATGTACTTTTACTCGATCACTTGTTGAGTCCTTACAAACTTCTTTCAATTCATCAAGACACTCTTGCGCCTTAGAACGGTTCTCAGAATCGATATATAATAGAATCAGAGGAATAACACAATAAGAGAGTATCATTGGATTTCCTACTTTAATAGATGAACCAAAAGACTTTTCTAGCATAATCTCTGATTTTTTTAATTTTCCTTCTTGATAGAACATCAAACCTATAAGGGAATTAACTAAATTTAGACCTTGGAAATCATTAATTAATTTAAATAACTCTAATGCTTGAGAAAAGTTCTTTTTAGCCTTTTTAAAATCTCCTCTTTGCAAAAAAAATTGGCCCTGCCATGCTTTTACCCAAGCTATACCTTGTTTAGCATCAATTGAATTATATACTTCCATACATTCGTCTAGAAGATTAAAGAAGTTTGAAGTATCACCTTTTTCCAATTTTAAAAATGCCATATAATACAAGGATTTAGCTTTAATTAGAAGATTTAATTGGTTATATTCCAAGCTTTTTTGGAAATAATTCCATGCTAAATCATTTTTAAATTTATAAAAATAAGCAATCCCTATGAAATAATAAAGAAAAGGTTCCCAAAATGACAGGATTTTAGGATCTACTGATACTCTTATTTCGTTTTGTTTTAATAATGTTATTGTATTAATTCCTTCCCTAATAGCCTCGTCAAGTCTCGTCTGAGTTATAAATAAATTAATGCTTGATATTTGATTTATAAAACTCGATGAAATTGAGACTTTGAAATCAATCTTTGAGAACTTGGATATAAGACTTTCAGCTTCACTGACGTCTCCAAGTCGAATCAATGTTCTACTGTGATAGAAAAGATAGATAGCTTTTTCCATATCTGTTAATTTTGATAATGGGCGATTGTACGTAGACTTGGCGATTTCTTCAATAAGCAGTGAATAGTTTCCAGTTACATATAGGTTTTCTAAACCATTTTGATTCATTTATAGGTCCTTTTTCCCCAGAATTTCATATTCAGATTATATTCCTATACTTAACTAATTGTCAAAGTGATAATTTAAATAGATTTTTCTCAATATTAGATCTAGAAATTATATTTTCTACGATTTTATTTGGGAATTAAGAGCATGTTTAACCGATTATCCGAATTATTTATCAGAAATCAGAATTAAATTTCCACAATAGCTTCGTAAAAATTTCTCGGGGAGTTGAGGGGCATCAATAAAAGTCTCAGATAGCGGAGAATTACTTGGTATGTTAGAATGAAATGATAGAATACCTTAAATAGAGGATTTGACATATATTTTCAATCGCTTTAACTTCAAGTTAAAACAGGTATTTTGTTTACAATAATACCAAATGAGATTCTTTTAATTGTGGGACAAGGAAGCATATCTGTATTAACGAAAGGAGGATATTAGATGTCTAGATTAGAATCTGCTAAACAACAATTAGATTATACTCTAAATCATGCTATGAGAACTCTTGACAAAGCTATCATGCTTATCCCTGATGACAAACTTAACTGGAAACCAGTTGATGATGCCAAGAGTGCAGGGGAATTAGGTATACATGTGTATATGGGGACATTAGCTCATTTTACAGGTACTTTGAAAGGAGAATTCTCTGATGACGATTTCTCTATTATTCCATTTGACCCTGAAAAGGTAAGTACTGCTTCTGAAATTGTAAAATATGGTGAAAAGGTAAAAGCATATGTAAAAGACAATTTACCTAAATTAACAGATAAGGATATGGAAAAAATTGTTACATACCACTGTTGGGGTGGTTTAAAATTTGGTAGTTATGAATCATTATTATGCAATTTAGAAGAAACCGTTCATCATAGAGGCCAATTATGTACTTATCTCCGTATGTTAGGAATAAACCCACCATTTATTTATGACATGGAATAAAGATAAAAATTCATTTAATCACAATAATGAGTAATATCTTTCACTTTTAAGACATGAATCTCTTTTATAAAACGAATAGTTATGCAAATATTTTCTCAATAGTCTTAAATTTCTTGGATGATTAATAAAACTCTGTAATAAGATCATTACGGAAATCTTGGATATTCTCAAGTAAAATTGTAGGACTGTGTGTTGTAACAATAATTGTATATTGCATTCGAAATCCAAGACAAGTAAGAAAGAACTCTGGTTTAAAGCCAAAAATGCCAGCATAAATTTCACAAATCTTTAAAATTCTTTTATTGGTTTGATTTAAATCTGCTATTGGTGCTCCCCAAAGGAATGTATATCTAACAACTTTATTTTCAATTAATCTTCTAGCTAACAACCGAAATTCATCAAACTGGGAGTAATTATCTTTTTTTCTAGATCCAATAGGTCCTAAATAGGCATTATAATTAATAATATTTGAACGAAGAAACATTCTATTAGGAACTAAGTGGAATATATTATTTGAGGTTCTAATCTTTGTATAATTTAATGCAATTTCCACGATCTCTCCTTTAATCTCATCACTAATTTTAATAAAATCGCTTACAGCAATTGGTCGAATTAATAAGATATAAAGACCCGCAATAAAGTTACTGATCCATTGAACAGAACTAAAGGAAATTATGGCACCAATGATCGCAGAAAAACCAAATATAGATTCAATAGATAACCTTAAAGTAAAAAATACCAAGTATATTATTGCAAAAAATGTAAAAATTCGTATGCTAATTTTAAAAGTGTTGATTATTTCTTTAGAGCTCTTTTTCTTTGTTCTTAATCGGAATTTTAAGAAAATTATTACAACTTTTTGAAGAAGAACTAATACAAAAATTCCAAGGATCAACATTATTAATCTAAGTTCCAAAGTCTCTAATATGCTCACTCTTGACCCTCCTCTCGCAATGATTGATAAACATGATTAATAATAGATTCCAGGAAGAATGGGAGAGCATTGTAAATTGTATATGCGTCAATCGCAGTAATAACAAGATTTGTTTCTAGTCTAAATTCATATTTAGTAAAATAATAATGAGGACGAAATCCAAAAGGAACTGTAAATTCATCACAAACGATATCTAATTGTTTTTTAGCAAATTCCATGGTAATAGGAGGATCTTGAATGTCTAGTTTCAATTCAATCATGGTTCTATATCTGGTACACTCTTGAGTCTCTTCATTCCACCATAAAGAGGGAGATCGAGATCCTTTTGATGTTGTAACCTGTTTGGACTTTATTTCTGTAGAATAATTGAGTAGAGAGGTATTAATTAGATTTGCATTAGGAATTCTTACTTTAGTTTTATCGATTTGTACAATTTCTGTATAGTTTAATCCAATTTCTTCCACGATTCCCTCAATACCTTGAGTACGTATCATATCTCCTACCACAAAAGGTCGTGTCAAAATGATGTAAAGACCAGCTACTACATTATATGCTACATTGGTAGAAGCTACACCAATTGCTGTTGCAAATATGGCAGCAGACCCGATTAAGAATTCAAAATTTACTCCTGCTGATAAAAAGAAAATAAATAAAAGGCTTAAGATTACTGTTATTTGTAATAAGCTAGTAAAAATCTTTAAAAGGTTTTTAATCTCATGATGCTTTCTTAAACTAAAATTAATAACTCTTTTAATTATTTTACCTGAAATAAGGGTAATTAAAGTGCCAAATATGAAAATTATAAAAAAAATTAGTGAATCATTTATTAAGGAGTCTGATGTTTGTAAAATAATCATCAACATTCAATTTCTTCTCTTTAAAATGGTGAAAAATAGCTTTGTGATAATTAAATAAGCGTTTAAGATTTTCATTAATAAGCTATCTGGTTAATCCTTTTAAGCTAATACAAAAC
>JAEOUE010000036.1 GCA_016839515.1 Candidatus Hodarchaeum mangrovi
CGGTACCAATAATTCCAACAGGGATTTCGGTTGTTCCAGTTTGGAAAGCAAATCATGCTACACCTATGTTCCCCTCCAGATCTTTTTATGAATAGCGTATATGCCCTTCGGGGAAAATTCCTAACGCTTGTTTACAAAACAAGACATCCAATCCCCTTTGTATCATCTCCTTTATTGACTGGGATAACCTCCAAATAATCTGTCATTCTTCCCCAGAATCGATTTTACTATTGCACTGCCCTTTTTACTAAGATGTTGATCCATTTATGTCTCAACTCTTTATATAACACCAATCCCTTAAAAAATGCGTCGATTACACTCTCATGATTTCCAGCGAAAATCACCTCGTTCTTTAATTCATCAATATGAGAATATATATTATCCAAACCTTCAATCTGGAATCGATCTTCAATATGAGATCCTACTTTCACAAAATTCCGAATAATACCACATTGAAGATCGGGAATTCTTTTAGTCAAAAACGCTACCTAAAAGAAGTTTCTTTTGATCAGTTACTAGAATTTTCTTTTGCTTTTTTCATAATTGTAAAAAATATTCTAATTGAAAAAAAGATAATATAGGAGAGAATGTCTAGATAAGGTTTTTATGTGAGCATGAATTAAATACAAGTAATCAAGGAAATTACATGCCAATTTGAAAGAAAAATCATTAGATGAAATTTATTTCTGGAATATGTACTAAACAGTCTAAATGGATTGAATAGAAATGGCAAAAATCGGGAATAGACTAGCATGTGATAAATGTGGCAGGATAGAATCATCAAAGTTGAAAGTATTTCCTCTTGTAAAACCTACTGAAAAAATGAATCATATTTGTGAAAATTGTAGACAACAATTATATTATGATAATATTACTGTTGTAACAAAGAATGATTAAAAAATTTAAATTATCCTCAACATCTATCATTATACAGAATTGGATTTTGGTTTTTAAATGAGTAAGAAGAGCATTCTCAGGCTATAATACATCTATTTTAAGATAATTTTATGGATATCAGTATAAATAGCTCCTTGTGGTGTTAAATCACTCTTCTTTAGTATTACTTCTGTAATTATTTGAGTTCCAAAACTTGTTTCCTGGTTCTGTTTGATATGCTCCTGAAGGTTTAATTTATTTGGAGGACTTAATTTTGAAATTCTTGCCAAAGTTAAATGAGGTGAAAACCCTCTTTTTTCTCGTAAAAATCCTTCCTCATACATTAAATCTTCTATTTGAGCTGATAACTTTTTAAGTCTCTCAGCTCCCTCTGAAATTCCTATCCAAACTACTCTCATATAATTCAAACTAGGAAAACAACCCATACCCTTTAATTGGATGTTAAATTGAGGGGAATTGATTTTCTGAAGTTGATTTTTTATTTTCTCGATTTGTACATCAGAAATTTCTCCTAGAAATTTCAATGTCAAATGTATTTGTTTAAGTTTACTAGTACGGATTCCAAGCTTGGAAAGGATAAAAATTTGAGCCTCAAGAGAGTTTAAAATAATAGGATCATTAATTTCTACACAAATAAAGGTTCTTACCATATGTAATTCCACCAGAGTAAAACTTAGAAAGAAATTTAATTTAAATTGTCATTTTAGGTGAATTTTAACAAGGTTTAAGAATTTCGGTTAGATAAATATTTTAAGAAATGTAGGTTCAGAATATTAAGTTTTATTTATTTAGACTAATTGTGGAAGAAACATTGGTTAAATGGTCTATATCCAAGTTGTTCATGATAAGTTTTGGGTCACTGCTTCTAATCACAGGAGGATTATGCCTGTTAAAACTTTTAAATGATCCTTTATGGCCAGGTTATTGGTTTTTCTTTTCACTTTCTCTATTAATCCCTGGAACGATATTTTTTATTTCAGGAATCCTCTATGACCCTAATTATAAGAAAAACGAAAAAATTATCAGTCAGAAACAGGCACTAGATGAAGTAAATGCAAGAGTTATACAGATAAAAACTAAAGGGGGATTTTAATAAAACTCGAGGTCTTGTTTTGAACGAAGATAACTTTCTGGATACACCAATTTATTATCAAAAGACAAAAATTTCTCATTTTGTACCAAAAGCTGCAAGAGTAAGTTATCTCCAAGTACCTAAATTACAACTATTAGATGATTTCAAAAAAGCTTTAATTGAATCCCTTAGAAACCCAAATAACACATTTAGTTTAGAAAACATGATTACTTCGACCTATCGTGTTGGTAAACCC
This sequence comes from Candidatus Hodarchaeum mangrovi, assembly GCA_016839515.1. GTDB lineage: Archaea > Asgardarchaeota > Heimdallarchaeia > Hodarchaeales > Hodarchaeaceae > Hodarchaeum > Hodarchaeum mangrovi. The sequence goes on from JAEOUE010000036.1 coordinate 2,226, forward strand.
ATTGTAATATTAATTGATGACCATACTAGGCCCAATGTTCATACACGGCTACTATTACCGATCTTGAAGAAGTATTTATTGGAATTTGGAGTTAAACGAAATGATATTTGGTTATTAATAGCAACAGGAACCCATATTCCCCCAACTCCTGAACAGATTAAACGGAATATTTTAGGATCATTATTTGAAGATTGGAAAGATTATCTTTGGATTCATGATTGCGATGATATTGATAACCATGAGTACTTGGGAGAATCGTCTCTTGGAACACCAATATTAATTGATAAACGTACACTTGGAAGCAGTATTATTATACCATTAAGTGATTCTGAATATCATTATTTTGCTGGAGTAGCTGGTTCGGTAAAACTTTTTGTGCCAGGAGTAAGTGCAAGAAAGACTGTTCGCGTAAATCATTCACGAATTTTTGATATAGAAACTGGATTTCGAAAAGAATGTCAGATGGGAAATATTGAAGGTAATATAGCAATAGGAGATATTCGGGAAATAGTGCATATTCTTATCAAAAAACATGGACTCAAAGTCTTTGTAATAGATGCAATTTTACATAATGGAAATTTTATTGCTATAAATTCAGGTGATCCACTTAGTATTCATGAAAAAGCGCTCCAAGAATTATCTAAAATACGAAATGTCCCTATACATGAAAAAGCTGATATAGTTATTGTTTCTAAACCATCTGTGGATTTCTATCAAGCTGGAAAAGGAATAAATGCTGCAAGTCACGCAGTAAAACAAGGAGGAACAATAATTCTTTTAGCAGAATGTTCAGAGGGATATGGACCTGCTGATTATTTTGAAACTATGGAAAGGGTAAAAAACCTTTCTTTTAAAGAAGCAATGCAGTGGGTAATTAAGAATAAATGCTCTGAAAACACCATTGAGATTGGAATTCAAAATGCAGTGGATATTTTCCGTATATTACAGCTCACAGAGGGTCATATTTTTGTTATATCTCAAATGAATACAGGGGAACTTCAGGATATATTTCGAGTATCTGCTCTTCCTTCTTCTTCCCCGCAAGAAGCACTCAAGCTATTTATTGAAAGATTCCTTAAGAAAAATCCCAAGGCATTAATTTATGTATTTGAAGATTACAATATTCTTCCAATTCTTACTCCGTAGAAATCCTAAGGAAAATGTGTACTTCATAATAATTAAAAAGATAACCTTTGTTATTTTCTTCAAGAGGTGAAATGATAAGGTGCAAAGGTGGAAATGGTTTTGTATCTCAATTTTATTAGTGGTAATCTTTGTAAATAAATTTGATTCTGTTCAAGGATCACCAAATTCATTAATTCCAATAATTGAGTCCCCTGTTTCTGAAATCCACTCCCTTGTTGGACTTGCCTTTAATCTAAGTTTTGTAATCATAGATGATGATCCTAGGAATTATTCATTGCAACAGGGAGTCCAAGGACAACTAATATCTACAGGTTATATCGAATCTCGATTTCTTGAATTTGAAATAAATTACGTGCCATTAGGTAACTATAGCTATACATTATATGTGATGGATTATTCTGGAAATACGGCAAATAAGACAATTCTTGTATATATTGAATTAGAATCTGAAACTACTTCTGAATCATATCCCACAGAACCAGCAAAAGCCACAAGCTTTGAATTTCACTTTATTTTACTTGGTTATCTTTGTTTTATCTATATAATGCGGAAACGAAGGTAGTAAGTGACTCAAGTGAGAATCCAAGGAAGTAAAAATGTAAAAATTTTCATTTTCCTGATTCTAACAACCAGTTTTTTGACAGTTTTTGATAATAAGAATATTAATGACAACAAATTGATATTAAAGAATATTATTACCTCTACACAAAATTGGAACTCATTTAATCTTGGAATAGATATTCAAGAGACTATTACTGGAGTTGTAAACATCTATAATAAGTCAGAAAGCATAAATAATTTTATTATTGGTTTTAAAACTCAAATCTTAGGATATCAAAGTTCTAGTACTTCTAATGAGCAGAAATGGAGTCTTTTGATAACTTCAGGATATATTCGTGCAATAATCAGAAATTCTCTTCTTAATTCTCAAATAAGTGGGGCATATATTTCTCTTTCAAATGGCACAATTCTTTCTATCTCAGGAGCAGGAAAAATTCTTTGGCAAAAAGATATTAGTAATAAAACATTATCTTCACTTGGTCTAATAGCTATAAACAATAGTGAAGATCATTATATAGTTACTGGAGGAGATGAGAAAAGGCTCTATTGGCTTAATTCCAGCGGAAATATTGTTAAAAATAATTCAATAAATTCAGAAATAATAGCTTTAAAGACACTTGGGGAGAATGCGCTTGTGGGAACACTCACGGGAGATATTTACGCATATAAAGGATTAGATTTGGCATGGAACTATTCGCTTGGATTAAATCCAGTTTTGGGATTAAATTTTAATGAGCATATTGTTGTTGCATATAGTTATGACCATGACATTATATTCTTGAATCCGATAACAGGAATTCGTGTTTTCCAATTATCTTTAGGAAATTTGTTGATTGATTCAATCTATTTTGATTCTAATAATACAGATTATGTTTACATGGCTGCAAGTTCAGGAGAATTATTAGCAATCCAGATTTCAACTCAATTAAAGACATGGAGCTCATTAGTTTACCCTACTACCCTTAGTTTTTGTGAATTTACTGGAGATCCAAACATTGATCTGATTGTTGGAACAAAAGGTGGATCAGTTATAGTTTTTAACCAAACAATTGGAGTTTCAATAAGCGATCAGGATTTAATTCTAGGCCAGGTAGAAATTTCATTGATAATACCCTTTCAATATAATAATGATAATATTACTGATCTTTTAATAGGTACTTTGAGGCGAGGATTGTGGGTCGTTGAAGGAAAAGATCTTACTTCACCAAAATTTTTGGAAATATCTTTAGAACTTGTAACATATAATAGTTTCAATGTTCAAATAGTTGTGAATGAAAAGGTTAGAGTTGTAATCCGTTATGGAATAGAATCACTTGATCAAGCAATATCAAAAAATGAATACCAATTTAACCATACCATGTATCTCGTAAACTTGCAAGCAGAATCAAACTATTTTATACAGATTGAGATTTGGGATCAAGCAGATAACTCAGCTATATCCGAGATCTATAAAAAAGAGACTAAAACACCTCCTTTTCCATTTTTATTTGTGATTATTTTGTTAATAGTAATATTAGTAGTATTTAGTGCTATATCAGGCTTTTTCTATTATCGAAAGCGAAAAAAACATCAAGCATACTTGAAGGGGGTAGCTGCGCAAGAGAAAAATCACTATACTGAAGCTATTAAATATTATAGCAAAGCCCATGCTAGCGAAAAAATACTCGAACTTGTAAAAAGCATTTTGCATAACCCTGATTTAGCAATAGAAGCAGGGGAAATAATGCAAATGAAAGAAGTTGAAGGATACCTTTCAATTGCACATGACTTAATACAAGAAGAAAAAAAATTAAGAAATAATGAATAAATGCTAATAGAGGATGTTCCATATCTTTTAACAAAAACTAGAATATTTAAAGAAAAGAAATTTAAAATATTAAGTTATTGATAAACGATTTCAAAGTTGCATTAGTGAAGGAGGCTCCCAATCCTCATATACGGAGAATTTCTCTAGGATTGCGGAGAAATTGGTTAGATAGACATTTATGTTTTCCGGGTACTTTATCTATAACTAAATTGTAACTTGTACTCTTCGGTATACAGAGAAGCCAATTGTTACGAAAATTCAACTTGAAAATACTCAATAAAAATCAAATTTTAACTAATAAGTGCTATAATAGAAATTAAACACCTAAAGCAGATCTTTACCAAAATTTCCTCCTAAATTAGAAAAATTTTACTCAATGAAAGTTATTCAGTGGTTCATCAGAATAGTACAGTTAATCTGGAGGTTATTCTCTTAAGCTGGAATAGATGGAATAATACCACTCTGGGAGTGAAAAAGTTCCTTCCCATAGAATTTTTGCAGGAAAAAATAAAATTTGCCCATCCTCAGAGTGGGTTAATAGTATTAGGGAATACACGGGGGTATCCAGAGTTTCAAGAGCAACTTAACAACCTGTTTGTCAAACAATTTAAATTTATACTCTATATTGTCTATGATTATAAAGAAAATTATTTTATTCAATCCCTTTTGAGGTCTAGTTGGGCACTACACAAAATAACAGGACGTGCTATTATAGATGGAAGCATAGACAGTAGAACTCTCATAGATCTATTTCAGGTTAATCCACGATTAATAATTTCGGTGAAGGAATTATCCACATCCTTTCGCATTAAGTATTGGCAATTACTTAACACTCAAATTCGAAAATTCTTCGTTGAAGGGCATGTAGAAAGTATTCCCCATGCTTTTGTTTGGTTAGACAAATCCCTATTCGTTGAAGATATTGAAACTTTCGAGCATTTTCGTCTTCTTAATTTATGGGGAGATGATTATGGATTACGTTTTGGATTGTCTTTAGAGAGTTATGTGAATCTTTCTTATCCTGCTAGGACTTTATTCAATATTTTCATCCTATTTCCTGGTGTAAAATCACAAGAGGTAAAGGAATTAATAGACAATTTAGATACAGATAGAAAAATGAAATCTTATTTGTATCAACAATATTATCAATTAAAGCCTCATCAAGCCTTGGTTGTTTCCCGATTGAAGATGTTTGACCCTTTTATCCTAGATATTCAAATTCCATGAAAAACTCTTTAATCTGTTCTTAATTTTGTTAACTCCTTTTGAAAATTAGCGTGGTTTTATGTTTTAGTACTTAGATTAAAGGAGTATGGAGAGATTTCAATTGCCTCAATGATAAGTTTATTAGTAGGATATGTTAGTCATACAAACATGTGTTAGTCTAACTAACAAGAGAGTACAATTGAAAAGAAAAACTTTAACCTCAGGAGTAAACTTCTATTGGGTCATGAAGAGTCTCAAAGTGATAGTTTCTATGATGTTGTTACACTCCTTAATCGGTGGGAGAAAGATCTCCGTCGTGGTCTTCTTCAGCTCATGATACTCATGTTCATCCGCTTACGAACTCCTGAAGCCCATGGTTATGGTTTAATTAAATTAATTCAGGATACAGGAATTAAAACAATAAAAGCAGGCACCATTTATCCTTTATTGGGACGAATGGAGAAAGATGGGCTTATTTCAGCCAATCTCGCTTATGATCCAGATACTGGAAGCTCAAGAAATATGTACACTGTTACCTCATTTGGTGATCAGATTATTGACCAAATGATGCAAATCTATGGGTCTTATGATGCTATTATTGAATCACTTTATTATGAAATTGAAAAGAATCACACAAGCAAAAGGTGAATTATATGAAATCATTAGATGTAGATGCAAAGCATCTTATTCGTAATTATGTTGATAGTATTGAGGAATATCTCCGTAACAAGGGTAATCTACACCCCAATGAAATTGATTCCCTCCTTAATGAAATAAACGATTTTATCCATTTGAGGAGTCGGGAGCTATCTGAAGAAGACCGTGTGCATTATGATGTTGTTTTAAAAGCTATTGATGAGTGTGGGTCGCCATCTGAAATTGGTGATGCATTTTTGGAGTTACAAGAAGAAGGGGGGTCTAGTGAGGATTTCTGGAAGAGAATAGGGGTTTCATCTCCCATGATTGATAAACTAAATCTTTCAAAAGCTTCCTCTGCTACATCTCATCCATCAACACCCCCCAAATCTGTCTATCAAGAAAAAATTGCTGACTCCCGTATCCAGGCTCGTAATTATTTCTCTGTTTTAATTCAATCTATCTCGAATTCATATGGTAAATCATTAATCTTCATTTTTTATCGATTTTTCTTTCTTTACTTCATCAGTTTTATTTTTATTTCATTAATTGTAAGTCGTCCCGAAGACATATTTAGTTACTACTTCGACATTGCTCCATATTATATTAATCCTGAACTAATTATATTAGATGTAAATGGAGCCAGTTATTTAACCAACAACCTTCTATCAACTTATACAATAGCGAGTATATTACTAGTTTTTTGGGAAGGTATTGTGATTCATAGAATTAAGACTTGGCTTCATTTCACCCGTTCTTTTAATCGTCGGATTGATGATGCTCTAATTATCTGGGTATCTCGATTTGGCTTTCTTCTTCTTCTTTTCAAAGGAGCAGCGTTGTATGTACCTTATTACATTTTTTTCTTACCAGTTTGGATTATATTATTTGTTTTATTAGAACGTCAGTTGAATTCGGTCTTATGGGCCCAAAGGATTGCTCCTTGGATAACTAATTTTGGTTTAAGCCTAACAAATCCCTCTTATAAATCAGATTCTCAGAATAAACCTTCATTCCCCAACTTAGAATGGTTCCGTTATAATATGACAATACCACAACGTATTCTATTTATATTTACCTTTCTATTATTTTTGATTATGATGCTCTTTCCCTTCACATTTTTATCAATCACAACTTATTCTTCACAAACTTGGACTCGTTCAGGGTATGACATTGCCGGTCTTTGGTATTACGTAACCATATTTAACCAGGTTGGTATTGGAGTTATAGCATTAACAATTTTTTACTCAGTAATAGTCCGATTTCAAAAACATATATTAACTACTACTATTTTTAATCATGGATCTATTTTTGAAGCAGGATTACAACCACAATTATGGTTAAATCGTTTAGTTCTTCTTCAAATGGGTGTTATAACTTGGATGCATGGTGGTCATTTCGATTATATTCCTCTAGCATTTTTAATTATCAGTCTTTTTTTCCTTTCTGAGTTATTCTTAAGTAAAACTGACGGATCTTTGATTAAAACACTTTTCGCTGCTTTTCTTTTAACTCTTAGTGGTGCTGAGAGCTCAGAGAAAATAAAACCTATTGATGCTACCATCTCACCCACCTCATTTGGTAAACCAACTCAGATTATTCCCTCAGAAAAGTTAACTACACCAAATCTACCTTCATTTCAAAAGATGATTTCGCCATTAAGTAAACAAGAAAATAAAGTGAAAAGCACCACCCCAAGTCCTCCAAGTGTTCAGGAACCCCCTTCGACTTTAATTGCATCTAAAAAAGGTAGGCTAACAAGATTTTTGTTCTTTTTCTTCAAATCCATTGGTCGTTTTTTGAAAAATGTCTTTACAGTCTTTTATCCTTTTATTAGAGCTATAACTATAACTTTAGCAATATTTATAGCAACAATTTATGAAATTGTAATAATGTACGTGATTTTGGTTACTGGGAATAATGTTGAAGGATATTATGTTATACCTACTTTTTCTATTGACCTCTCCTTTCTTGTTGGATTTCCATATGTAAAACAACTAGGACCATATACAGTATGGGTTTATTATGCGTTAATTTTAGTAGCAATTCATGCATTTATTGTAATTTTCTTAGGAATGTATAGCCTCTTTCAGAGAGATCAAGAGGGTTCGCTTTTAAGGATTGGAAGAGGTCTTACTCGTATTTATCTTCTGTGGATGTTTCTTTATCTTCTAATTTGGGGATGGGTTTGGGATATTTTCATTCAAATTAGATTAATGTGCATTCTTCTGATTACGTTTTTCTTTGAAATTGCGAATCTAAAAATTCGTTCTGATCGAAAAAGATTAGGACTTGTAATACCAAAGCCTTCTAAAACCTCGAAAAAATCAGTTAAAAACGAAATATGAAACCAAGATTGAGGAAATAAGAAAAAAAGATAGGGGAACCTATCTTGTTCCTTTTTTATTCTTCATCAAGTTATACTAGTTATATGACTTAATTGGATTGGCTAATCTTAAACATTTAAAAAGAGGATTCAATTTTTGAATTTTTGGTTGGAATATCGATGATGAGTACGAATGCTCAGTATTGTACAATTTTTGCAGCACTCGTTACTCCTGATACCGTGTCTGGCTAAAATTTTTGAAGATTTGAATGAAACTCCAACCAAAACGTGTTTTTTTCTCATCGTCGTCAGGATAGTCTTCTGAATCATACTTAATGCCATTATCTTATGGATTCCATCCTTTTGAGTTTTTTAGGTCTAAATTTATCTACCTGAGTTGAAAAATTATGAGAAGATGTCTGAGAAGTGAGTAGAATGTCCAGAAAAGATCGGAGTTACTTCACTTTAGATCAATTAAATCGAAATGAAAAAATCTTTCTTATCACTGGATTTGATATAACTGTCCTTATCACTCCTGTGATTGTTTTAGTCTGGTTAGAAGCAGGATTAAATTTTGATGAAATGTTGTTACTTCAGGGGATCTTTGTATTACCAATTATCCTTCTAGAAGTTCCTAGCGGATCTCTCGCTGATTATTGGTCACGAAAAGGTTGTATCGTTTTATTCCATCTATTATTTGGCTTAGGGATGTTTCTTTATGCGGTTGGAGATTCCTTTGTAGTATTTGCTTTTGCTGAATTACTTGCTGGTGTAGCCATTTCTTTCAAAACAGGTTCTGAAACTGCCCTAATTTATGATTCTTTATCAGTTCATTCAGGAACTCCTAATGGTATCTTTGGGCGTATTGTTGCCAATAGAATGATCATTACATTTGTTGGTAATGCTATTGGTGCTATTATAGGTGGAATAATTGCCTTAATTACTCAAATACGCCTTCCGATCCTCATAACATTTATGGGGCATGTGAGTTTTAGTGGAATTGCATTGTATGGATACACTGAACCACCTCGTGTCAGAGCTAGAACTCCAAGAGCTGCTATTTCAAAAGCATGTAATTCTCTACTAAGGAAACCATACTTACAGTTAATACTACTTGTATCTTTAACAGGACTTGTATTCGCTAGAGTGGGTTTTTGGGCATTTCAACATATTTTTGTGAATGATTATGCTATTAATCCATTTGCTATGGGAATTATAATGGCTATACTTAATGTTAGCGCAGCATTCACTTCAGTGATTATTCGATCGAGAGTGATTCAGTTAACCTCTACCATTGTTCTTATCAGTCTTATAATTCTCGAAGGACTCTATCTTATTGCCCTTACTCAAGTTCAAACCATTATTGGAGTACTTTTTGTTGCCATTATTGGGCAAATAACCCGTGGTTCTCGCACACCATTGATTCAATCAATTATGCAGAATAACTTGGCTTCCGATGAACGAGCGACTTTCAATTCTATTATCTCATTGATCGGATCGACTTTCTACTTAATAATCTCTTGGATTGTAAAGTTTGGTAGTTTTTCCCGTAATTCTACCCTCCTTCTCAGTGTATCTGGAATCTGTGGTTTATTGGGTCTATTTCTGGTAATTTTATTTAAAAATACCAGTAGAACAAGTAAAATTCATTTAATTAAATAAGATTCCCTTCCTTTTTTTCCTTTTAAAGTCCTAATTCTCTTTTTATTAGGGTTTTTAAGATCTCTTTTTCGATCTTATCTTTATTTGGGATAGATTCATCCCCGATTATTTTCTTTCCCGCTTCTATTATCTTCTCTTTAGCTAAATCTTTCACTCCTGTTTCTTTAACAATTTCTTCGACAGCTGAATTAAGAGCAATTTTTACAGCTTCCTTTCCAGCGCCTTTAGCGAGTCCTCCAAGTCTTTTCACATTTTTCTACTCCATTTCCAGTTATTTTTTGAGGAATGTACTATTTTTTATAAGCTTAAAACTCTTTACTTTTTCATCATATAATTTACAGAGGAGTAAATAGGACTGGATTATATTGCCAAATTTAGTATTGGAAAAATGCAAAGAATTATCAGAACAAATAATTCAATGGAGAAGGAATATTCATTCTAATCCCGAGTTAGGATTTCAGGAAACTGAAACCGCTAATTTAATTGTGTCAGTATTGACCCAGCTTGGTTTAGAAGTGCAAACCAAAATTGGACGAACTGGTGTTACAGCCACATTTGGGAATGGAAAACCTTGTATTGCTCTTCGAGCAGATATGGATGCCCTTCCTTTAGTAGATGGTAAAAAAGTCTCCTATGCTTCTCAAAACCCAGGGATTTCTCATGCGTGTGGACATGATGCTCACGTAGCAATGTTGCTTGGAACTGCCACAATTTTGAAAGGTTTTGATAAATATTTTAAAACAGGGACTGTTAAATATATTTTTCAACCGTTTGAAGAGGGCCAGGATGATGATGGAGTTGGAGGTGCTGATGCGATGATGAAAGACGGCGTTCTTGAGGGTGTTGATGCAATTATTAGTCAACATGTGCATTCTGAATTAAAAGCAGGAACATTCCAAATAAAACCAGGTTATTTTTCTGCTGCAGTAGATACTTTTTATGCCAAAATATATGGGAAAGGAGCTCATGGAGCGTATCCCCATAATTCAGTAGATCCGACATTTATTACCGCTCAAGTCATTAATACCATTCAAGGCATAATCAGTCGTCGTATAGATCCATTAGAACCTGCAGTTATATCGATCGGTGAGATCTCTGGAGGGACTGCGCCTAATATAATTCCTGAAGTAATTGCTCTCTCTGGGACAATCCGTTCTTTAAGTTCAAAGGTTCGAAAACAACTTCATGAAGATCTAGAGAGTGCCTTCCAGATTTCACAAGCTTTTAAAGGAAATTATGAGCTTAAAATAATTCAAGGATATCCATCAATAAATAATGACCTAGATCTAGTTAAATTACTACAGGAAGTAGCAAAAAATATCTTTCCTCCAGAAGATATTCTTTTAGGTGGCTTAGGAATGGGTGCTGAGGATTTTGCTGTGTATTCTGAATCAATTCCTGGAGCTATGTTTTATTTAGGTACAGCACTGACTCCTCCTCGAGTTCACCATTCTCCTAATTTTGACATAGATGATTCAGTTCTTTATCTCGGAACTGCTATAATGGCAGAAACAGTTCTTAGATATCTTAATATTCAGATATAAGTTAATTCGCTGTCTCGATGGCGTAATAGAATGTATTCCGGATTCAGGATTTCTGTTGGCGAGGGGGAATATTGTTCTTGATTAAAATTATAAGGGAAAAAGGATCCCAGTCCAAAAATAGCTATTTTCCCAACTGGGTGATGCCTCCCAAATAATGCTATTGATAGATTTTCTGTCAATTTTCGTGTTTTATATTCATCTATCACTCCTGTTGCATGGATATATTCATGGAGCAATAGATGGAAAATATATGCTTTATATAATTCTGATTTTGACTCATTTCTCATAATTCGTAAAGCACTCTTATTTAGGTAAATTTCGTTTGTTCCTACTCTATGGAATCCTCCAATGAAATTTCCCCGATCATATCCGAGTTCGACTAAACCTAAAAGAATTCCTGCTCGTGACTTATTAAAAAATTTACCGACTATATCCACAACCAAACGAAAGATTCCTGAAAAATCCTCAGGATCAAGATAATCATAATTAGACCTAAAATAATTATATAAATCGGTTTTATTCAAATGGAATTAAACTCCTAATACTTTAATTCAATCATCTATCAAGGAATATTTGTTGACTAGCTTTTGGGTATCGTAATTCTTTTTCAACCATTGTATGTTTCATGATTCAAAGTTATTTGAATCGGGTAATTCTACTTTATTCTAAGAAATAGCTTAGGATATGTGTAATTTCCAGGGTTTTGGAAAAAAAGAAGAGGGAATTAAAGAGATGGTTCCTTATCATCCTTAACATAGATAGTTTTTTTAGCCATGGGAGTGAACTGGTAGGTAACTGATCCCCAATTAGTGATTAGCTTATCTTTGTCTGATTGTTTTCGTAAATATTCAATATTTTTCAAATGAGAGGTCTGAAGATAATTAACTGCTAATAGTGATGCTCCAACAATAATAGATCCCAATAAAACTAAGAACAAACCAATAGTCCACAAGACAAGGAGTAAAAGGCCAAAAAGATCTAATGTAAATCCTGCTACATTAATTTGACCAGTAGTTGTAGGTTGACCAGCCACACTTTGGGTGATTTCAGTTGCTAAAGCTCCAAGAGATAAAATACCAGAAAATCCGACAATAATTCCAATTCCATCTCTTAAGATTTTTCCGAGAGGTTTTATAGCAATTATATCCCCTTGGGGACTTATTTCCATCCTTTTAAATCCTCCTTCGTTATAAGCCCAGATAGTTGGGAAGTATAATAGAAGGAAGATTAATACAATAGGAGAAAGAACAGGGGACCAAACTAAAGCTATAAGTTTATTATTTTTAGAGCTTTGTACAAATATTATTGTTATGATAGCAGCTAATGCAGTAGGGAAAAAAATCATATCATACCATCTTTGTCGAAAAAGTTCTTTAAAAGTTGACCAAGAGCTAGACAGATCAATTATGTCAATAAAGCGTTCTTCTACAAAAAATTCGCCATTGAAGTCAAAAAATGGGATTAATCCGATAATTTTTCCTAATTTACCATTTAGATTTTTCAGGATTAGATATCCCCAAAACTTTCCACTAAATAATCGTGAGATACGTGTTATTATTAACACGAAGGCTGTAATGATTCCTGCTCCTCCTCCAATGGCAACTGTTTGAAGAAGAGTTTGTGCAACATAGGAAAATTGGTCAAAGAAGTTTTCCCAGATAGTATTGACTACTTCACTTATCCATTGAAGAAAAGGACGATTTTTAACGATAAAGTAGTTACCTCGGTTTAAAACAATTTCACGTTGATCAACATCATCATAATAACGTTGAACAATAGAAAATTCTTCTCCAGGCTGATAACGAATAGACAATCTTCTAGATGGGAATAGATCAATCCACAAAAATTCTGGATGCTTAATTTTTACTTCATAAGCAGTATTATTAAACAGAAGAAATGTTAAAACTCCTGTCTCTTGGATATAGAATACCATTCCATTTTCTCTATTTTCTTCCACTTTCCACAATTTAAAATCAGGGATTATATTCCCTCCAATATCTATGGCTTGTAACCGACCTTCTTTGAATTGAATCGTGATATTTTGGTAATATGCTGTAGTAGCATCCGGATTAAAATAAGAAAATCCTATCAATTGACCCATTTCTTGACGAATTTGAGATACTATCTCATTTTCTTGGATTTCATAAGGAGTTTGAGGGAGTATAACAGCTGTAGAGATAAAAATTGTGCCTAAAACAGCACAAAGAGCGGAAAAAATCCAAATTATAATGAAAAAGGTGATTTTAGTACGATTACGCATTGTAGAAAGGCGGTATACCATTTTTAATCATTCCTTTAGAATAATCATAAAAAAACTTAGCTTTCTTGTTTTTTTAATATTATCAAATATCTAAAGAATATTTTTCCTTACTATTTTCTCGCCCTTTGTAATTGAAGAATATCGTTAAAGGCATTTGCCTTCTATTATTCTTTAGTGAGGAAACACGTACACCAATTAACCTAATTTTTTTAGTTTTAGAATGGAATTCTTGTAATAAGGAAAGAGCAGTGTGAAGAATTACTTTTTCATCAGCGTGATGATTTTGATAAGAAAAGCTACGCGTATATGTTTCAAATCCTTGAAATCGAATTTTAATTGACACAGTTCTAGTTACAAGGTCATAATTATGTAACTGATGTACCAATTTTCCAATTAATTCCTTAACTTTTATATTTATTACTTTCCAGTCTTGTTGATCCATACTAAAGGTTCTTTCTGAGCTTATTGACTTTCTTTCTCCCCTAATTATTCCTACTTCTTTAAAATTTTGTCCAGAAACTACCTTTTTTAAATATAATCCATAAGTACCAAACAAATTATATAATTTTTGTTCTGTTATGTCATTAATATCTCCAATAGTCTTAATACCTAATTTATTCATTCTTTCTTCTGATTTTTTTCCCACACCAATAATTTTTCTTACTGGAAGATAATAAATTTTTGAATTAAGTTCTGAATTATGAACTACAGAAATTCCTTCAGGCTTTTCTAAATCTGAAGCTATTTTTGCAATAGATTTCGTCTCTGCTACGCCTATACTTACAGGAAGCGATAAATTTTCTCGGATAGATGTCTGAATTTCCTTTGCGATAGCATATGGAGTCTCTCCATAATTTCTCCAATTTTTTGTTACATCTAAATATGCTTCATCAATTCCTGCTGGTTGAAATTTATTTGAATATTTCTCTAGTATTGTCATAACTTTCTCTGATTCTTCATGATAATTTGAAAAACCTATCTGATGACCTGAACAAATATATATACCATCAGGACATAACTTATGAGCTTGTGAAATTGGCATTGCAGAATGGAGCCCGAATTTTCTTGCTTCATATGAACAGGTTGAAACGACTCCTCTTCCTCTTCCGTTAGATGGGTCAGCTCCAATAATCACTGGATAACCTTTTAAGAATGGGTGGTGTTTTATATGAACACTGGCGAAAAAACAATCTAAATCAACATGAATAATCACATGTTGCCATTCCAATGATTTTAACACCATTAGTAATAAAAATGATTAGCTACTTAAGTGTTTGAAACACCAATATATTTCTTTAAATCATCGCTTCTTCATTCTCCTTTGGAATTTTAAATAAATTTGATAGTATATATTTTTCTTTGGGCTGAGAAGAAATATTTTATTACTCAACATTAATAAACTCTAGTTCATTCATTATTGTTATTTCTTGTGTCTTAATTGGATCATAGTGACATTTTAATGCAAGTACTTCAACATTTTGATCCATAGCTTGTTGTAAAGCTTTTACAAAATATGGGTCAATTTGCTTATTAGGTGAAAATGCGTAAACGTCACTTCTTTTCACTATAAAGATAATAATCGCGTAATCAAAAATTTCTAAGGCTTCTACTAATTCTTTCACATGTTTTTTACCTCGAACCGTAGGAGCATCAGGAAATAAGGCAATACCTTCTTTTACTAGAGTAACACTCTTAATTTCTACAAGCATTTTCTTATCAATTATAGAATTTTCCATTAAAAAATCAAAACGGCTTTTTTTAAAGGTAAATTCTGGTTTAGAAATATGATAATCTTTAAACCTTGGTATTTTATGAAATTCAGCCTGAAACAATTCATTTGTCAGTTGAGAATCAATATTTACCCAAATTTTATTATGTAAAACTCCTATAAGAGAAAAATTAGTTTTTCGTTTTGGGTTAATTTTTTCTTGTAATATTACTTTTGCTTGAGGAATTAATAACTCTTCAAGCCTTCCAGGATCAGGGACATGAGCTTGGACAACCTGTGAAATTTTATTGCCTTCAAAACTAGTTAATAATTTTACATATGCAAGAAATCGGTTAGGACGAGATTTAAAACTAGCTAAATAAAAATTTCCTTTATATTTCATTGCCCAGTTGCTTCCATGTTTTTCAAAAGATTTTTAATTTTTCTATTAAGAAAATTCAGGAGATTATTGGATATACTAGACAAATGTTTGTTATGCTTCATTATCAAGAAAAAGATAAAAACGAATGGCTTAAAATATCATGATAAATACTAACTTCTCGTGAGCTTCTTAACAAGGAAACTTTTTCTCACAAGAAAGGTTTAAATTAACTTTAATGCAGCTAGAGTGAATATAATGGCTGAAATAAATGCACTGGATATCGATTCTGAGGTTTTATCACAATATCGTGAGGTAATAAAAAAAGCTGTATCTCTAGCTGAAGAAGGCAACTTCCAAAAGGCAATTAGTTTTTTAGAATCGAAGCTTGTAGAAGCTGAAAAACTATCCATGATTCAACCTGAAGTAGACGTCCGAAATCAACTGGGGATTTTACATTGGAAAAATAATTCCTTCCAACATTTTCTAGAAATAACTGCATCATCTTTAGCGCTTGCTAAGGCCCATAAATATAAAAAAGGGATAGCAGAGGCGTTATTAAACCTTGCTTGGGTTCTTGCTATGGAGAGGAGAGATTTTATTAAAGCTTTTGATTTTACTGAAGAAGCTCTAGAAGTTACTGAGGCAATAGGTTATAAAAAAGGTATTGCTACGAGTCTTTATATCATCTCTGCCGCCTATAAGTTTAAAAAGATGGAAGAAAAGGCTGCTTATTATTTAGAAAAATCATTACAAATTTCAATGCAATTGTCTGATGAAGCAGACCTTTTAATCGCTAGTGAGGCTGGATTAACAGATGAGGAGAAAGATCGACTTAAAGATGCATTAGACTTGCTTTAATTCATTTTATACCAATATTGTTTGAGACTCTCTAGATGATAGATCAAACATTTATTCCTCTATTTTTAGTAAATTCTGGGTTTTTAAACCATGGTATTTCGTTATTTCATAATTAAAATATTTCTGAGAGTTATGATCTCATTCTCTTGGCCATTATGAATTAAAAAGGATTTAAATTTCACGATTAAAACCAATCTATTTTTATTCTACCCTTTCCAAAATTATTCTTTAACTTAAAAATTTCTTAGGACTTATACCTAAGCAAATATCCTAATAAAGAATTGATGAATAAGTCACGATCAATAAATTTATTCTATTTCCTTAAAGAAAAAGACACCTTATTATACGAGTATTTATTAAACTTGAACAAATGATTTTTTTATTGTTTAACAAGATATATAAGATATTGAAAACAAAAAATGAAATTGCACCTCTATCCCAAAAATCTATTTGTAATTACTGAGGAAATCAAATGGCAAGAATCCTTTTAGTTGACGATGAACGTGATCTAATTTTAATCTATACTAAACTTCTCATGATGGAAGGTCACGATGTAGTAGATCATGCTTCTAATGGAAAAGAAGCCATTCAAAAGTTCGCAGAATTGCCAATAAAACCAGACATAATAATTATGGATTACCGTATGCCTGTTCTGGATGGATTGGTAGCCATGAAAGAAATTCTTAAGAAAAATCCTGATGCTAAGGTATTATTTGTTAGTGCAGAGAAACGTGTCGAGAAGGAAGCATTAGAATCTGGAGCGATTGGATTTTTTACTAAACCCACAAGTATTCGTACCTTATTAGCTGAAATCGATCGGATTCAAAAATTACAATCTGAAAGATTGAAATTGCAGCAATCAACTTCAATCCCATGATTTTTTTTCCTAATTAATATAAAAATTTATTAATGAAGGGGCAGTATCTCTTTTGAAAGTTTGATTTATTTAAAGTAATTTTATATTATTATCATGAGAAAAAAAAGGGAGGAGGAAAAACAGCATTAAATAAAGCTTTAATCCATTTATTTGGATGCTGCTAGTTTAATGTCTGATTCCTTAATGGTTTTTCGACCAGAATGACGAGCAATTTCGACTGCGTATTTGGCTAAGCCCATACCATAGTCAGTAAGAATTTCATTCAGTCTGTTAATCGCATCTGCGGAAACCCGTCGGGCACCAGCATCACGAATGATTTTTTCAACACGTGCGGAAGCAAATCCGGCCATTTTTCTTTTCACCTTTTCTCCGTAGTTTTTATTTGTTTCTAAGATAATTTATCTTAGCGCTGAATTTTCTTCAGCGAATTCCCTCTTTCCGTCAATCTTTAAAAAGTTTTTCTTTTTGTTTGTGTTCTAGTGACCTATACGGGGGATGTTCCTAGCCTACCGAACACATATATTGTATAAGTGATAGTGGTAACTAGTCATGATTATAGAAAATGTATAACTAGTGTGGTGGTTGAGGTGGCAAAAATAAAATTTCAAACTCTGTTAAAACTGGATTTTTTTCTAATAAATGGTCTAATTTTTACTCTAAGCTTTAAAAGACTTTTTTAATTTAAAAAAATTAATAAAAACTCATTAATAAATTGATTACTACTTGTTTTAAACATTTAGAAGGAATTTATTATCACCTAGAATTTAGTCAGAAATCCTAACTATTATAAATAGAAAAAATGGAGATTTATTGGTTAAGCTCAAGCTAAAATTTTTTCTATATTTTCTTTTGACTTAGTAAATGTTTTACCCAAGATTTTGTAATTTTCTCGGGATATTGTCTGTGTAGCGAGCTTAGGAGTGATTTGAAGTTTTCTTCCGGATTATTTTTCAGTTTAATAATAAGAAATTTCATAATTTCATGAAAATCTGATGTCCCAAAAACTTTATATTGTGATTGAATGCACTCAGGTGTCCATTCCTCCATTATTCTATTCTTTATCAAGTTTCGATAATTCTTATTAATTTCATATCCAATTCCTTTTCTACCAATTAAACGACATACTTTCAAAGTGGTACCAGATCCAAGAAAAGGATCAAGGACTGTCTCTCCTTTAACAGTATGCATTCGTATTAATCGATAAGGAATTTCTTCAGGGAATGGAGCAGAATGACCAAAGATATTTTCTCCCTTTGAATTAATTTTGAAAACTGGGACTATATCATCCCAAATGCATCTAACAGCCCAATGTCTCCATTCTTCTTTTGTTAAAAGATTTTTTTCTAAAATATCCTTGGAGATTTTTCTGGTGGATCCTTTTTTAACCCAAACATAAATTTGTTCAAAAGCAGTATTTGAAGCAATATTTGTAGGTTTTGGAAAGCTTCCCCATGAAACATTCGAGATATAGGGTATTTTAGACCAATAATGCATTCCTGAAAGATATAAATTATTTTTTCGCATGAAGTGTTCTATATCCCACATTATATTTTGAATAACACGTCGATTATACCCTGACTGATCGCTTGCAATCGGAAGAGGTTGAATATTAATGGCAAATTTTCCATTAGGTTGTAATACTCTGTAACATTCTCTCCAAACATGATTTAAATCAGAAATATACTCCTTGTAACTTTGACCAAAACCAATTTGAGAAGTTCCGTAATCTCGAACATTCCAATAAGGTGGGGATGTTACTATAAGAGTAACCGATTCAGATGGAATTTCAGCCATCGATTGTGCAGAACCAAAATAGATCACTTGATCAGCGATCTGCAATTTTTCTTTATTCATTATTTTCTTTCCTAGATGAG
This sequence comes from Candidatus Hodarchaeum mangrovi, assembly GCA_016839515.1. Taxonomy (GTDB): domain Archaea; phylum Asgardarchaeota; class Heimdallarchaeia; order Hodarchaeales; family Hodarchaeaceae; genus Hodarchaeum; species Hodarchaeum mangrovi. The sequence goes on from JAEOUE010000036.1 coordinate 21,073, forward strand.
CTAATTTTACTAAGAATAAAAATATCGTCTTTTCTCTTGGATTGTCTCCAATAAATATTAGCAAATTTATGTATATCGATTCCCCAGTCATTTCTAATGGTTTCTTCAATTGTTAAATTGATTACTTCACCAATGAAAAGATCATGATCACCTGTTGGTACTATTTCAATTAATTTACATTCTATATTAATCAGACATTCTTTTAGCTTAGGTGCATCTATTTTAGATGATCTTTCTAGTGTAAATCCAGCTTTAATGATTTTATTTGTATCCTCGCGCCCTGAAATTGTGCCTAGATAATAAGCTGAGTCTACTTGGGAAAAATTAGGGATATTTATAACAAATTCTCCCTGATTTTTGATTATTTGATGTGAATAACGTTTTTTTGTTATAGAAACTCCCATAAGAGGAGGATTAACAGATAAAGGGGTTGACCAAGCAATAGTTAATGCGTTAGCTTTTTCCATTGTACCACATGACACTATAATAGTCAATCGGGGGTAGAGGAATCTATAAGCAAGGTCTAAATTTTCAATTGATTGTTTTATTTTTCTCACCTTTTTCAAATACTCATTCAATTTAATTTCCGATAATTCCGTAAAAATTCGAGATTTCGTTGATCACTCTTTTCATCTTCTTTAGGAGTTTCAAGAATCATTGAAATATTTTGGAATCTTGGGTGTTGCATCAATTCACGAAAACATTCCTTTCCTATTTTACCACAGCCTAAGTGCTCATGATGATCAATACCTGACCCTAATCCTCCTTTGGTATCATTAATATGAATTACTTTTACCAAATCATGTGAAATCTCATCAATCTGGTCAAAAATCTCATGCAAAATTTCTGGATTTTTTATATCATATCCTGTGGAATAGGCATGAGCTGTATCAAAACAGATTCCAATTTTTTCAGGTTGAGTAATTTTCTTGATTATAGCCTCCATTTGTTCTATAGATGTTCCCCACTTTTGCTTTTTGGCAGTTGAATTTTCTAGCAAAATTAAAACATGATTAGAATTAGATTCCAAGGCTATATCAAGTGCCTTAACAACTTTATTTAAAGCAAATGATTCCGATTCTTTTAATGGACTCCCTAGATGTGTTACGATATAGGGAATTTTCAAAATTTTTGAAGTAGTAATTTCTTCAATCAAGACCTTGACTGATTTATTAAAAAGTTCTTCAGAGGGTGTAGCAATATTCGGAAGATATGGCATATGTATTGTTGTATCAAAGAAATTAGCTTTTTCAGATTTTTCTATGAATTTAACTATTGAAGATTTGGATAATGTATTTTTTCCAGCTTCCCATCTTCTTGGTGGGCGAGTAAATATCTGAAGACATTCACATGTACTTTTAATAGCACGATCTATTGAGAGATCAATAGAAGTAGAGATAGATTTATGAGCACCTATTCTGGGTTTTGGAATTGGCATTATTGGAACCATAATCAGATTTGTTTTTATAGATTAGTCAGAAAAATAATTTGAAGAGTTGGTATTTGAAAAGTTTAAAGATGTTGAATTATGTTTAACCAATTATATCGTGAGAAAAGTAAGGTTAGTATATTTGTCGCGATATTTTTTGTATCATGGGCTTCTATTTTCATTCGTTTTGCACAATCTCCACCTGTAGTAACTGCATTTTGGCGATTATTTCTTTCTGTTCTTTTTCTTGTTCCTTTATTGCTAATTAAGAATGTAAGGTTACATTTTTCAACAATTCTACAGTTAAAATATATGAAGTTTTTTTTTATTTCAGGATTTTTTCTTGCCCTGCATTTTTTTACATGGTTTCAAAGTTTAGAATATACAACTGTTGCAATATCGGTTCTGGTAGTAAATACATCTCCTGTTTGGGTTATAATACTTTCCTTCCTCCTTTTTAAAGAAAAAATAAATAAAATCCAAATTCTTGGCGTATTATTCACTTTTATTGGGATGATCCTAATATCTTGGACATATTTTTCTGGAGAGTTTAGTTCAAATCTTATCGTCGGTGTGGTGCTAGCATTAATTGGTGCAAATATGGTTGCTGCATATTTTATTATTGGAAGACGAATGCGTGCAAATTATACTGTACCAAATATTCCTTATGTCTTTTTTGTTAACTTATATTCTTCTATTTTTTTATTAATTTTTTCTCTGATTTTAGGGAACAACATCATTGATTTTCCCATTATAGATTTAGTATGGTTCATATTATTAGCTCTTGGACCAAGTTTATTAGGTCATGCTATGTTTACATATGCTATGAAGCAGTTATCTGCCAGAACAGTATCATTAGCAGTAATTGGTGAAACGATTGGAGCTTCTTTTCTCAGTTGGATTATTTTGGGTGAATCTCTATCCCCAATTATTGGTATTGCAGGTTCGTTTATTTTAAGTGGAATTGCTCTTAATGTTATTTATGAGTCTGAAGGTTGAATATCTGAATAGAAGTTTAAATAATTCTACCTAATGTTGCGTGTAATATTTTTCCTGTCATGATTGGGGAAACAGCAGCAAATTCAATCATATCAAGTAAATCCTCGGGTAAAAGTGGTTTTTGAAGCAGTTGTTTGCTGATTTTTTTTGCTTTTAATTCATCATATGAGGATATTGAATCTTGTGAGGTATTCTGAAGTTCCTCTATATGGCGAGAAGTAAACACATAGGTTGGTGAAACCCCATTAATCCGAATATTGAATGGAGCTAAATAAACTGCGAAAGATCTTATTAAGTATGCTAATCCTGCCTTTGCAATTCCATAAGGCATTTTTTTTATCTCTGGCTCAAAAGCAGAGGAACTAACAATATGAACGACAGAACCCCCCATCTTATTCATAAGTCGAGTTGCCATCTGCGATAATAAAAAAGCAGATGTAAGATTTAGTGATAGAACTTGCTGAAAAAAATCCTCAGTTACTTCAAGTGGATTGATACTTCTCAATGACCCTCCTATGCAATTGA
>JAEOUE010000340.1 GCA_016839515.1 Candidatus Hodarchaeum mangrovi
CGTTATGGCAACCTTTCTTCTCGATCAATTCGCATATCTAAGTGGGAACTTTATGTATCTCCAAAAAAGAATCATGAGCGATATTCAAGAGACTTCAGTAGCAGGAGAGATATATACGAATTCAACGATTGGCGTTTTTGAAATAGCGCATTTTTATATGAATCACTTACCGGCATTCTATTATTCTAACATCGCCCAACTAAGTTTTTTTACACCAAAACAAAGATTAAGCTATGCTAAGAAAGCTATTGAATATGCCGTAAAAAATTTAAATCTTATTACTTTTGAACCAGATAAAGCAATGCCTTATCTGGCTCTTACACTTAGCTATGCAACTTTAGTACAATTTGCAGAATCAAAAGAAAGCCGTGATATCAATATAGAATTTATGCTAAACTATGCAAATGAGGCTAAAAGGATTGGAGATAAATATCCAGGAGGACAGGTTAGAAATTTTGGACACAGTGCTTTCAGTAAGGCTTATAAAACTCTTGCTGACATAACAGATGACAAAGATAAGAAAATTCAAATGTTGTTATCTGTCGCTGATGCGTCTAAGAATAATTTAAAGTATGCAACTGAGTCTCGTACTGGTATTATAACAGCTCAAATGCGTTTGGGTTTACTTTATGAAGAGATTGGTATTTTAACGAAAAATGAGGATACATTAAATAAGGGAAAAGATGTTTTACTTGGAGCTATTAAAGGAAGCCTTGAAAAAAGTTACTTTTCTTATGCCGGTACGACATATGAGTATATAGCTCGCATAGAAGATCGATTAGGTAACCATACGGCTTCCGCAGAGAATTACATTAATGCTCAATATAATCATTCGGAATCATTAAAAAATATTGAATATAAACCTCTGAAGAAAAGAGTAGAGGAAAAAATACAATATGCTCAAGCTTGGACTCTAATTGAGAAAGCTAAGGCTTATCATAAAAATGAAAATCATCTAAATGCGAAGGAAAACTACGAAAAAGCAAGTAAAATTCTAAAAGTAATTCCTAGATATAATTTTGAAGGATTTTATAACATTGCTTGGGCGCAATTAGAGCAAGCAGAACTATTTAGTAAACAAGAGAAGCAACAAGAAGCCATAAATCAATATAAATCCGCGATTCAAGCTTTCGAAGAAGCAATAGATATACTCAAAGAGGTCTCCATAAAGTCTACAGAACAAGTAGAAAGAGAAAGAATAGGAAAATTTGAGCAAGTAGCTCAAATCAGGATTGATTACTGTTCAGCTAGAATAAATCTAGAAGAAGCAATACTTTTGGGGAAGAAAGGAGAACATTCCACTGCAGCTGAAAAGTTCGCGATTGCTGCTTCTTCGTTTAGGGGCGTCTGCACACGATATAAATTAGAGAGGGAAAGAAAGGAACTTGAAGCGATATACTATCTGTGTCGAGCTTGGGAAAGTATGGAGCTTGCGGAAAAATTTGCAGAACCTGAAAGATTTGAGTATGCTGCCAATTTATTTGCTAAAGCTAGCAATTTATTTTTCGATAGTAAATTAAAGTTATTATCTTCAGGTAACTCTACATTTTGCCGAGCTCTCGAGTTAGGTTGTAAATTTGATGAATCTTTAGATATTAATTTAAAAGAAGATTTATATTCTAAAATTAAATTAACGTTAAGTAGAGCAGCATCTTTTTATGGTAAAAGCGGATTTGAAAATGTAGCTAATTGGGCTTTAGCATCTTCTATTTATTTTGATGCTGCTTGGCAATTAATTCAAGCTGATAAAGAATTAGATCTTAATAAAAGAGGAAGACTACTAAACATCGGATCTAATTATTTAAAATCGTCATTAGAGTTATTTAGTAAAGCTGGTTATAAAAATAAGGTTACTGAGGTTCAGGATAGACTAAATCGAGTAGAGACTGAAGAATCTATTCTCTTTTCTGCTTTAAGTACCCTAAAAGAACCTTCAATCTCCCGAAGTACCACAGGTATTGTTGCTCCGTCTTGTCCTATCGAAAGCAGTCAATCTCCCAGATTGGGAGAAGCTCGGCAGTTCACAGAAGAAGAACTCCGAGTCACTATGGCGAGAATGGAACGAAAAAATTATGAAATTATATATAAAGACTTAACTAAAGAATATCCTAAAGTTCAAAAGAGAGCTGTCAGAATTGGAATCGCTCAAATAGGAATATCTACGACTGGGAACATAATGGATGAGTTTTATGAAACAAGTTCCGTAGGTCTGCTAAAACTAAAAGAAAATAAACTGACAAATGTAATATCTAAAGTCAAAAGTATGATCGAGAGAGC
>JAEOUE010000195.1 GCA_016839515.1 Candidatus Hodarchaeum mangrovi
AGCAAGGTTTGAAGCGTTATCTCGGATATATTTTGAGCAATCCGGAGAAATTATAAGTGGTAATGCTTGATTAATTGCATTACGATAGTATATCCGAGCGAATGACATTGCTATGATACAACTAATTCCTGCTGCTTTTAAACAGGTAACAGCTTGCTCGCGACTAGAACCTGCTCCAAAATTATTACCTGAAACAATGATATCTCCTTTTGAGACCTGCTTTGCGAATTCAGGTAAATAATCCTCCATAGCATGTTGAGCCATTTGCTCTGGAGTTAGAGGGTCATAAGTATATCGTCCTGGGAAAATAATATCAGTATTAATATTATCTTCTGGAAAGATCCACATTTTACCTTTAAACTTCACTTCTTACATCTCCTCATCGGTGATATATCCAGCTATTGCGGATTTGGCAACCACAGCTGGGTTAGCAAGATAAATCTCTGCCTCCCTTGTTCCCATACGGCCTTTGAAATTACGATTAGCTGTTGAAATTGCTATCTCACCCGGAGCTAGACATCCACCATATTCACCTAGACAAGGCCCACATGCTGGAACTCCAATTTGCCCTCCTGCTGCAATGAAGATTTCAATTAATCCCTCTTGAGTTGCTTTCATCAAAATATCACGAGATGCTGGGTAAATTAATAACCGAACATTGGGATTTATCTGTTTATCTTTTAATATTTCAGCAGCAACTCGTAAATCTTCTAGGCGACCATTTGTACAGGTTCCAATTAAAGCTGTATCAATGGATACATGAGGTAATCTTTCTATAGGAACAATATTGTCAACAGAATGAGGTTGTGCTATTTGAGGACTGAGTTCTGCCAGATCAATTAGTATTTCCTGCTCATAAATTGTATCTTCATCAGCTATCATCTTTTTGTATTTAAAACTAAACTGACGAAACCATTCTTCCGTAATTCGGTCAACAGGAAAGATTCCTGCTTTAGCTCCAGCCTCTGCTGTCATATTACAAATTGTCATACGATCCCCTATTGACAGTTTTTCAACTACCTTCCCATAGAACTCCATTGATTTATAGGTAGCTCCATCAGCTGAAATCATACCAATTAGATTCAAAATGATATCTTTTGCATAGACGCCAGCTTTAATTGGTAAATAATTCTCAAATATCACTTTAATCGTTTCAGGGACTTTTAGATATGTTTCCCCAATTGCCCAAACTGAGGCTGTTTCGGTTCTGCCAATTGGAATCCCTGCAGCACCAAAAGCTCCATGAGTAGTTGTGTGAGAATCTGATCCCAAGATAATAACATTAGGGGGAACTAATCCTTTTTCAGGAAGAACTTGATGGCATATCCCTGTTCCTGCATCGTAAAAATGTTTGATCTTCTGGATTTTGACAAATTCCCTAATTATTTTATGGTTTTCAGCTTTTTTTGAGTCTGGTGGTGGAACTGCATGATCTAAAGCAATAAAAATTCTATCTGGATCCCATACTTTGCCGTTGGGCCCAACTATTTCATAAAAAGTTTTTGAAATAGCAGCTGAATTATCATGACTAAGGATCATATGAGGTGAGGCGAAAATGATTTCATTTTCTTCGACTTCCTCTTTTTTTGCAGCTTTAGCAAATATTTTCTGGATTAATGATTGAGAAGGCATTTTCATGAACCTTTATGACACTATTGATACATAACTTCAAATTCCTTAAGTTATATTTGAGATTTTTTGCATCGCTTGAAATAAATCTTGTGCAGAAAAGAATTGTTTTTCAGGCGAAACTTTTTTCATCGGGAGAGAAATTTAAGTTCATGGGATATTAGCTATCCTAAAGCAATAATTTCAGTTTTTACAGAGGATATGAGGTGTTATGAGTAAAACTATTATTGAAAAGATATTAGCAGATCACACTTCCGATAATGTAGCACCAAGTCAGATTATTTGGTTAAATATTGATGTACGTTCAGCCCGTGATTTTGGAGGAGCGAATGTGGTTAAAAATCTTGAGGAACATTATCCAAAGGAGTCAAAGATCGCTGATCCTGAAAAAACATTCTTTACATTTGATTGTGTTGTACCTGCCAATAATTTAGGTTATGCAGAAAATCAACAGATTGCACGGATGTTTGCTAGAAAATACCTTAATCGAAAGAATTTATATGATGTAGATGCTGGGATAGGCTCTCATGTGATGATAGAAAAGGGAATTGCAACACCAAATAGTACTGTTGTTGGAACTGATTCTCATCTAAATATTTTGGGAGCAATTGGAGCCTTTGGTCAAGGTATGGGAGACCAAGATATTGCATTTACCTTTAAAACAGGAAAAACTTGGTTTGAAGTTCCTGAGAGTATGAAAATCACAATTACAGGAGAACCAGCACCAAATTCATATGCTAAGGATATTACTTTAGGCATTCTAGAGCAGATCGGGTCGAAAGGAGCTCTAGGGCGATCTATTGAATTCTATGGGTCTACAATAGATTCTCTCAAATTAGCAGGAAGAATTACTCTTGCTTCTATGGTGACCGAAATGGGGGGAATAATTGGATTGATTGTTCCAAATAATGAAGTAATTAATTATTGTCGTGAACGTGGCAACAAGGAATTTAAAGTACAGAATGCTGATGCCGACTGTGAGTATTCTCAAAAATTAACCCTCGATTTTTCAGACCTTGAACCTCGAATTGCTCTTCCTCCTTCCCCCTCTAATGTAAAACCTGTTTCTGAAGTTACCGGTGTTAAAATCGATTCAGTTGTTATTGCTTCATGTACCAATGGACGCTATGAGGATTTTGAGATTGTTGCCAAAATATTGAGAGGAAAAAAGATTCATAGAGATGTGATGATGAAAATAGTTCCTGCAACGCAAGAGGTTTATGGTCAATTATTAGAAGCTGGATTAATCAAAATATTTTATGAGGCAGGAGCTATAATAAGTAATCCAGGTTGCGGAGGATGCGCTTCAGGACAAATAGGTATGACTGGAGCAGGTGAAGTTCAAATTTCTACTGGAAACCGAAATTTTGCTGGTAAACAAGGAAAAGGAGACACATATCTAACAAGTCCTGCTACTGCAGCAGCTTCTGCGATAAAAGGGGAGATAGTTGTTCCTGGAGTTATATAGGAGTTGTTAAGATGACTAAATCAACTATAATTAAAGGTAATGCTATTATTATCAAAGACAGGGATGGAAATGCCATTGATGATATTGATACAGATATGATTTTTCATAATAAACATTTGCATATCACTAATATAGAAGAAATGGGGAAGTATACGTTCGGAAATCTTCCTGGTTGGGAAAAATTCCCTGAGATAGCTACTAAAGGTGATATTTTAATAGTTGGGAAAAATTTTGGTGCAGGTTCATCCCGTCAACAAGCTGTCGACTGTTTTACAGCTTTGGGTATCAATCTTATTATCGGAGAATCATTTGGGGCAATTTATAAACGAAACGCTATCAATTCTGGCATACCACTTATGATTGCTCCTAAAATAATGAATGAATCTCTCAAAACAGGTGATTCTCTTAAAGTAAATTTAAAAACTGGAGAAATAATAAATCTTACAGTAGATAAGTCATTAGCATTAGCTGAACCTTTATCAAAGGTCCAGATTGATATCTATTTAGCTGGAAATCTATTTGCATATGGAAGCAGAATTTTCCAAGGATAAAAGCCGATTTCTCCCTGTTTGAATTTAATATTATAGAGTATAGTAATCTAAACTTAATAGGGAATTTTATTCTCTAAATTTTATGATTTGTATATCTATCTCATAGGTCATTTTCTCAATTTCATATTCAACTGTTGAGACAGACATAGTAAGCGAAATCGCCATTATTAGAATAGTGATTAATATAGTAACAAGTGCAAGAATAAAACTAAACATAATAAGAGAAGATAAATCTAATGTCAAGACTTCTTGTGAAAGAATACTAATACATGTTACAATCACAAACACTATTGCTGTAAAGGCAAAGATCATTGCATTCTTAACTAGTCTTGTTTCATTCAGATACATATTCCTGATCTTAGTTACTACTTCTAAATGCTCTTCTGGGGATTCTATACTTTTTAAAATATTATAATAGCGATCATAGAGTAAAGTTCGATCTTTTAGACGCGCATATCGATTTTGCATCATGAGGAGGACTAATCCTACTGCACTCATCATGACTATAGGTGATAATGTTGCTGTAATTATTTCTAAGGCAAATTCCATTCCTTTCACCATCATTTTTTAGAATATTTTTGTCTTTTTAATGCACCCCAAATGAATTCTCTCTAAAGTATTTCACAAAAACCTTTAAATATAGATTACGTAAAAATAAATTCGTTAAACTGATCCTATTCTTTAGTTATTTTATTTTCAGAAAATTGAACTGCTTTAATGAATTGGCTCATTAATTCTTTTGGATTATTTGACTTTTCAAGGACTGAAGAAACAACTATAATATCCGAACCTGCTTTAACAAGATCAATTATTTGTTCTTGTCTACTTATTCCTCCTCCTGTTATTAAAACAGCTTTAGGATTTATCTGGTTCATGTAATGTCTAACACGTCCCACAAGATCTAATCGATTGGCGATAGAGCGTTCAAAATTTCCAGATCCTGCCTCAAGATATAATCCCCACCAATATTTTCTCCACTTCCTTTCAACTTCTTCATAAGCCTCATCATCGGTTAGGTTTCTTGCTTTTAACTTTCTTCCAACGGTTGAATCGGAACTTAATACTAAATAGCCATATTTTCGATCTTTAGGCCAATGGCGTCCGATCAAGCGTCGTGCCCATTTTGATACCCAATGATATTTTTTACCTAATTTAACTAACACCTTAATTGTAAATCTAAAAGTATTCAATAACGTTGGCATTTGAATATAGTCTGCGAAAGACGAAATTTGAAGTGGATGCCCTGGAAAAATAACTACTGGAGGTAAATCAATATCTAATTGGTGTAAACGTTTTAAATAACCATGAACACCTCGATAGATTTCATGAGAATCCCCTACCCAGATTTCCAAAGGTAAAAGGGAAGGATCCTTGGTTTCTGTAAGGATCGTTTTCAAAGCATTAAACATACGTTCTGTTGCTTCTCCCTTGTTTGGATCAATCAGGATAGCGAATTTTGAAATTCTGATTCAACTCCTAAAAAGTATAAATGCTTTTTAACCGATTCTAGCTCAAATCCCCCCCTTCAAATGAAATAATAAAAAGATTGTCATTATGTCATCTAATCATTAGGAAAGAACAGGAAAAAGGATTTGAAAAATTTTTGCGAAGGAATATTGATTATCACATTCATAGCACTTTTTCAGATGGTGAATTACATCCTACAGAGATTTTAAAAGCTGCTGAAGGTAAAAATTTGAAAAGCATTTGTATAACAGATCATTTCTCATTGACAAAGCTTGCTCTAAACGAGGAAGAACTTGATATATATTTTAATACCTTAGAAAATCAAAATAATTCAGCGTTGTCAATCTTTATGGGACTAGAGGTTGATTTATCTTCCATTAAGGACTTTATTTCTTTGACAAAGCATTCTTGGGATTTAATTCTCTTTGAATATGTTTTCTTCTGGCCTGATTGGGAAAAAAAACTACATGAAGTAATTAGATTCAAAAAAGATTATTTTGACTATAATATAGGTCTGGCACATACTAGATTTACCCGACTTCCAGAATCAAGGATAAATTATGTGCTTTCAAAGATTACTAAATATGAGATCATTATTGAGCTAAATACAGGGTATAAGAATTATTTGGACCCTTGGTTTGGCTACCTAGATGAAACTTTTCTTTTTTCATTAGGCTCAGATGCGCATATGGAATATCAACTTGGAGAAGTTACAGCTGCATGGACTTACCTTGAGTCTAGGGAAATTCCTTCAACTTGTGTTATAGATCTAAAAAAATAAAAGAAAAGAACATAATCTTTATTCATTTCTTAAATAAAGGATAAATAAAGGATTAAAATGGTTTGAAAAGACTTTGAAAGAATTTCACATTATTCAGAATATTTTAGCAGATATACCTGATGATTTAATGCGAGAAAACATCCAATTCATTCATTCATTAGCTTTAATTCCTAAAGAAAAAATAGCTTTTCATGCAGCAGATGCAGATGGAATTATTTCAGCTGCGATCCTAAAATCATTGCCTAAATATCGTGAAGCCGTTTTTGTTCCTTTACATTATTCTCAATTAAAACATCCCGAATATGGTGCTTTTTTAAGTGGATTAAATTGGCTCGCAATAGTAGATCTGCCACCATTTAATAATCATACCCTCGAGCTATATTGTGATCACCATATTTCAAATATTTCTACAATAAAAAACGCCTCTCTGGTTTTATTTAATCACGAGGCTCCAAGTGCAGCGAGTATTTTATTATCTTACTTTGATAAGTCTTTAGACATACTAAACGACCTCAGATTATTAGCTAACTTGACTGAGATTACTGACACATATGGATATACTACTTCTCCACCAATTAACCTTCCTGCTCGATTTTTGGAGTCCTCAAAGGAGGAACAAGCATGGTTACTGGATGACCTATGCCGCTCTTTAGATTCTACAATAGAAATTCTAGCATTAGTGGAGGGTTTTGTTTGTAATGGAACACAAATTTTTGAACAAGAAATATATCTAAATAAAATAAGGTCTTTACGAAAGAGACGTGAAAAGGCAAAAGAAGCTAGTAATAAAATACCAGTAAAGGATGCTATAATCATAATTCAAGGTAAGGAAAAAGTGCAATCACCTACTCTAATCCACTATTTATTTGAAAAAGGGGTCAAATTTACCTGTCTATTATACCCTGGAAAACGTTTCGTGGGTGTATCATTAAGACTTGGACCATTAATTCCAGATGAAAGCCTAAATAAATATCGTGTTGATAAAATTGCCGAGATATTTGAGGGTGGAGGGCATCCGCGCGCTGCAGGGGGACGAGGGAGTAACCTCGAAAAAACTCTTGATATCATAATTCATTACATGAATAAAAATAAATTCTCTTATGATATAGTAGATTTTAGGGAGAAATAAAGAATTATGATAAGAATTCTTACAATTATTTTTCAGATGAAGGGTAAGGACCTAATTTACCTGAAACGATCTCAACTGGAAATCTATTCTCATTCCTGTTTAATTTTTTCTTGATAATCATTTCTAGATTGAGATTAGCTCGTTCTGAAAGGCTTATACAATAAATTAATATATCAGCTATCTCATCCTCAAGTTTAATCCTTAAATCAGGGTTGGAAGCTACCATTGAAACTGATTCTTCTATTGTATACCATTGAAACAATTCCATCAACTCTGCAGCTTCAATTGCAATCGACATAGCCAAATTCTTGGGAGTATGATATTGAGTCCAATTTCTTCGTTGAATAAAGGATTTTACTAAAAATTTAAGGTCTTTAAAGCAATCATTATCTGTCATTGTCATCACCAAAACAAAATAACATTCAAAAAATAGGATAAATTTAAAATATGTATAATTTGTAAAAATTTAAGTATATCTCGATAACAATTTTAAAGACAAAAGTTGGATCGATTTTTTCTTGGTATTTAAAGTGAATCTTCAGAATAAGAATTTTTCAAAAAATCAAACGCGATTGCATCAGCAACTAAAAGAAATTTATCGTAACGAGCTGAATGGTCAGGAAGAAGTAACTTTAACTATCGATGATTCTGTTTATCGTGTTGATGTTATTAGTCAAGATAATTCTATAGTATGTGAAATCCATCGGTCAAATTTTGACAAACGATTCTCAAAGAAAATTCAAGCTTTGCTTTCAATCCCCAAAATATATTTAATTATCGTATGTCCGCTTGTATCTGCACAAAAAGTGTTTCGAATGGATAAAGAGAGCGTAATTAACACTAGTTACTATAAAAAACCTTATGCACTATATTCTCTTTTTGATCTGCTAGTGAGAATAAAAACTCCATTAATAGAAAATCGAATGGAATTTCGTGTTCATCTAATATCCGAAATTGTAACAAAGCAGTTTCAAGGATTTTTTGGTCGAACACTCCGAAGAAGATACAAGACCGTTGATCGTGAATTAAATTCAATTGAAAAAACACGAGTTTTTAAGAACCGAAATGACTTTATTGAACTACTTCCTTCTAATCTTCCTCCTAAATTTACAAGAAAAGAGTTAGGGCAGGCGCTAAGACTTCCTAAAATTTCAGAGAGGTCTGTTCAACGATTAGCTGGAAGGATGACATACTCCCTATGGAGACTAGGAATACTTGAGCGAATTGGTAAGCAAAAACAGGCATATTTATATGAATATTCTACTATTAAAAGAGATAATTAGAAAATTCTGGGCATTTAACTTAATTTAAAGGATTATAGCTATTCAGGATCATATTCTATCACTTCTTATCATAGGAACTGACACTCTAATACTAATAAATATAAATCTGAATATTACAAGGATGATTTAAGGAATTATTCTCTTCTATATTTATAAAAATAAAATTCTTTTTAAAAAACAACATCGAAAAAAATAATCCATTAATTAGAACTGGATTATCAAAAATTTTAATTCATTTGGAAATATTAAATAAACTAGGTTGCAGAATTTGAGTTAAATGTCTAGTTTAAATGCAATGCAATATACTTTAATTGCATTCCTTTCTGTAATTCTCACTTTAATTGGATTAATTTTATCTTTTCGGGTCTATTACAAAGGAAAATCAAAACCCTTATGGTATCTTATAATTATTCATCTTTTACTCCTCCCATTCTTCCTTTCTCACAGCCTTCTTTATCTAATTGGTTTGGAACAGAAATTAATTATGACTTTAATATTTCAATTAACAATTATTCTCTTATGTTTAATATTATTCTTTCTGATATTCTTTATAGAATCATTGCGGGTTGAATCACCTTCAAATTACATTATTCTTTTTGCTGCATTAGGGGTTGGTAATGGGATATTACTGACATTGTTTCCTGAGACTTTAGAATGGGATGAACTTATCGGTCCATACTTATCTGATTTTAGTAGAATTATTTTTGCCATAGACCTATTATTAGCTGCAATAATAATCAGCTGGCAAATTTATCAATTTATTCCATTTATCCGATCTGAATATCGCAAATCATCAATTTTACTCTTTTCAGGTTGTTTATTACCAATCCTTGGTCCAATGGTAATCATCAGTACAAAACTTTCTTTGGTTTTTTGGGGTTCAGAGTTAATCCCTATTCCAATTGGTATTCTAATGATGATAATTTCAATAGTGATCGATGACCGAGTTCTCAGAATGGTACCTTTTAATGTATATCGCCTTTCAGTAATGAATATGAACATAGGCCTTTCTATTTTCGACATATTATTTGATGCAAAAAAAAGTGGCCCAGATAGCAATACTCTTATACCTCATTTGATGACCGCAAACCTTCAATTTGTCCAAAGTGTTATTTCTTCAACTGAAAGAATCCAATTCATCCGTACCGATAATTTTATCTTCATATTTGAGGCACTTAATGATGTTGTATGTTTTGTAATCGCTGATAGAGCATCTATGTTAATTAAGTCAGCATTGAAGGAATTTACTCGTGAATTTGTAAAAGAATTTGGTTTAATTCTTGATTCATGTGACATAAGCCATTTTGCTGATGCAGAAAGAATTGTCAAGAAATATTTTTCATTTTTACCATCATCCCGCGTAGTATCTTTTTGTCCCTAAATTGCTTAATTCGTAGAGTAAACTTCTTTCTTTTTTTCTTAGATTAAATAATTCAAATGGTGGCACAAATGAAAAAAGTTTTAGTAGCCTATTCGAGTCGTTTTGGAAGTACAGAGGAAATTGCTATTGATATTGTTGAAACATTAGAAGATGAAGGAATTGAAGTTAAATTACTAAACCTAAGGAAGATTACCCAAATTCCAGATATTACTATTTATGATGGGATTTTAGTAGGCAGTGGAATTATGCAAGGAGAATGGACAGAAGAATCATTAGCTTTTTTGAAACAATATCGTGAAACACTTAATAAAACAGTTTTAGGTTTGTTTGTGAGCTCTGGAGAAGCAGCCAATCCTAAACTTTATTTTGATGCTCGAAATAAATATTTAAAACGATTGGTTGAAAAATTTGAGTTCACAAACGATCCTGAAATAGAAGCTTTTGGAGGCGTATTTGATCTTTCTCCCAATTCAATTCATAGTGAGCAGGAAAAGAAAATTCTAAAACAAATTATTCTCTCAGATACCACTGGATTTATTGTAAATGATGGAAAATTATCAGACTTTCGAAATTGGCAAAAAATCCGAGATTGGACTCGTTTTTTTGCTCGAAAAGTAATAGCAACCGAAGATAAATTATTATGAACTAATTAGTGAGAATTGGTTATTACATATCTGTTTTATTTGTTAAATTCAAGGTATTTGGAAATACTTCTTTAAAAATAGTATTTTCTACAGGCGACAAAAGAGTCCATTTTCCTTCACGATCTTTTAAAATCAGTCCTCCTTCTTCTAGCAAGTTTAAGTGATGAGATACTGTTGCTTGTCCTAATTTAGTCAAAAATTCTAGTTCACAGGGGCATTTAATGCCATTATTTATAGCTAACAAAATAAGAACTCGTGCAGGATGATTAAGTGCTTTAATAAATTTCTGAAATTGTTTGAACTGAACTTTTTTTTGGCTTTGTTCTAATTTAAGTTTCAGATCATTTAAAAAGTCCATTCTATCCTCTATTGACTTCCAATTCACTACATTCATTTCTAGAAGTTCGTTTAGTTTTCTTTCTAATTCAGATAGACGCATATTGTTTACCTTGACTTAAATCTATATCATTTATGTAAATATATTTTATTTAAGTATCTAAATAATGATTAACCAGATTGAGATTCCATCAATCAGAATAAAAAAACCTAACACTATTAAAATTATCGATAAGATTTTTTGGATTATCATACCATATTTAACCCATTTGGCAAGGGTGACTGATTTTATTTGAATTCCGAAAGTTCCCATTATTATATAAGGCAATCCAAGACCAAGAGCATATATAAATAGTAAGATATAGCCCCAAAGAAATTCTTGGTTTATTGAAATCATAGCTAATATGACTGTTAAGATAGGAGTTAAGCAAGGAATCCAAGCTATTCCTGAGACAATCCCAAACATTAATAATCCTAAGATGTGAAAATTTGATGTCAAATGCGAAAAAATGCTCATTCTAGAGAATTTTGAAGTAAAGAAATCGCGATTAATGACTAAATAGCTCCCGATACTTATAATGATGATTCCTGCAATAACACGAAACAAAGGGAAATAGTAGAAAGATTCAGGAATAATCTGTAATAACAAATTATAAATAGAAAATGAGATTGATAATCCTAATGTATACATAATGCCTCCTATTAACCCTTTTTTAATATTAGATTCATCATTGGCTAGTATATAGGATAAATAGACTGGAATTAAAATCAGATGACAAGGTCCTAAAAATGAGACTATTCCACCTAAGAAACTCAAAAATAGGTAGATTGGATCAATCACTAGCTGTACAATCCTCTTTAGGGGTAATTATTGGCTCAATATCAGTTATAATTTTATTTCTTAGAATTTTTTGTCGGGATAATGTGATCTTAGTAATCCTTGGATAATATTCAAAGATCTTTGGATCAAATAAGATATTTGAGTAAGAATTTATGCTTATATAATCAGTAACTGATTCATCTTTCTTATTTAGATCAGAAATTTTTATTATTTTTACTATTGGTTCCACTAGGAGAGAGCAACAACTTGGTGTAACCTTTAAAGTAATAATAATCAAAACATTCTTTGCAACTAGCCCTTTCGTAAAGTCATCTTTTAGATCAATGATAAGATTTTTCAAGTTAAGACACTCATTTAAAAAATTTCTTTTTAAAATGCAGGAAAATAATTCCTAAAGAGACTCCAAAGGGAGATAGAGTAATGGTTATATTCTGAGGTGAAGTTGAATCACGAAATGTAGGTATTAGAGCTAAAGTATAATTTAATAAATTCTCGTTATATTTAATAGGATTATAGACTTTTATTGTAAGAGCGATACCATCAATTGAAAAGTTTATTGTTACTCGCTGATTATTGAAGTAATAATCTACAATAAATGAATTTATGTCTTCCTTATCTAAAGAAAAATTCCCCCACCCTCCATGAGACAATTGGTAGGTGATTTCCTTATACGCACTACAACAGCTCCGAAATACTTTACTCGGGATAAAAAATGGAGGGAGGTTTAAAGGATCTAGTTGCTCACTGATTGTTGAAACATAATAATAACCGTTACCTGTACACCCATATTCAACCTCATTTGGTAATTTTTCAATTGTTATCTGAAGAGAATCATTAATTTTCATCCAAGATGGTCCTGAAATACCTAATTCAGTGATATTATATCTCAATTCTCCTCCATTTTTTATTAAATCCGACCACACAACATAATAAGGGATTGAGGTTGAATTACAACTAGCATTACACAAAGTTAACCCTAAAATAAACCAAAATGTTGAAGAAAACAGAATTAATTTTTTCATATTGATAGGTTTCGATTTATCGAATTGTTTAAAAACATATCGAAGATTATCGATATGGAGACATTCGGATATGGAGAAAGTCCTCGAATTAATCCTAGGTGCTATAGAAAGTGCATTTATTACATTATTAGATTATCTTTCATTGCATGTTCTTTTATGTTTAATACCTGCATTTTTTATCGCTGGTGCAATGGCATATTTTATCCCAAAGGACTTAATTATGAAATATATAGGAGAAAATGCCGATCCAAAAATTTCTTATCCGATGGCTACTGCTGGAGGATTTTTACTTGCAGTATGTAGCTGTACAGTCCTTCCTTTATTTGTTGGGATATGGAAACGGGGAGCTGGATTAGGCCCTGCAATAACGTTTTTATTTGTGGCTCCTGCTATTAATATTCTTGCTTTAACATATACAGGGACTTTAATAGGACTAGATATTGCTATTGCCAGAGGAATATTAGCAATAGTGTTTGCCCTTCTAATTGGATTTTTAATGTCTAAACTATTCGGGAATATTACAGGAGAGATATCTAAGTCTTTAGAGACTTCTTCTTTACCTGATAATGATTCTTCTGATGTCCATATTAATACATTATCTATGGTGTTAATTATCATTTTAATTATAGTGTCAGTATCATTAGCAGTATTTACAACTGATTTTATAATGTCCATTACTGAAAATTATCCAATTTTTCAAGTAATATTACACTCTCCTTCTTTTTTTCAATCATTGCTATTCTTGATAGGAGTGATAGTTTTACTTGTACTAAGCTTTAGATTATCAAGGGAATTAGTACTTTTTTTATGGTTAATTTACATATTAATGACTGGCACTTCTCAAATAACTTATTTTAAAGAGCCCATGACTATTTTTATGTTCATAATTCCCCCTAGTTTTATGAATATGGGGTCAAAACTAATTTTATCTCTAAGCTTAATTTTAATTCTACTCTTTTACTTGAAAAATAATTTCGAGAAAGATGAACTAAAAGCATGGATGCAGGAAACTTGGTTTTTTGTAAGGTCTATTTTTCCATTAATCATTATTGGTGTTACTTTAGCTGGCTTTGTAAAGTTCTTTATTCCTCAAGAGATCATTGCATCACTTGTTGGTCAAAATACAATATTCTCTAATTTAATTGCCGTTCTTTTCGGAGTTTTTGCCTACTTTCCAACACTAATGGAAGTTCCAATAGCTAGAATCTTTTTAGACTTTGGGATGGCTCGTGGACCGTTATTAGCTTATCTCCTTGCAGATCCCGAGCTTTCAATTCAAAGCATCCTTGTCACACGAAAATTTTTAGGAGATCAAAAAAACCTTGTATTTATTGGACTAGTAATCGTGTTTACTGTCTTTGCAGGATTACTATTTGGGGGTATTATTAATGAGGGAATAAGACTTATTTAAAAAAGAAATGGAAATAAACCGTACAAAGAATTAAAAAAATAATAGAAAATAGAATGTTACATGGAGGATTCAACAATTTCAGAAAACTTGGCTTCAGACAAAAAGATTTCATTTCTAGATAAAATGTTACCAATCTTCATTTTAATAGCCATGATAATAGGCTTATTTATTGGTCGAATGGTTCCAGATATCCAAGATATCTTTAATGCTGTCCAAATTGATACCGTATCTCTTCCGATTGCAATTGGATTACTATGGATGATGTATCCTGTTTTGGCAAAGGTACAATATGAAAAAATTCCTCAAGCATTGCAAGAGTATCGCCTTTTTGGAACATCTTTAATCCAAAATTGGATAATAGGACCAATTTTTATGACAGGGCTCGCTTGGTTATTTTTAGCAGACTATCCTGGATATCGTGAGGGTATTATACTTGTAGGGTTAGCCCGTTGTATTGCAATGGTTTTAATTTGGAATATGTTGGCAGGAGGAGATGCTGAAAAATGTGCTATCCTGGTTGCTTTGAATAGTGTTTTCCAAATCTTTTTCTATGCCATTTATGCATGGATTTTTATTGGAATAACTAACATTGACATTTTTGATATCGCTCGGAGTGTTTTTATCTTCTTAGGAATACCTTTATTTGCAGGATTTCTAACACGGGAAATTCTTAGAAGGAAAAAGGGAAATCAATGGTATTCTGATATATTTATTCCTAAACTCGGACCAACAGCTATTGTTGGGTTATTATTTACTGTAATTGCCATGTTTTCTATGCAAGGAGAAAAAATACTGAGCCAACCACTGGATATCTTGATTATTGCTATTCCTCTCTTTATTTACTTCATCGGGATGTTCCTAATAAGCTTTCTAATTTCATTTGCATTAAAATTCAAATACTCTGAAACAGTTACCCTATCGTTTACAGCAGCATCAAATAATTTTGAGCTAGCTATTGCTGTTGCTATTGCCACATTTGGAATCGATTCAAATCAGGCGTTAGCTACTGTAGTTGGGCCTTTAATCGAGGTACCCGTATTATTATTATTGGTGTACATAGCTCTTTGGCTAAAACAATATCTTTTCAAAAATGAATTCCAAAGAACGGAGCCAAATCATGTTTCTTGAAGATATTAGATGAAATTTATATTAAAAAACGGAGGTTTATTCGATATGACAAGAGTTTTAGAAGTTTTCGGACCAGGTTGTACAAAATGTAAAGCGCTAAAGAAAAGTACTGAAGAAGCAGTCGATAAATTAGGCTGGCAAGATGTAAAAATACTTTATAATACTAATATGGCGGAAGCAATCCAAAAGGGAATTACTGCAACCCCAGCATTAGCTTTTGATGGAAAAATAATCCTATCTGGTCAGTATCTTCCTGCAGATAAACTTGTACAACTGCTTAAAGAAAATAAATGAGATTAAAGAATGAGAAGCCCAAAAGTTGAAGTATTTTCTCCCGTAGGAGTTTGTAGTTGCTCATTTGCTGTATGGATCGGAAATGTTTGGGACATTTTAATGAAGTACAAAGATCAGCTTGAGATTGTGAGTTTGACTTCAGATTCTCCTCGAGCACAAGAACTTGGAGTGGGTGATCGAGCCGTTGTAATCAACGGAGAAACCACTCCAGTATTCTTACTTGAGCAAAAAATCCAAGAACTCCTTAAAAAGCGTTGATAGAAGATGTTCCTATTTAATAGGGACATTTACAATTAATATAAGTTTTTAGTTGTAAATAAATCAAACCCACATTAATTTATACAATACTTATTCTTCTCTCTATCCTACTGGATGCTTTAATAAGAAACATTGATTTAAATTTTCAGGTGTAATAGATATTTTAACTAAACAGGAAAAAATATAATGAAGTTAGAAAATAAAAATACTCAACAAAAATTATGTATTATATGCGGAGCCAAATGCTGCAAACCCAACTTAGTAAAAGATCCATTCAATTTAAATTTGCTTCCAGGAGACTTTACTAAACTCCTTAAAAAGAACTTCCATGTTATGATCGGAACAGGGATTGATGAGCGAAATAATCTCTCGCTTACTATTAAACCACACATATTTGGTTATTGCATTTTCTTAAACTATTTTACAAATCAATGTCAGATTTATTCAACTAGACCACAGATTTGTCGACGATTTCCTTTTGATTCGAGTATTAATTCCTCTGTGAAAGGACAATGTTTAATTTTAACCACTATTTCTCTTGAAAAACTTAATCAAATAGAAAATAAGATTATAATAAAGGACAATTCAAAAGAGAATCTAAATTTAATGAAAATTAAAGATGAAGAAGATTCATTAATATATCAAGATGAGTATGTTCCTCAAGTTGAATCCTATTTCTCCACTAAATCTTATATTCAATCAAAATATGGATCCTTTTTTATCTCTCATAATGAATCTTTTCAATATGACCTTTTTAATCAATTAACAGCTCTTTTAGAGAATTATCGAATATTTTTCAATCATATAAAAGTTATCCTATCTATCGGAATTGTTAATAGTTCCAATTATCCGCTTTTATTTATAGAAGGTATTCTTGACCCAATTAACCAATATTCGCAGAAGAGAATATTTCAGGAGATTGAAAAAAAGGGGAACTATTATCTTTCTCAAATTGATGGATCTTACCTTGAAGGTTTAATATATTATGATGAAATATTTGAAGATCCAAGCCACTGGCATAGTTGCTGGGAAGAAAGCAGAAAAAATTTTAGAAAATAATAATTTGTTCCTAATAAAATCATTAAAAAGCTTGAGACAATAATGATTCTATCCTTGTCTTTTCGTCAGGAATAAGTTCACCATTTTCTTGACAACATCGCAGATGGTAAAATTTCCTGAGAGCTCTTTGAAAATCATCTTCTGAAACAAACGCTTTAGTCCCCTTAGCTATACCTGAGGGAAGAGGTTCATTCATTAGTCGATAGGGAAGCTCATCTACAGTCCTAGGAGGATAATCCATTTCTCGCATATTGAAATAACGTGTCAAACTCCAGATATTTTGGGCAATTTCACGGATAGAAACATCAGAACCCGTTACCGCGGTATATAATTGTTGGGCAAGTTCAATGTCGAGAGCAGGAATGATTGAATGCGTAAAATGACAGATAATGAGACAATCTTTTATGATTTTTAGATCCGTATTTTCGATTAAGCTTTCAATGATAGGTTGAGTAACTGGTTCATTGGGTATCTTATTCGTGGAAGGCCATCCTCGAAGGTGTGAAGCTCCGACTGCTGCAGTTGCATAGCTCAGTCCTAAACCTAATTTTCCTCGTGGATCCCACGCAGCCATAGGTAAACCTTTAACATGAATGGCAAATTTTTCTGATTCATTTCCAAAAACGTTTGATGCATGAACTAATCCATCAGCAAGAATCTCTCCAATACCTTCTTTTTTAGCAATTTTGTGAATGAGTTCAATAAGTCCTTTATCGTCCCCAAAATAGATTTTTTCTGACTCAAATTTAATAGGAACTAAATCCTTCTCGGAAGCTTCCATAAACCATGCGATAACGCTACCCAACGAGATGGTATCGAATGAGTAACTATTCGCAAGATAATTTGCTTCAATAACAGTTTCATACCTAACACCACAGTTTGAGCCAATTAATCCCAAGGTTTCATATTCGGGAACTGCTACAATGTGTTTGGGATCAGCAAAATCAAATTTTTGATCAAAAATATGAGCACAACTAATAACGCATTTATAACAGGGTTTTTTCTTCGTATTATACTTTTCCATGGCTGGAGGGCCTAAACTTTCTGGATTATCCATAGTACCAGCTTGAAAATTCCTCACTGGAAGTTGATCTTGATTTGAAGAGAATTCTATTAATTTAGGAGTTCCCCATTTATAGATCCAGTGATCAGCATCACGACCCTTTTTTGCACGACGTCTGAGTTCATCAGTAAGTTCCTGGAGTTTTTTATTATCTGCGACTGCAAATTCTTTAGGGGTACCCCTAATTGCAATAGCAAGAAGGTTTTTACTTCCGAAAACTGCCCCTACACCTCCACGTCCAATATTACGAAAACTTTCGTTTGTAACACAAGCAATTTTTGATAAATTTTCCCCAGCCAAACCTATTGACATAACTTTTACATCATGATCTATTTCTTCTTTGAGAAGAAGCTCTTTATCAAGTGTGGACAGTCCATGAAGATGGGAAGCTGCTCGAATTTCCACTTTTGTGTCAGTAATCAAGAGATATACAGGTTTATCTGCTTTTCCTTCAATAATTACTGCATCATATCCAGCAAATTTCAATTCAGGTCCGATTG
>JAEOUE010000196.1 GCA_016839515.1 Candidatus Hodarchaeum mangrovi
AGTATTTTATAAAGAGGTAGAAATAACTCTCTAATTCTTCTTCTTCTGTATTTTTTAAGACAAGATTTAATTCCGTATAAACTCTGCAGCTTCTTTTACTAAATCATCAGCTTGATTTGAATTGCCAATCCTATCAATGAACGCGTGATCTGTATTCTTATATAGAATAAACTTTACTTTATTCCCTGCTTTATCAAGAATTTTAGCGTATTCCAGAGAACTTTTATATAACCCATCCTGCTCTCCCACTGCAATTAAAGCATCAGGCAAATTATTAAAATTTTTAGCAAAGGCAGGAGATACATAGGGATCTGATGAGTCCACTTTACCTTGTAGATAGAGATTAATTATTGCTTGGAGAAATTTATCCACGCCAGGTGAACTTTCATTTGCATGAATATCTAGGTTAGTTGCAGGATAGATGAGAATCTGTTTACTAATTTTAAATTCTTTTCGATCATTAGCCATCAAGGACAAAACTGCTGAAATATTTCCACCTGCACTATCCCCTGAAACAACTATTTTGTTTTCATCTATATTTAACGCGGATTTATTCATTACTGCCCATTTTATTGCTAAATAACAGTCTTCTACTCCCTCTGGATAAGGATGTTCTGGAACAAGGTGATAGTCTACAGATATTACCAAACAATCCGCTTGATCACAAACACCCTTGCAATATTCTTCAACAGATTCTAAACTCCCCCCAAACCAACCACCACCATGGAAAAATACCATTAGAGGTCTTTTAATCGTATTCTCTGGTCTATAGATTCGTATACGCAAATCATTTTCAAATCCAGAAATGATTTTATCTTCTGAAGTAATCGGTCGAGATGTAATATCTTTACAATCACCACCCATTCCTTCTCTGATCTTTTCGATATTTTCCTTAAGAAAATTTTCTATAAGAGATATGGGAAATTTCGCTATTTCTTCTAAATTTAAAGGATCTGTTGGTTCTTCTATTTGCTCTACTGGAAGCTCTTTTTCTACATATTCCATTCTATTTTCACATTTATGAGTAGTTATAACTTTTTATATCAAAATGTATTATATTATAAATATAATAAAAACAACTTATAATTTAAAATCTTACACGAGAATATCATTTTGAGGTTAATGAAAATCAATTTTGACGCCTTGGTCAGCTGTTTGTTGACTTCGAATAAAAGTTGAAGATTCAAGAGATATTTGGTTGAAAAACTATATAATTAAAAAGGAGTTAAACAATAAGTGAAGATAAAGATAGATATTAACAAACATACAATTCATTTTCCAAAATATTGGGCAAAATGTATCGGAGGTGGACATGCCGCTCTTGGATTGCGAACAGATTACCAGACTCACCTTAAGAAAATTCGAGAAGATTTAGGTACCGAATATATTCGATTTCATGGGATTCTCTGTGATGATATGCAGGTGGTTAGAAAACCCATTTATTTCCCGTTGCCTGGACTTAAGAAGGAGCTCGAAAAGCGAATCTCCTATTCGTTTTACCACATTGATCAACTCTACGATTTTCTCGTGGAAATAGGGATGAAACCGATTGTCGAGTTAAGTTTTATGCCCAGTTTACTGGCTTCGGGAAAAAGAACTGTCTTTTACTATAAAGGCAACATAACCCCGCCTAAAGATTATAACCAATGGAACGATTTAATTCGTGCCCTCGTTGACCATTTTCTCGATCGATACGGGCTTGAGGAAGTAAAGACTTGGTATTTTGAAGTGTGGAACGAGCCGGACCTATCGGGTTTTTGGACCGGAAACCAGATGGATTATTTTCGATTATATGAGAATACAGCCAAGACAATTAAAGCAGTGAATGCAGAATTAAAAGTTGGCGGACCAGCTACATCTCAAAACAGGTGGATACCGGAATTACGTGAATTTTGCAGAGAAAATGATGCCCCACTTGATTTTCTGACCACCCATCATTATCCGATGGATCTGTTAGCCAGGCATAGTGGTAAATTTGCGATGCTCAAAATGGTTTTTCGGTTCTATAAACA
>JAEOUE010000007.1 GCA_016839515.1 Candidatus Hodarchaeum mangrovi
AGTACTATTGTCAATTTTCCTCTGAATGTATTAATCCAATCGCGTAAATATGCTGGAACGCCTTTTAACTTCTCAACAAATTTGTCTAACACTTTTATAAACCTCTTTTTGATTGCTAATCTATTTCCTTCTTTCCTAACAAACCTCTCGGTCTTAATACAAGTACTAATACAATAATGATTATAGGAATTAAGGCACTCATAACAGGGCTAAGAAAATAATTCGTAAAACTTCTCGCAAATGCGATTATGTACGCTCCCAATACGCTTCCCGAAGTACTCCCCAATCCTCCAAGTACAACAATTGCAAATGAATTAAGAAGAATGGTCCAACCAACTTGTGGGGCAACAATATCAACGGGTACATTTAAAATTGCTGCAACTGCGGCGAGAAATGCTGATATCATTAAAGTATACGCTAAAATTTTATCAACATTAATTCCCATGAGTGATGCAGCCTCTGAATCTTGTGCAACTGCTCGAATTGATTTTCCTAATTTTGATTTATTGATAAATAATGTTATAACTAAAAGTAATGATAAAGAAACAATAATTATTAATAAATAGTGAAATGGAATATTTACTCCAAAAATTGTAAAGAATCCAGGGATTAGATTAGGCATGTCATGATAAATCGCATCCACGAGTATCCTTACAAGCTGCTCGATAAAAAACGCAAAAGCAAAAGTAACAATTACAACACCAACATGGCTCTCTTTTAGTGGTTTTATCAATAAAAGGTATATCAATCCGCCTACGATTGGGGTAATTATTACTGCCAAGATCATCCCCACTATTAATCCATATTCGACTATATTTATGAAACACGAATAAAAAATATACCTCGCGATTATGTAAAATGCTCCGTGAGCTTGATTTAAGATCCCCCCTCCGCCGTATACCAATGAAAATCCCATAGCCAGTAAAGCATAAATGGAGCCTTGTATGATGCCAAAAATAATAAAACTTACTAAATCCTCAATCATTTGATACAATCACCATGTCTATGAAAAAGTAATACTAAATTTTCTCGTATATTGAATATTTTTGAGTTCATTATATAAAAACATTGTCTATTTGATTTTATTTATCTGATGATTATATTGAATAAAATTGATCTAAATTCCTAAATCTTTAAATAGATCCTTATCTGAAATACTACTTGTTAAACTATATTTAACCAAAAAGTGACGGAATAAAATGGAACAATTAACAAAAAGAATCCTAGCCATCGTTTTAATTGCAGTTGTTGGTATAGGTGTTGGAATAACCGTATGGATCTTCGTGGCTCCATATTCTTGGGGAGCTAAAGATTGTCCTGGGGCTCCTACAAATATTACAGAAGACCAAATAATACGAATGGGTGTTTTAGGAGGACTTTACGATATCCAAGGCGCTGGCGCATTAGAAGGTGCTCAATTAGCAGCTTATGAAATAAATTCAGCGGGTGGGATTGAAGTTAATGGTCAAACCTATTACATTGGCATCACTGCAGAAGATACCGATGAGTCCAACCCTAACTTAGATACTACAAAGGGTGTGGCCGCTGCTGAGAGAATTATTAATTACAAAAGATGTCAATACCTTTTAGGAGGCTTTAGAACCGAATCTCTAGCAGTATATATAGAAACCGTGATGGATGCTCAGATACCCTTTATAGGGACGGGAGCTGCAACGGATTACTTCTGTCAAAATGTTTTAGATGATTATGACAGATATAAATATTTCTTTAGAAACATGCCAATTAATTCAACCTCTTTAGGTGGAGAAATTATCGCATTTCTTGCCTATTATGCAAACGTGTTATCATCTCCTTTATATGCTAACAAGACAATCAACAGGTATGGAATTCTCTACGAAGATTTAGATTGGACGACTCCTTTAGTAACCGCTCTTAAAGCTTATTTGCCCGTCTATACTGGAGGGTCAATAGTAGCTAGTGTAGCATATCCAATCACGGCTTTACAGACGGATATGGATGGATACATCAGCGATATTGATGCAAACAACACCCAAATCCTAATTCCCGTAATATCAGCCCAAGGAGGAATCTTGATGATGAACTCTTATGCCGATGCTGAACCAGGTTTCGTGGTCATTGGCATAGACGTTCAGTCGCAATTAGACACTTTCTGGACCGATTCCACTGGTAATTGCGAGTATGAATGCGTGTTGCAATCGCTCCACAATACATCGAAAACTCCTGTTTCGGTACCTTTCTGGAATGCGTATGTTGCGAGATATAACCATGAGCCCATATATACCGCAGTAGGCAGTTATGATGCTGTAAGGCTATTCGCTCATGCAATAAATCAAACCCAATCATTCGATCCAGAAGATTTTATTGCTGAAGTAGAGACGATCAATAAAGACAATCCTCTAGCTGGCGCTGGAGGGTATGCTGCCTTTACACCAAGCCATGATGTAAAGGAAGGATATCCATACGGATATACTCTATTCGTTCAATGGCAAGCTGGAGGGACTAAAGTTGTGGTGCCATCTTTCGGTAGTATTTATCCACCTGAAATCGCAACTGGAAGTTATATAACTCCATCATGGCCAGGATGGGAATTTAATTAATGAAATTTTAATTATATATTTTTTTTTTATTTCTTCTTTTAAGTATTGATAATTTCAGGAAGCTTTCCTGTTGTCAACCTTTCACTCGTTTTTTCTGAAAGATCTCATCCAAAGTTTAAA
>JAEOUE010000197.1 GCA_016839515.1 Candidatus Hodarchaeum mangrovi
AAAACAAATTTATCCCAATTGAATAAATTTTCAATTCCTCCCCAATAGAATAATAAGGGAATTAGTGTAAATAGAAATACGGATGGGCTTAAGACGGCCCACGGTTGCTGAGAAAAGATTCCAAACGCAATTTTTATATTTTCAATCTCACCAAGAGCAACATTTATACCAATGAATGTTGACGCAAGAATACTAACTCCTGTAATAAAATCCCCAATCTGTCGTAAATTGTTATTTGTTTCTTGAGTTGGTTCATATTTGCTCTTCCAAGAGGTTAAGAAGCCAATAAGATCTTGAAATAATCCAAAAGGGCATCCCCATGCGCAAAAAAGTCGTCCAAAAATTGATCCAATAATAAAAAATGAAGCTAATGGGATTAATGGTAGTAATCCTGTAGTTAACATTCTCTCTAACAAATAAAAAGCTCCTTCGGAGCTAGAAGTCAACATTTTTGGCATATCGACAGGTAATACTAACCATGTTGCTCCTATTCCAAAAAAAGTAAGATTCATTAAAATAAACATGATAGTTTGAATAATTGTACGTAAAATCCGTAATTTCGTTAAATTTACCTTTGATTTCTTATGCCATGCCATCTTTATTCACCTATGGTATAGGTATTCCTGCTGTTGCGCTCTCTGTGATTTCTACAATTAAATCTTTAATTAATTCGAACTGATTCGCTGATATTGCAAGTGTTAAGAAAATAAATCCAAGACTTAAGGCAATAAAAGCTTTGGCATTACTCCTCATTGTATAAATTCCTTCTAATTATTTGAATATAGAAACAATAATGAAATCGATTATATTTTAGGCTTTTCAGCAAATCTTCTTATTTGTTGTCCTAGCTATTGTTATTTAGATAAGGGATATACAATATCCGTTGCTAGTTTTTTAGAAATAGTCTTAAAATCCCCAATCTCTACTTTTACTGAATCCATATGCAATTATTCGGGCGTTCCAAAATTTTTTTATCATTGAAGGTTTAGATAAAGCTTTAAATGATAATAGAAGTTTTTTCCAAATATTCATACGCGTTATATCCCAACCATCAATTAAGGATCCAAAATTCTCTAAGTCATTAGCAGTAAAATCTGAATAAAGGATTTGATGAGCTTTTTGAATTATTGGGTCAGCATATGGCATCATTCGGCATTTATACTCATATTCTAACAATTTTTTCTTTGAAAAATTTTTAGATTTACATGCTTCTATTGCAGTTTGTGCAGCTAGCCATCCTGAATGAATTCCTATTGCAATACCTCCATAAAAGATTGAATTTGTTAAGCCAGCTGCATCACCAGCTACCATATAGTTATCAGTGCATAAATTTGGTATTGGTCCACTTGCAGGAATAATACCAGCAATCCTTTGGATAATATCTTCTTCTTTAACATCATTAAAATGAAGATTCATGAATTTTTTAAGAATAGTGTTCGGATTTGAAGCAGGGTCAACAACAATTCCAATATTGGTTGAACTTTTTTTGGGAAAGACCCATCCATAATGCATCTTTGGAAATCGATTGAAATCGAAATAAAAGTCTAGTGCATCGGTTAAAATTCCTTTAATATTAAATTCTACTCCTTGAACATATTCTGATGGTCCTTTGAGTCCTATCATTTTTACACTATGAGCTGAAGGTCCATCACACCCAATCACTAAATTTGCTCTATATGTTTGTGAAGTGGTTTTTACAATTACAGAATTACCATCCCTTTTTACCTCATTTACTCGTGACTGTAGAGAAAGATCAACACCATTTTTTTGAGCTTCTTTAGCCATTAAATGATCAAATAAAGGCCGATTTATAGTTACTGTCTCTAATTGAGATGTAGCTACTCCCGATGTACCAAAAAAAAATCTTTGAGTGCTAAGAATCCGTTCAATCAAATAATTCTTACGATTTATTATAAAATCGTCGTAAGTTTCTTCTGAATTATATTTTGGCATATTTTCAACGGTTCGCATTTTATCAATAGATAATCCTTCACCGCATGCAAGGGGGTGACCAATTTTTGGATGTTCTTCAACTATAACAGCATTTAATCCTGCTTTAGCTACAGATATTCCAGTGGATAATCCTGTTGGTCCTCCACCAATTATTAGAACATCATATTGTTGCATTGCCGTCCAAGTACCTCTCAAGGAATATATAGCATTCTGATCTCTTTAATTATATAATTTGTTAATTCATTTGAACCAAAAAGAAGTTTTATTTATTTACTACTAAATTGGTTAAATGGGAAAATCAATGAATCATTCTCCAGTAAAAATTGGAACTTGCTTAAATAAAGCTCAAGGTAAGATAATTGTTCAATTAGAGGGGCCAAATTTACCTAAAATCGGTTCTTATGCTCAGATTAAGGAAAAAGGTCAATTTATCACAATTGGAGAGATAACAGAGGCTATAGGAT
Source organism: Candidatus Hodarchaeum mangrovi (assembly GCA_016839515.1). GTDB lineage: Archaea > Asgardarchaeota > Heimdallarchaeia > Hodarchaeales > Hodarchaeaceae > Hodarchaeum > Hodarchaeum mangrovi. Next base: position 2,418 of record JAEOUE010000197.1, read on the forward strand.
CAACTCAATCACCTTGGATTGTTATCTCGCCTTATAAAGATAGATTAAAAAAGGTGAATGAGATGGAGGAAATCTACAGCCAAGAGAATTATCGCTCAAAAATAAAGAATAAAAAAACCAAGTATCGGTATAAAAAGAGGGTTTGATATATAAAACATTCGTTATATGCCTTTAAATGGTTAGTTTTGGCGTCTATAGCGATTTTTTCATTTTAAAAGAAATTATTAAGAGGTTAATCATATGGCAAGGTCACAGAGAAGATCTGTAAGGAAGGCAAGTGGTGGAAGATACCACATTAGTACTAAAAAGAAAAAAAGGGATTTAGCACGACCAGCAGCCCTGACAATGGTCGGAACAGTACGAAAGAAAGCAATAAGAACCCGTGGGGGGAATCAAAAAATACGTTTACTTAGCTCTACTTTTGCTAATGTTTCTTCTCTAGATGGAAAAGTGACAACAAAACTTGAGATTGAAGATGTTGAAGACAATCAAGCAAATAGAGACTTTGCACGAAGAAAAATTGTTACTAAAGGAGCAATCATTCGTACATCTAAAGGCAATGCCCGCGTAACTAGTCGACCAGGTCAAAATGGAACAGTTGAAGCTGTTTTATTCTAGTAGAAATTAACTTCTTTTGATTCTAAAATTAATTCTTTTTACTTCTTTTGCAAAATAGGATAAAATACTAAATGGAAGAAAGTAAACCCCCTTTGACCCAAGAAAATTCTTCAGAATCGATTTTCAAGAAAAATGTTTCTAAACTTAAAATAGCTATAATACGAACTTTTACTGGACATAGTAAAGGAACTTGGATATGGATTGGGGTCTTTTTCTTAATTTTAATTATTAGTGTCATAGTTTTAATTCTTCAGTCTCAAGATGAAACTTGGTTATTTGATAAAGTTATTAGATGGTTTGTTGGACCAATCCTAAGTTTAGAATTATTAGGACCATTTATTTTCATTATTTTCATGGGAATTCAAGGGATTATTGTTCCAATTCCTTCTGAATTGGTTTTATTATCAAGTGGTCTAATTTGGGGTATGATTGGAGGGAGTATAATTGGGATTATTGGTTCAATGACCGCAGGTATAACCACGTATTATATTGCAATGTATGGTGGTAGACCTATTATTGAAAAATTCTTGGGTGAAGAAAATCTCCTTATTGTAGATAAATATCTTGATCGATATGGAATTTGGGCTATCGTTTTTGCTCGTGCTTTTCCTTTCATGGCCTTTGATCCTATATCCTATGCGTCTGGATTTTTGAAAATAAAATTGAGGGATTATCTATTAGCTACTTTCTTTGGTTCAATCATTCGGTGCACATTTTATGCTTGGTTAGGTTCAAATCTAGTAACCCAAACAGACATAAGCGAATGGTTAAGGGATCCTGCAAAATATCAAAGTTTCATTAATCAATATTCTGCTAACTTCAATCTTGTACTATTTCTGCTAATTGTTGTTCTTGGACTAGCTTTTGTTGTATATCAATTCCTTTTATTCCCCTATTTAAAGAAAAAATCTCATGAATAAAGAAAAAATGTAAAAAGAAAACTATTCCATCCTGAAAATTTTATTTCAAATAGACTCAATTGATTTAATATAGTAATATTTTTGATATAAGATGACTTTCAATATAACTAAAGAATTAATAAATTACATTCTTAGCTCAGTAAAATCATGGAGTAAGATGAATGAGTATTCATGAATCAATAAAAAAATCTTCGTCTTCGGAGGATTTGAATCATAAAATCCCTGAATGGTTAAGTGTAGATCATTTTCCAGATGAGACAAGAGTTAATTTAACTCCTCGTGGACGTAGGTTTGTGTTTCAAAAAAGTCTAATCATGAAAAATCTTGAACATATTGTAAGTAGAGCACAGTGGTCTCGTTATCGTTCAAATCCAGAAATGTCGATTCCTGTATCCACACTTCGACTCCTTGTTGAGGATGAAAGAGAACTATTTATGACTTCATTTACTGTTACGAGTATAGGTAATAAGAAAATCCAATTACCTCTAAAATTACCTATACGAATTAGAAACAATTCTCTAGCGAAATTACTCGCGCTTTTAACCCTTTCGAAAAACGTCTTTCAAACAGGAACTTATCAAACAGATCAGAGGGAAAAAATTGAATATTTAATCGAAACATTTGACTCAATCTTTGATGTGAACTTGAGTCCTGATGAAGAAATTACTTATAATCAACGAGGGTATTATCTTAAGATACCACTTCAGATCTGCTCTGCTATTATTAAAGTTTTCACAGGCGAGTATACTGCAAGTTTTCCACAGATTATTAGTTCGGTAGCAAAACTTGAAGATGAACAAGATATCTTAGATTTTGTTACAATGTGGTTGAAATTTTCTAGGGTATATCGATTTGATAATAGTCAAGAAAACCTATTTATGTTTAGATATAATGATGAAACAAGGGAATTAGTGAAATTAATTGAAATGTTGGGTGTAAAATATGAAATGGGTTCGATAATAGATGGAGGTAACTTTGTCCCTGTTTACCGAATCCCTAATGTAGCAGATAATGAAATAATTCTTGGAACACCATCATTATTATCTCGGCTTAAAAGTAAAATAAGGAATCAAACCGCCCGAATTAATGAATTAGAAGCAATAAAGGATGATCTTGAGTCTAAACTAAGAGGAACCACTCGTGGTATTGGAGAAAAAGTCACATGGTCTCGTGCAGTGGATGAAAGACTTGCAGAGGACCTTACTGAAAAGCTTGTTGAATTTGAGAGAATATTAATACAAACTCGGAATGAAAATGAAAAACTTAAGCGTCTTCTCAAAGACAGTGGTGCTATTTTAGAAGTTGAAGAGTCATTTTTTGTTGAAAATAGCAATGGGGAAAAAATTGCTGAAGATATTAATCAATTAAGGGAAGAAGTAAATCAACTTAAAGAACGATTGGCAACATTAAATCAACCTACCCAAGGAAAAGAATTAAGCTATAAAGTAACAAAAGAAATAACAATGAAAGCAGATCATGCTCCTATAGGGATAGATATTGATTTACGTCTAATAATTAAAACTTTTCTTGCACATCCGGACAACTGGGTTTTATTTATTCTTGGGACTAATCAAAGTTTGACTAAAGAGCAAATTGGAAGAATATTAGGTTTTTCTGCTGATAGAAGGTTAGAATTGCAAAGATGCTTAAATGATTTCGTTAATCGTCATATTTTAAAAGTTACTGCATCGTCTCATGGTGAGGAAATCTATTCTTTGGATCGTTGGCATTGGTCTGATTTAATTGGTAGCTACACAACAACTTTATTGGGTGATAAGGATAATGTTCCCCTAGAAGTTCGCCAATTAGTACGAAGTGTTCTTAAATAAAATAAAAATATTAAAAATGGATTTATAATTTATAAGTTATCAATAACTTTGAGTGCTTCTAATAAATCTTTAATTTCAGATGTTTTTTTAGATGACTGAACGATTTTTTCTCCCTCTTTTTTTCCCAAAAATTCTGATATTTGAATATTTGGACTTATTTGGGAATTATTTTCTTTTTTAGTTGATTCTAAAACTGAAATATCTGGGATTTGTTTATCTGATGTAAGAGAATTCAATTGTTCTTTGATTTGATTCATTTCCTGTTCTAAACTTGATAATCGATCATTAAAGTCTTTGAATTTCGTTCCAATATCTTTTATAACTAGTTTTAATGCTTCCTTGACAAAATTTTTCATTTTCTCTTCAATTAAATCCATATAAAATCACTGTTTGTTCTTAAATTATAAATTTTGTCTAATTAGATATTTAAAATGTTCTATCTGTCTTTCTACAATATTTTTAATTGGATAATTTGCGTTATAAATTAAATTCAGCTTTTTTGTATTAAAAATGTTGGAAGATATAAATTATACAAAATCACTCATTGAAATAAAAAAAAGCCAAGACTTGAAAAAAGTTATATGAGACTGATCTCAATCTTCCTACCAAATGTAATTCTTCTATTATTAATAGATAAAAATGAACAATTATTTTAATCAAGGCAAATGAATTCTCTTTCTAGTCTCAAAAACTAGAAATATTTCCTTCCTTTAAATTAAAATTAATCAAATACAATATATAATGGGGAAATAAACCTAATGAGTGAATTAAAATCCCAACATGATTACTTTCTATTAAGCACAGTTTATGATGCTGAATCAAATGGAGCTGGAATTAAATTATTTGATGTTTCTAGCCAAAAAGTAATTTATTTCTTAGATCCTTATGGGCATGAACCATATTGTTATAGTTTAGAACCATTTTCAGATCTGAAAGCAATTGAAAAAGAATTTCCCCCTAATACAATCAAGAGAATAATTACTACTAATAAAAAGGATATCTTAAATAATACTATTATCAATCCTACTCAGATTGTAACTGTTACCCCGAGCGAAGTACCTAAAGTTCGGGATATCTTAAAAACACATGGTTGGGAAACTTGGGAGTCAAGAATAAAATATCACCGAAATTGGTTATATGATACACAATTAGTTCCAGGGAGAAAGTATTGGTGGGATGAGGTTAATAGGAAATTTATTTCCCCTCAAAGTATAAGTGAGGGATTGGAGATACCTACTCCTGTTATAGAAAATTTAGCACAATATTCAGGATTAATCCAAGTATTTCAAGATGATTTTCTTCAAGAAATTCCTGACCTTCCTATTGTAGCTTGTGATATAGAAACTGAGTATGAGGAAGGTCAGATTCCCCAATCTAGCGATCCTAAATTCCCAGTAATTTGCATTTGTATGTCTGATAACAAAAATAATGAAATAGCTTTGATCCTTTCACGGAAAAACATAGAAAAAGGAGAAAGTTGGGTTGAGGTTTCACAAGATCTAAGGGTTGAGTCTTTTGATGATGAAAAATTACTTTTAAAACGAGCATTTGAGATATTAAAGAAATATTCTGTAATTTGTACTTTTAATGGTGATAATTTCGATTTTCCATATCTTCATGCAAGAGCAAGACATCTAAAGATTAGTAAATCGAGCCCCATTCTTTGGAACAGAAGAGCAAAAGAATGTAATTTTCGAAATGCTATTCATCTGGATTTATATCGTTTTTTTCATAATGTAGCAATAAAAACTTATGCGTTTGGAAATAGATATCAAGAAGAGACTTTAGATGCCGTTGCTTCAGCATTGCTAGGAGTTGGAAAAATTCCTCTGAATAAAGGAATAGCTGAATTAACAGAATGGGAGTTAATAAGATATTGTTTAAGAGACGCCCGAATAACAAGAGATCTCATCTTGTATGATAACAATACTCCATTAAATCTGATATTTATACTTGCTAGAATTTCAAGAATGCCAATTGATGATCTTGTACGTACAAGTGTTTCAAATTGGGTACAAAGCCTATTTTACCATGAACACCGTCGAAGAGGTTATTTCATCCCCAATCAAAGTGATATTCATCTATTAAAAGGTGGTGGAACTAGTACAGAAGCAATAATCAAGGGAAAGAAGTACAAAGGTGCTAAAGTAATAGATCCTGTTCCTGGTATTCATTTTAATGTTGCAGTATTGGACTTTGCTTCACTGTATCCCTCTATTATTGGGACTAAAAACCTCAGCTATGAAACTTTACTATGCAATCATGTTGAATGTAAAGAAAATATAGTCCCACAAACTAGCTACTGGGTTTGTAATAAGAATCGTGGGATTATGGCTGACATAATTGGATTTATAAAAGATATTCGTGTGATGTGGCTTAAACCTGCTTCCAAGGAGGAATTGGGCCGAAAAAACTTTTTCCAAATACTCGAAAGGAGTCTGAAAGTTTTGATCAATGCCTCGTATGGTGTCCTAGGAAGTGATCGATTCCCGTTGTATTGTTTACCCGTTGCTGACTCTACAACTGCTTTTGGTCGTGATGCAATAAACAAGACTATTGAAAAAGCTGAAAGTTTAAACATTACAGTTTTATATGGAGATACAGATTCAGTCTTTCTTCTTTCACCTCCTAAAAAGAAAATTAATGAGATTATACAATGGAGTAAAAAAGAATTAGAAGTAGGACTTGAAATGGAAAAAGTATACAAATATGTAGTCCTTTCTCAACGGAAAAAGAATTATTTCGGAGTTTATGAGGATGGAAGTGTTGAGGTTAAGGGATTAATGGGTAAAAAACGAAATACTCCTCCATTTTTACAGGATGGATTTAATGAGGTATTGCATATATTATCTCAAGTAAATAATCTTGAAGAGTTTTCAAAGGCAAAAGAAAAAGTTAAAGGGTTAATAAAAACTATTTATGTGAAATTGGATAAGAATCAATACTCTCCAGAGGATCTCTCAATAACTATGCAGCTTACTCAACCTTTAGGATCATACAAAGTAAATTCACAACATGTAAAAGCAGCTCGTCAGCTAGAAAATCATTATCAATCTCGATTTATGTCAAAACACAATGGAAAAAAATATAATGAGGGATTTATCAAAGCAGGACAATTAATTAGGTTTGTTAAAACAAAGGAAGGTGATCATGTAACTCCTGTTGAGTTAATGACGAAAGATATCAAACCTGATGTGAAAGCATACAAATCAATGATTGAATCAACATTTGATCAGCTATTGGGAGCTCTAGATATAAATCTCGAAGAACTTGCTTCTGGTCAGATAAATCTGATGGAATTTTTTAACTAAACTTTCCACCCCAGTTTAAAAATACTGAAACCATCAGTTTGGGTTATATGTGGAAAGAGTCTTTGACCTAAAGGAAATTGAGGACTTGAAACACCAACTATGATTTTTTGAGGTTTTAGTTCAAAATTAGGGAAATTCTGTAGAAACCTATGGATTACATGCTCATTTTCAAGAGGGTGTAGTGAACATGTTGAGTAAACAATGAAACTATTAGAATCGTCTTTAAGAACAGTAGAAACATTTGAAAGGAGAGTATATTGAAGATCACTCAACCATTTTGTTTGGTGTCGGTCAACACGCCATTTTGAATCAGGTCGTGAGGAAAAAGTTCCAGATCCTGAACAAGGTGCGTCAATAAGGATTTTGTCGAATCTAAAACTGAAATTTGGATGGATTCTTAGATCAGATATAACAGGGTCTATGCTTTTTAGATCAAATAATTCAATTTTTTTCTTTAATTCTTTCATACGCCTTATGTTGTTATCAATAGCAATTATTCTACCTGAATCTTGTTGTAAAGAAGCAAGATGAGTTGTTTTCCCTCCTGGAGCTGCACATGCATCTAAAATTAGTTCATGGGGCCTTGGATCGATTATATGGGAAACAAGAGCAGATCCTTTATTCTGAACGTAATAGAAATTTTTTTTAAAGGAATTAATACGGGGAATAGGAATTTTCCATGAGATGACCCTAATAACATCATCCAAATCAGGATCTTCTTTAAATTCAACCTCTTCAGAACTTAATCTTTCTAAAATTTCAGATTTATCATAATGTAATAAGTTTAATCTTAAATATAATGGGAGATTAAGATTTCCTGCCTTTATTATTTGTTTTGTGGTTTCTAATCCATAAAAATTGATATAGTCACGGACTAACCATGTTGGATGTGCAAATTCAACTCCTAGTCTTTCTTCTTTGTTTTGAATTAATTGTAAATAAGAATCCCTATCCCATTTTAAAAGATTGGAAATTAAATTTTCTAATAAATTAGTCAGTTGAGGATGCTTTATTTTATCAATAATTTGTTTACATGATTGAATCCACTCTGAATCCTTCTTATAAGTATCTGAAATTAGAATATAGGTTATAACTTTTAATAAATTTCGTATATACACTGGAATTTTAAAATTAATCCGTTTTTGAACGTACAAATGAATTAATCGATTAATAATATTTTGAAATCTGACTGTTTCAAAAACTAGCTGATGAACTTGGGAATAATTTTCCTGATTTCCATCCTCCCAGATAATAGAAAATATCTTCATTGCATTTCTTAATGAGACCTGATTTTTTTGATAGTATAAGATGATCTTTGCCGCGTTTTCAATTAATAGCAATCTTATTCTTGAATCAATGCCCTGGCTCAAATCCTAACACCTTTTTTCTCTTCAAAGACAAATTTTTGCTTCATGTTTCTAAAAACTATCCCATTAAACTTTATACCACTAAATTCATCACCTTCCTGAATATCTTCGATATAAAAAGTATCAATATAGGACAGATCAAAAGATAACATGTCCATAATTTGTCCCAAATTTTCTTTTGGATCAATATTAATTAATTGATATTTTGTGAGATCTAAGTCTACCTTTTTAGGATTCCCTTCAATAAAGGATTTTATAGGAATTTTTTCTAATTTTTTCCTTTTAAAGTCCCAATACTCAATTTTTCCGTCTCCTGATGAAATTATTTGTAAAAAATTGTCATTAATAAGAATAAAATCACCAGTCTCAAAAGGAGGTAGATTAATAAGTACAACAGGTATTCTGGGATATTCTTTCCACTTTGATTTATCAAATCCCGAAAATTCTGTAGTGATACTTACTATTCCATTATAATTTTTAGCGAAGATTCTTCCAACATTGCTTGCAGAAGGTTTCGTTTGAAATAGAGCGTCTAAACCATTTTTGACAAATAAAATTTTTGATAAAGGATTTTTACCATTGGATTGAGGGAAATTTGAACTCAAATTTTCAATTTCTGAGGCCCACTGTTTCAATGTGTTCTCAGACTCATCCTTTTGACTTCTTATTTGGATTTTAGAGGTATATACATCAGTGAATCTCTCACGACAATCAGGACAATCCCCCCAGTTTATATCAGCTTCAAAATTATCATTAAATTCTATTAAAGGACTAAATATGTCAGGGTTAGCGAAAAAATGAATTTTACCTATAATACTTATAGGAATATTGTCTTCATTGAAGCTTAAATGGACATCTTCAAGAATTATATCTTTTGGACGATAATTAAATTTCCATTCTTTTACAATATATTTTGATAGAGCTGAATCTACTTTTTGGGAGCCAACATCTGCGAGGAAAAAACTTTTCCAATGTCCATTTATAAAAATTAACTCACAATGGATACAGGATACAATTTTAAGATTTATTTTTTCTCTTATTAGTGTATTAGCCTCAATGTAACATTCTTTGCATTGGTGCTTAAAAAATTCTTCTTTTTTGCCACATATAATGCATTGAGAATCCATTTAAATATCTTCCTTCACAAATATGGCATTGAAAAAATGAGAAGATGAGGCACTTTATCTCCATCTTTGGTTGAGAACCAAATCACTGCGTCTTCTGAGATCAGATTTTTCTCTAATCCTAGATTAATAACCGAACCAATTATATTAATATTGTTATAGCTTTTCATCAACTGGAGAGCTTCAAAAGCGCTAATTTCTGAGCCTTTATAAAATTTTGAGGGGACTTGCATGGATGATTTTTCATTAAAAAGCGTTTTTCCTAAGATATTTTCGTCACAAATAGCTAAAATTTCATTCTTAGCTCTTCGATGAATTTTAAAAAAGACACGAGGACTATTATTTTTTTTTTCAGATTTATTATTTAACTGCGACACGGGCCCCACAGGCTTCACACACTTTTATAAGAATCCGCCCTTCCTTAACAAGTTTTGTATCAGGTTTGCTACATTCTTCACAAATAACGAATTCCTTCACATAAGTGGAAAGTTCCCTATTTATCATAGATCGAGAAAATTTACCTTGTAACATTAGACGTCCTCGTTCTTCAGTTGCAGATGTGGCGAAGTTTCCTGCAAGAGTCTTTGCTAAGTGATCCGCATCATTTTCACGGTTTATAACCTTTAATATTCGCCCCCAATCAGTGATCCAAGTTTTATTTCCTTCTTGAAAAACATCCGCTTGTGGTATTTCAAATCTGGATTTTTCGAATATATGTGCAGGTAGATTTTCTCTCGCACGTTTTAAAGAAGCTAAATAATCTTTTTCTGTTGTCATTTTAGTTATCATCCTTATAATTAAGGCATTAGAAAATTACTAATTAGTAATTTACTTAATTTAAGCATCATTTGCTTACCTAACACGTTGATTTACCTAAATTAAAATAAACTTAAATGACTTTGTTAAATGGAAAATATGTTGGAAATAATTTTATCTCTGAATTGGTAGAAATTTAAAAATCAATAGATTTAGCATAATGGGTAGCTCAGATGATTAGAAGGAAAAAAGAAATAAGACAAGTTTTTGAATTAATAAAGAATAGTGATCTTATTCTTGAGGTATTAGATTCTAGGATTCCAAATCTCACAAGAGTTTCTTCAATTGAGAAAGAAGCTAAAAAACAAAATATTCCATTAATCTTAGTTTTAAACAAATGTGATTTAATCCCCTATCAAATTAGCGAAAAAACCAAAAAGAAGTATAATCGTGAATTTCCGACATATTATATATCTTCAAGAGAGCGTCAAGGAACAAAAATATTTAGGAATGCAATCCCACGATATTTAAAAAAAAAGAAAGAAAATGTTTTATCCATAGTTGGAGTACCAAATACAGGAAAAAGTAGTTTATTAAATATTCTTCGTGGAAAGCATGTTGCAGTTACAGGACAAAAACCAGGAGTAACTCGTAGTCCTCAGTTAATACGAATTTCACAACGGATCCTTATTTACGATACACCTGGAGTGATCCCTTTCGATTACCCTGAAGACGATCTACAAGTTTTTTTAGGAGCATATTCAATCGATAATTTAGATGATCCTATTGGTACAGTAAATTTTTTTATAGATCGAATCCGAGAAAATTATAGCTCTGGGTTTGTCAATTATTACGGAATTACTTCAATAAACTTATCTAATGAGGAAATTCTAAAGCAAATTGCAGCTTTAAGGGGCATGAAATCCAAGGGAGGGTTATTAAATCTTTTAGAAACTGCAAAATTGGTAATGAGGGAATTTACAGCTGGAAAAATCCAATATTGGGAGGAAGTTTGACAATTAATCATAGATTAATTTTTTTCATCACAATTTATTTTGCATAAATGAAAGTAAGATTCCAAATAATTTGATCAAACCTAATTAAATTATTTGATGAATCACTCCTTCCAATTAAATATAAATTAAATATCTAATTCAATTTAATACTAGAAGCTTGATAATTAAAGGCGATTTCCGTGGATATAGACAAAGAAATGAAACTTTTTCTTGAAAAAATAATAGCCTATGCAAATAAAACTGGTATAGCACATTTGACTGGGAATATTTATGGAGGATTAGCAGGATTTTGGGATTATGGTCCTATAGGTGTGGAAATTAAAAACCGAATAAAGGAAGCTTGGTGGAACGATTTTGTAAGAAATCGAGAGGATATCGTGGGTTATGAAGGAGCTATTATAACTCATCCGAAGGTTTGGGAAGCTTCAGGACATGTTTCCAGCTTTAATGATCCCTTAGTATTTTGTCAGGGTAAATGTATGAAGAAACATCGTTTGGATCATCTTATTGAAGATCTATTAGATCTGAAAACTGAAAACTTAACTGTTGATCAGATGTGGGTGATTGCTAAGGAAAAGAAGTTATATTGCCCTGAATGCAAGGGAACTTTAGGAGAGCCAGTTATTTTCAATCTAATGTTCAGTACACAGGTAGGTTCTACAGAAGACACTTCCTCAATCGCCTATTTAAGACCAGAAAACGCTCAGTTGATTTTTTCAGGATTTAAAAATGTTATTGATTCAACTAGGGTTAAAATGCCATTTGGAATAGCTCAATCAGGTATAGTTTTTAGAAATGAAATCTCACCTAGAAATTTCTTATTTAGAGTACGAGAATATGAATTGATGGAATTTGAATATTTCACGAATCCAGATAAAATTAATGAGTGTCCTCAATTTGATGATATTAAAGGAAGAGAAATCAATATTCGTGATAAAATTGCTCAAGAAAAAGGGGATAAAGTTGAATTCAAGCGCTTAAACGCCCAAAAGGCATGGGAAAAAAAGATATTTAAAAATAAATGGCAAGCATATTGGCTCACAATATTTTTTGAATGGTTTGTCAATAATTTAGCTATTACAGAAGAAAAATTACGTTTAAGACAACACATGGAGTCAGAACTTAGCCATTATGCGTTAGATACATGGGATATTGAATATAGATATCCTTTTGGGTGGAAAGAACTTTTAGGCTGTGCAAATCGAACTCAATATGATCTTCAACAACATAAGGAATATTCCAATGTTAAAATAGAATTCATGGAAGATACTGAAGAAGGAATGCAAAGATATATTCCTTATGTAGTAGCTGAACCATCAGTTGGTTTAGGTAGAATATTACTTACTCTAATTGCAGATGGTTATCAGGAAGATATTGTTAAAGGTAGGAAACGAATAGTTTTGAAAATTCATCCAAGATTTGCTGCATATGATGTAGCAATCTTCCCATTACAAAAGAATGACAAAATTAATTTAATTGCACGAAAAATATATGAAAAACTAAAAGAAGAGCGATTCGTTGTATATTATGATGATAGCGGATCGATAGGGAAACGTTATCGTCGTCAAGACGAAATAGGAACCCCTTATTGTGTTACGATTGATTTTGACACATTAGATGACAATCAAATCACTATTAGGAACCGAGATTCAATGGAACAGAAACGAATACCGATTGCTAATCTTGTAAATGAGCTTAAGGATAATCGTGAGCATTATAATAGGCAATAATTTAATTAGTATAAGTGATCTTAGAAAAAATGATAATCAAAAAAAGATTGGAATCATAATAATTAAATTTCAAACATGATAAAAACAATCATTATTTTATAATTATTTAATTCAAGAAAATAGAAGGGTTATACAGTGGAAAGAGATATTTTAAGGTTTTTCAGAAAGGATTATTTTATTGCAGATTACTTTGAAGAAGAATCTTTCCACCAAGGTTACCATAAATTCCAAAAAATTTCCCAGATATTAGAATTAGAAAAAATCTTTTTACCAAAAATTTCTGAGGATTCTTCAAAGGGATTTTTTCCAATCTATAAATGTATACCATGCTGATCGCAGTAAAAATAAAAAATTGTCAATTAAAGAACTTGAACAATAAATAAAGGTGGATTCTATAAGTTAATGAAGATGATTCTTTAATAGGTAATAATTAAATAATCTAATGATCGAAATGAAGAATGTCTTAGATAGAAGTAAAAAAGCACTGGTTTATCAAATTAATACTTTTGAAAGGTGTATTAATTAATGGTTACATGGAAAAGCGTATTTTCTCTAGGTGGTGTTGAGGATGAAATAATAGAACTTTTTGATGTTGCCTCAATTGTTGATTGGGATCCAGAATTTAAAGGAAGATATATTAAAGGCTTTTTTGAGACAATTTATACATGGATTATAGCCTTGAAAGAGGTAACACGCAATGAAGTTAATTATTTGCCATCAAATTTCCTAATGGTTGTTGGAAGAAAATGGGGTGACCAAAAACAAAAATCAATACCCCTTGGAGTTTTATTCGAATTCTCTGAAGGTGATCTGAACTTACGTGCAATTGGACCAAAAAGTTTGTCTGAAAAGGCGGGAGAAGACAGTAATCTTCTGTTAACTTATATTGATGAGTTATTTGATAAACCAAACTTGTGGAGAAGTAAAATTATAATCTCCGCCAAAAGTAAAAGTGAATGGAAAATCTTAGCGGATAGCATCGAAGAAAGGCCATGGGATTTAATTGAACAGGGGAGAAAGCTTTCAGGAACAGATCCAAAAAGGGCTAGTGATAGTTTTAAGAAAGCGTTAAGTATTTTTGATGTTTTATCTGATAGCAATGGAAGATTCCACGCCATTTTTGCATTAGCTGAATTATATTTACAATTGAAGAATTATGATGCTTCAAAAGAACAGCTAGATAAAGCTTGGGAATTAGCATCTCAATTAGGAGATCCTATGCTTGAGGAAAATGTACTAAGTACAGAAGGAGTTCTTTTGTATGAACAGAAATTTTTTGAACAGGCATCATCTAAATTTATTCAAGCTTTAGAAAGGGCTAGGAAAGCAAATAAACATAATTTTGTGGTGAATGCTTATTCAAATATTGGAGAATGTTATTATCGAATGAATATGATAGAACGAGCAATGGAAAATTTCGAGAAATCTCATTCTCTTTCTGAAGAAAGGAATGACAGAAAAAATTTAGCTCGGTCAAAAATAAACCTTGCAAAAACATTAAAAATATACTTCAAACAAGGGGACAGTTCTAGCCAATCGCAAGCAGAATGGTATTTGAAGGAAGCTATTGACCTCTCAGAAGAGGTTGGTGATAATTTAGGGGTAATGTGTGCTAGTGGAGAAATCGGGGAGATAGAGGAAATCGCACAGAATTATGAGGGTGCTCTCATGTATTATGAAGCTGCTGCTGAAAAAGCCCGACAAATAACTTCCCATCAATATCAGGAATATTATAGAAATAAGGCTCAACGAATGAAAAATATGCTATATGATGCATAATAAAAACTTTGGATGATTAAGGAAATTTATCCGAGAATTTCCCCTATTTTTCTTGCAGCTTCCTTTAAATCAAGGAACAATAATCCTAATTTGACAGTTCGATTTGCTGATGCAGTAAGGACAGCTTTTGTACCAGCTTGTACTGAAATCAAATAACCACTGTCTCCTTCAACTAATATCCTACTCATTTCTCCTTTACCTGTTTCCATAACTGCTCTCTCTCCTAAACTCAATATAGCGGCAGTCATTGCTGCAATACGAACATCATCTAATCCTTGTGGTAATATGGGAGGGAATGAAGAAATTGGTAATCCTTCTAAAGAAACTACACTGGCAAAATCGATAGCTGGGAGTTTACTAACAAAAGCTTCCAGTACCTCAATGATTTCTTTATGAATTTGGAGGTCTGTTTCAGAATCTGGGATATACATCTTAATAACGCCTTTTAGTCAGATGGAAGTTCCTTTTTTACGTTTTAAAGGGTTTTATGAGTGATAATCTGAATCGAATCAATAAATTGAGATATGCAACTGCATTTTTCTCAATCTTCTATTTAACTATATCCATTTTCACCTAGAAGACCCTGTATAAATTATATACCTCTAGAATAATAATATAAAATAGCTGTGGAATATACTAATAATATTTGAAGATTAATAATACCATGGGCATTTATACTTTAGGAAAGCTATAAAAAAGAGTAAATATTTTTAGTTAAAATTTGGAAGCAACTTCAAATATGGGATTGTAATTGAAAGAGATTAAGAAAGAAAGGAAATCCGAATTTACACAAGAACCAGTTCTATTTCAAATCGGAAAGAAAGGAATTACTGAAAACTTGATAGAAGAGCTAGAAGATCAATTGAAACAAAAAAAATCAGTGAAAGTAAGATTCTTAAAAAATTCGCCCTATAATAATCGTGAGGAAGCATTCGAAGTATTAAGACAAAGCTTACCTGCAATGGCAAAGATAATTGAAATAAAAGGTTGGACCGCTATAATCAATTCCTAGGAAATTATCTGGATTTTTTTTAAATATTTTAATTTCCTTTTCTCTCAAAATAAATTTGTGTCATTAGAACTTCTCTTGCAAGAGATTGAAATGCTCTTTTTATACCAATACCTGTCGTAGCAACGGTTTCATAAATCGGAAAATTGTTCAATTCAAGTTTTTTTATGAGCTCAGTTTTTGAGACTGCATCTGGGACATCTCTTTTATTTAAAGCTATAATTAATGGTATATTTTTGCCAAGCTGATCATTTAAATGCATTTTTAGTTCTCTGAAGGATTCTATATTCTCATTGAGTTGTGAAGCACTCGAATCTACAACGAAAAGGACTCCATCAACTCCTTGAAGCACAATTTTACGCTGGTTTTTATGTCTCTCTTGTCCAGCTGTCGTATATACATCAAATACAACTCCTTTAGTTGCTTGCATTGGCACAAAATCAAAAAACAGCGTTCTTCCCATTGGATCTTCGATTTTTGTGAATTTTCCCTTCTCTAATCCATCAACCATTTTATATAACCAAGCAAGTGTGGTAGTTTTTCCACAGAGAGAAGGTCCATAGAAAACAATTTTAAATCTCTGTCGACCTTCAGCATCTTTTCGCATCCAAGTCTTCTCCATTAAGAAAAGGAGTAGATTAAAGAAGATTTTTCAGAATTTTTCTAATTCACGCAATGCTGCTTCTAATTCATCTTTTTCCAAGCTCGTACGAACCTCAGGAACAGCAGAGGGTGTTCCTGTTATCTTTCGTGTTGGTCTTCCAGCCAAAAATTCATCTAAAATTGAACTTAGTTCCTCATTCGCCTTTCTCATTAGTAAGCGAATCATACCAATATTTACGTCTGCATCCGAAATGATTGTTAAAATACCCCTACCACATGCGCTAGCAAAGATTTTGCCTGTATCAAATTCAGACGTAACAATGTCTAATCCACCAATTGTTAGGTTTGATCCTTGTTCTGCTGAAGCCATAAATACTGCGGATGCGATGGCTCCGATCCCGTCTACATCAACTGAAACATAGCTGAATTTCGAAACATGAGCGATAGTGAGACCAGTTCGATCAACAAGAATAACTTTCTTAATACCTGGCTCGCTTTTTATGATCTTGCTTAGTACTGTGTCAAATCTCCTAGGATCAATCAATAACTATAGCTCCTTGTAAATAACTTGCAAGTTAATTGTATAAACTCGCTTTTCATTTCCTTAAATTCATTTCAATATTGAATATTAATAAATCTAGCTCATTAACATTTAAGGTTAGTTAATTTTGATTTAAGACCTGTTTAAATGGTATTATAAATTCGATCATAGATTTCTTAAGGGATTAAATAACTCAAAGTAATAAATAAGATGTTTCCAATAAGAATTTCTGTGATGAAGCCAAGTGTAAGGATTAGAATAAAGGGGTAGGATGGTTGAACCCAGATAGTTTGTTTCTTTGTGTTTTTTATAGAAGTAATAATTAATTTTTTTCGTTTAAAATCATTTTCAGGATTATCTAAACCTAATCGAAATTTTATTCTCCAACCAGTATCTTGATCATATTCTTCTAAAAAGTCAAAATGCCATGGCTTAGTTTCCATTTCAGTACTAATTTTAACCGTATTTCGTGGATATCCAATAAATAAAACAGCTATTTTGTTTTTCAGAGATTCTTGTTTAAACTTATATAAATCAGACTGAATTAACAAATGAAAGCAATTATAGAAGAAAAGAATAAATGGTACCGGTACAGTAAGCAAGATAGCATTTGACAATAAAGAAAAACTACGGGGTACTATTTTTATTAGTACTTCAACTCTATTATCACCTAGAATAAAAACAGGAACTGTCATTGGTGAACAAACAGCAATAGCTATTAATGCAAACATATCTGCACCTCCCCATAACCCTCCCAAAAGAAGAATTAGAGCGATTATAATTGCAACGATTAAGTTTCCACTCCAGTTTATGAAATAATTAAAAAATGGTTCTTTATTAAGGATAAATGTAAGTATCTGTATTAAATGAAGAATAATCCCTCCAAAAATCATTATTAACCAAACCCAGTCCGCAACTTCGCGATATTTGATGTCAAAATAGGAAGCAATAAGGAGAAGGAATAATGAAAAGGATATAAGTATAATACCAATCATCCGAGTTACCTTTTTAAAAAATTAAGAATAATTACCTTCCTTTACAATATTCTTTTTATTTCTTTAGCTAATGGATTTACTTTAACATCCTTTTGTTCTCCTTATAATATTCGAGTAAAAAGAATTTAGAAGGACTAGAAAGAAGAGGACATAAGTTAAAGATTATTATTTAGTCACAATGGTTTTAAATGTGTAGGATGGGAGAGAGAATTAGAATAATTTTTACTAAAAAAGAATTTTTAGTACAGAACTTTAGCCACCGTGGCTTAGCTAGGTTATAGCGCCTCCTTGGTATTTGTTCCTAGCTTGGTAATGGCAAACAATCAGGAGGATGTCGCGAGTTCAAATCTCGCCGGTGGCTTCACTTTATACAATCATCAAAGGTTATAAATTATCATAAAAAAAGGATAATGTCTTAATATCTTAAAATAGAAGTAAAATCCTTAATTCAATAAAGATTATAATGAAATCATTCTTTTACTAAATAATATTTTGAGGAGTCCTCTTTAATATTCTTGAAGTGATTGGATGGATTATATCGATCTTTTAGACCTATGGCGAAAGGAGAGGAAAAGCCATTCGCTTCAAAAAATCCCCTCTGATTTTTATATTTCCATAGATAGTGAATTAGCTAAGATTTATAGAACTTCCTCTGAGGTACAATGGAGAGAATTAAATGATCTAATTATTGAGCGATTCGAATTTTTACGTCAGGATCTTACCAAACTTAGACTTCAAAAAATATTAAATTCGATTATTAATGAATTACCAATAGAGACAGCTTATTTAACTTGGGGAGAACAAAAATTAGTGGAGAATTTACAGAAATCGATTAATACATTAAGCATCGAGAAACCAAATTTTTATACTCAGGATATTTCTCTTAACATGAGTTTACAGGAAGATCCAGACCAAGATACAGATCAAATCGACAAAAATGGCGAGATTAATAATAATACTGTCACATACATAACAGTGAGAATTCTCGCTGATACTGACCAATTTATTGGTACAGATAATAGGCGGTATGGACCCTTAAAAAAGCATAATGTGGCATACCTACCATTAGAGAATGCAAAAGCATTAATTGCTAAATCTGTAGCTCGTATTATTGAAAATAACACAAGAACAACTTCAAGTGAAATACAATGAAGAAAAATTACGTCCCTCAACCTCGTAGTCGATTCTTTAAAATTCAATGTGAATGTGGAAATGTTCAAGAGATTTTTTCTCATGCAACAACTTCAGTAGATTGCCGTGTATGCGGAAAGAAATTAACACAACCTCGTAGTGGAAAAGTTGAAATATTTGCAGAAATAATTGAGGTATTAGAGTAGAATAGGCGATATCGAATGGAAGTTAATTTTCCTGCTGTCGATGAGCTTGTAATCGGAACATGTACTAAATTAACTCCTCATGGAGCTTATTTTGAAATATTTGATTATGAAAAATTAGGTTCAGAGGCAGGTTTTGTCCATATTTCTGAATTAAGTCGAACTTGGGTAAGAAATATTCGAAGTCACATACGAGAAGGACAAAAAGCAGTAGTTAAGATACTTCGGGTTGATGAAGCAAGGGGAGAGATTGATATGTCAATACGAAGAGTCTCAGAACCCCAAAAACGAGCTAAACTGAATGAGTTCAAGCAAGAAAACCGTGCAAGAGGAATCGTCGCTGTAGCCTGTGAAAAATCCAACATTAAAACTGAAGAGATTGAAAAGCTAATAATGACCGAGTATGGTTCTATTTATGATGGTTTAATCAATGCCCGAGAAGGCAGTGTTGACATTTTAACCAAAATAGGGATTCCAAAGGAAGCTGCAGAAGAGATTTACCAACTTGCAGTGAAAGAATTGGAACCACCCAAAGTTGAATTATTTGGGTACATAGATATCACCTGTTACGAAGCTGATGGAGCGCTTCATATAAGAAATTTCTTCAAATCTTATGAAAAAAATTTCTCGAAAAAATTTAAAGGATCAAATTTCTTAATTCAAATTATTTCTCCACCTGAATATCGCTGTGTAATTGAAAGTAATGATTGGAAATCAGCTGAAACAATTTGGAAAGACCTCCAAGATGGGGCTACGGAATTCTTTAAACAATATGATGCTGAAGTTTCCTTTAAACGAAAATAATCTAACTCGAAACTAATGGGGTAAGAATGCGACTCTTAAGAAAATGTGATTGCACATATACTATTAATCAATCAATAAAAATGTGTGAAAAATGCAAAACATATTTCAGAAGTGCATATCCCCCTAAATTTTCACTTCATGACAAATATGCTACTTATCGAAGGAAAATGAAAGAGATTGCTCGTGAAGGAGAAGAATTATGACCGAACAGACTCCAATACTGATTCAACAATTTCAGTTAAAAGATTTGGATCAAGTTATTGAGATTAATAGAGAATGCTTACCAGAAAATTATCCAGAAAGATTCTTTCGAACAATTTATTCAGAATTACCGTCAGCATTCATAGTAGCTAAAATTGGGGAACAAGTAATTGGGTACACAATGGCACGCGTTGAAACTGGTTTAAGTCATTATTCGATTTTTCATAGGGGAAAAAAGGGGCATACTGTTAGTATAGCAGTTAAACCTGAATATCGTCGAAAAGGAATAGCAAAAATGCTTTTAAAGCGGTCAATTGAAGCTATGGTAGAACATGGTGTTAATGAATTATTTTTAGAAGTAAGAGTGTCAAATGATGCCGCAGTTAATCTTTATAAAAATTTTGGGTATGAAATTTTAAAAGAAATAAGAAATTATTATAGGGATTATGAATCTGCATATCTAATGGCCAAAAAAGTACCAAAAGATAAATTGATTTGAAATCTGAATAAAGAAATTAATTTATCTCTTCAAAAGAAATCAGATTTAGTGAAAAGATTAAAGCTCACTACTTATTATTCTAATTATCGATAGTTCTCTAAAATGATATTCTAGAACTTATGGGTTTTTTTTAAGTTTGCTGAATTCTAAAATCATTATTTTAGTAATAAATCTCTTAGGTTCAATTAGAAGGGACCTAAATATAAAGCTTTAAAAAGAACGAAACGTTACCAAAGGTAAAATAAACTTATCAGTAATAAAAACTTTTTAAATTATGCTGATAATTTCTGTTGTTCAATTTAATAAAATATGGTGATCATAAGAATGAAGGATTATCTGTTAAAGGCTAGTAATGCCTTAACTCAGTTAAATAATACTGTTTCTATTAATGCCCGAAGTATGGCTGACGTAGTTTTAAAGATTTATACTGAGTTCGAAGAATATAGGTATATTGCTGAAACTATTCCTGATTTTATAATTCGTCCAGATAATACAAAATCAAATCTTAAAGCAAGTGGTGAGATCCGAGTAGCACAGTTATTAACCTCTATTCTGTGTGATCGAATAACAGAATTGTCTTTAAAGTTATGTGAATCTCTTGAATTCAGAGAGGAAGAAGTTGATGTCAAATTAGAAATCAGGGAGATAAAAGATCAAGTATTCCGATTAGGTGAAGTGATCCATGTCCAACAAAAACTAGCTGATGGTGCTCCTGTATCAACAGAGGCGATTCAAGATTTAAGTAAACGTTACGAAGCTAGAATAATTCAGCTAGAACAAGAACTCCTTAAAAAAGAGGGACGCGCGTTAACAATTACTGCATTAGATGCCGTTAAAAAGCCTAAAATATTTGGTAAAGAGAAATTCAAATCTTCACTAGGAGATCTTATTTTAAGTTTTGGAAAAAATCTTCGTGCTAGCTCTGGGGGGTATATATCTCTTGCAAATCTTTATACTGCCCTTAAAGAGCAAGTTCCAGACATTAATTTTTCAACAAAGGATCTAGAAGAAGTTTGTAAGATTCTAGCTAAACAAGACCTAATTTCGGGTCTTACAAAAAGATCTGGGGTTAAAATAGTAGAATTTATACCTGTTAATTTAGGAGAAGATGCAAAGAAAATATTTTCTTTAGCATCAAAAAAAGGGTTTGTAACATATGAGGAGGTTATCCTGGGAACAAAATGGGATCAACCACGTGTTGATCGTGTCCTTGAAAGCCTTGTAAATCAGAAAATAGCTCGAAAAGTATCTAGTCTTGATTCTGGGGATCAGTATTTCTTCCCTGGATTGTATGGAGAAGATAATTGGTAGGTAATGAAAAATGACTGAAGTTGATACAGAAAGATTTGGTGGATTATTTCGTAAAATCGGGGATGCAGTTCATATTGGTACAAAAACGTTCAAAGGAAAGACAATTCTTGGCTCTCAATTTGGATCTGATGCTTTAATATGGAGGATAAAATCTGATGATGTAGAAAATTTTCGTAAAATAGACGGATTCATCGTAAAAGATCCAGAAAATGCTATCCTCCTTCAATCAGGGACTCTCGTAGGCGTTGCTGGAAGCGGAATATATGAACTTGATAAAGATGCAAAAAAACCTGGTAGTGAAATTATCTGGGTTACAAAACGAGAATTTGTTATTAAATGGGGTAGTCCTGGAGTTTATACAACTGATAATATTATGGTTGGATGTTTTGGCATCTCTCGTATGAGAGTAGTAAATCCTCGGAATTTTATTATGAATATTGTATCACATAAACAATATTATACTAGTGAAGAATTAAGAAACTGGGTTAAACAGACAATTACCTCTGCAGTTAAACATGTTATGTCACGTTATACCGTTCCTGAATTATTAAAGGAAAGAAGGACTTTAGCTATTCAAACGAAATCCGAACTAGCTCCTGAGACATCTAGATGGGGTTTAGAACTTGTAGGATTAGATATTGGGGGTTTTAAAGTACCAGATGAGTACCAAGCCCTACTTTCATATGAGATTGAAAAACAGGTTTTAGAAACCCAAAAAGAATTGGATGAAGCACGTAAATCCATGAATGAAGTTTCTGAACTGATAAAGAAGTATGAACATATGATAGAACAAGCTGATGAAATGTTCTTATCAGGAAAATTATCAGAAGAACGATACAAAGAACTAACAGATAAATATTCAAAAAAATTAGCTAAACTAAAGGCTCAATTTTAATAACCAGCCTTTACATTTTCCGAGTTTGGAGGGAACCTCCACAATCTGGACATGTAGTTACCCCTACAGCTTTGATTTCCTCATAACAATTAGCACAGATATTATTTCTGCATGATATGCACTGAAATCCAATTGCTGAATGATTAGCTAGATTACATATGCTACAATCGAACTTAAAACCAAGCTTTTCAAGAATGATAGAAGTAGATGGAATGTCAATATACCCATTTATCTCTCCATAAATAATTAAATCCTCAATTTCTCTTATTATATTAGATTCTGAATCTTTAATCTCTCTAAAAATCTCTTGAAGGGGAACTTTCCTTGTTTTTTTATCTTCTATTAAAAATTTTAAATTGAAATTCAAACTAGGGGGCGAGTCAATTTTTGAAAATTCATCTAAATACCATCCATTTTTCAGTGGTCCTTTTTTGCAAAAATAACACTGCTCAGCACTAACAAGGTTGAAAGAATGTGTATATGTTATTCTACAGTCAGGACAATTCCTAGGAAGGTCTATAATAAATGCAGCGATATTCCCGCAAAATGGACATTCATGTTTACTATTTAAGGGTCTGCAATCAGAACATACAATCCTTCGGCAATTTTGACACTCATAATAAAGATTTGGATCTGAATAAGAAGAAGTATCAATTTGACAAAATACTTCAAACTTCTTCACACCTCGAATGAGAAATGGAGAGGAACTTTCACCAGCAATAATACGAAAACCAAGGACTAAGGATAAATTTATGATTACATTTAATAATAAATCAGTATCTAAATTAAGATTTCGTGCAATTGATTCTACATCTATTCCTCTATCTAGCCAGATTTCTAATCGCGGAGAAATATAGACATTCTCTCTAATAATCCCATCTAAACTTTTATTTATTTTATTTAAAAATGAAATAAACTCTAAATATTCAATATTAAAGCGTTGTAACCAGAATTCAATCGGAATATGACGATAAATATAGATATCAAAGAGTATTTGCGAAACCATATGGCTTATTGAGTATATATGTTGTTGATCAGAAGAAAAAAGGAAAGGTATTCCTTTACAATTTTCTTTTAACATTTTTTGGCATTTTTCAATATCAATTCTAAATAACCTGCTAAGAGTCTTTAGAGATATTTCTGGTTCAAGAATAAAGGTAGTATTGAGAAAACGTTCGAAAAACTTGATATCCTTCTCAATTTGGTTTGGAGTCGAAAAATCTAAAAAAGTTAGATTATATATACGATTATTTAATGGATCTATATATCCGTAAAAGGTTCCTTGTTGTGCCATTAAATCTAAAATGGCTTCTAAGTGTTCTTCGGACCAATTGATTTGTTTTAAAAGAAATTTGAGGTCTATACTTCCTGTTTTTCCTAGTATATTCTGCAGAAAAATCATAGCTCCATTTGGTGTAAAAAAATATCTTCGAATCCGGTCAAAGAATCCATCATATTTCTGAAGTGATTGAAACATCACAATCTCTAGGATCTCTCCAGGTAAATTGGTTGCATCAATCAAATCACAAATGTCTACATTTCCTTTTTGGGTTAAATTATGTTCAATTAATTCATTAATGTAAGAAAGCGGAATGTAAAAATCATCATCTGGTGTTAAAATTCCATTCAACACTTTTTCACTAATGCTTTTTCTTATAAAGAGAGCGATTTTTTGAAGGTCTTCTGAGCTATCAAAAGATTGAAGAGACACAGGTTCTGTCAGTTTCTGAGCGAAATCTAGCCATTTATCCTCTTTTTTTCGAAACATATTATTCATCCAATAAGCTCGAGAACATCTTCAAGCAAATCGTCATCTATAATCATTTATATTTTGTTAATTAAATTCTAAATTATTCTGGATCAATTTTTTTGAATGAAGTTTTTATTTGAAATCTTTTATAAAACTGTAATACATTTTCAAGAATATCTTAGGTTTTGAAATATGAGTCATTCAGAATTTAGATGTATAAATTGTGGATATATTCCACATGAGTCTCCTGTATCAGGGAATTGGTATTGTCCCAAATGTGGAAAGCGATCAACGATAAAAATTGAACAGCCTCTCCACGTTCGAAGTTATTTACGGCATAAAAGTGTTCATCAACGAAGTAAAGATGAAATATATAATGATATTTATAAAAAACTTACTCTAGAAGAAAAACAAGAATTGGGTTATAAAGAACCTTATATAAATCCAGTTCTATCTTCAGTAGAACCCAAAAAGAGGGAAACCATTCGTCTTTTCTTACCCTCTGATAATTAATTATTTTTTTTCTCAAATATAACTTTAATTCTTTTGTCTTTTTCACCATATAAGGGTGAAAAAGTTATTCGATCCCCATTCGAGAGAATATCCTTTATTATATCTCCCTCATTCAGATGTTTATTTCCTCTAAATGCTAAGAATTCATCTTCATATTTATTATTTACTTCCTGAACAATTTCTATGAATCTATTATCTGGATTTACATGGATCATTGATATTTGATCTGAATTTATTCCCCTATTTCCACAAACAAAACAATCGGGATCTGCTAATAGTTTAAAAGTGGAAAAAGTGCCTGTAAGTCCTGAATAAATAGTTAAAGAAGGAATCTGGAACCTCTCCGATTTTCGTAATCTTCTCAAGATTTTTTGATCTTTTCTTTTAAGAGAAGACCTTTTTTCAAAAAAAAGTGTGTTAATTATCAATTGAGATTGAATACCACTAATTACTGAATTGACAGTTATTATACTTGGAATATGAGTAAGTATGAGTTGTTTTAATTCTTTGATATCATAACTAGGAAATTTGTGATTTTTTGTGCAATTATTTGCAATTTTCTGAAGAAATTTCATATCTTTATTAGAATTTTCTCTGGGCTCTCGATTATATCTTGTATAAAAGGAATAAAGAGCCTTCCAAGCACAATGTTCACGAATTCTCGGAGTTCCAACCAATGTACATGGAGCTGTCCAAATATTTGTTTCATCTGGTGGGGGAGGATTGTCACATGCTAAACAAGATGAAAAATTCTTCTGAATATATTGAACTTGTCCAATGTATCCATCAGTAGCAGAATCAATATATGGTTTAGATAATTCAATTGCTAATGAATTAATATATTGACGAGCTAAAAAATTATCGACGCATCCAGCAATAATGTCAACTTCTTCAAAAATTTCAGTAGGGATGTCTTGGATTTTAATTGAAAATGCTTCAACATTTACTTGTTTATTGAACATCGTACTAATTCTATCTTTCGCAACTTCTGCTTTACTCTTTCCAATATCTGTTTCTCGAAAGAGCATTTGACGATTTAGATTTGAATATTCAATTGTATCAACATCAACCAAAATTAATTTTCCAACGCCTAGGAGTGACAGATTTTTTATAACCTCACTTCCAGTGCCACCTATGCCCACAACAAGAACTGAACTATTCTGGATTAATTTTTGATCCCATAAAACTAATCGTTCTTGTCTATCATACCGCAAGTTATATTGATCTTCTTGTGACATTGAAATAATCCTTTTAAATAAAAAGAAAAGGTATTATCCACCCTTAATCTGATCAGGGACAATCATAAGCATTGCATTTTCTTCAATGTTGTAACTTGATAAGCTATTTGATGGATTCATGCGTCTACCTTTGTATAATAGAGCAATTGGCACTACTTCAGGAATATTGAACGCATCACGAGCTGCTCCAATAGCTTGAAAAACGCTCCCATTCATATTGATATATTTTTCACGAACGTTTTGATCTGGAGGGAGCTGAGGATCTTTAAAACGTACTTTCACCATTTTTTCTATACTTGAATCGGAGGGACTTTTTCTGACTGAATTATCCCATATAACATCTTTTTTAGACAATATTATCACCTTTTATTAAATTAGACATATAGTAAACGTTCAATTTCGGATAGAGTTGTTAAAAGATCAATTCTACCTTTTGCATAATCCTCTAAAGGACCTTTAATGAGCGGATATGTGTTTAGTAGTTCACTTTCGAGCCCTATCGGATAGTTCTTTTTTCTTTTGATAATTAAATTAATGATTTCCCCATCTTGTGCATAGAATTTTACAATAATATCTTTTGTACTAACCGTTGAATCATAGTTTGTAAGGATTTTTTTGATAAGTGGGTCTTTTTCATATTCAACTGTTGAAAATTCAGGTTTTTTTATGCTTACATCAACCTCCCCTAAGGCTTTTGGAATTTTATCCTCCGCAAGCTTGTAGATTTCTTCTAATACGTTGAGAATGCTTGAAGAATTAGGAGTCCAAGATTTCATCGACGGTAAATCGTTGAGTTCACAATCTAGAATTTCTCGAAGTTGACTGGGTCCATCGATATATGGACGAGCAGGCAGATCATCTAAAACTACGAGCAATGGAAATGCATAGGCCCCTACTTGCATTTTGATTCTGATTTTTCCAATCTCATCCCCAATATATTCACCAGGAAAGTTTTCTAATACTTTTTGCCCTTCTTGGTAAATCAAATAGTAAGATTCAGCTTTTAATTCATCATCGACAATCGATTCATTTTCAGCTGTGAAAGAGGACCGTTTTATGTAATTTGTAAGATCACAATAATCACACTTCACAGGAAATTGAAAAATGGGTTTTTGAGAGAGAGGAGCACCACAACCATTACACTGCGCAATATTACTCTGAATTTCGAAATCCATACATTCTCACCAAAGATAATTTTATGTGTTTTTTACGGAAGCTAATTTTAAATCTTAATTAATTATGACTAAGATATTGTTTTATTTAACTTACAGATTATAGATAGGGTTGAAGGATTTATTAATTAATTCATCTCGGATGAATACGATTCTTTGTATGATGACTTAGAATACAGACCTTAAAAAGATAGCTCATTCTGGTGCAATTCAACCATAAATAAGGCAACCTTTTAAATATTGAGGACTGAATGAGTGTTTTAAGAGATCCATTATATCGAACTCTAAGTTATTACCGAAGTGAGATAGCTATGCAAGACCTGCATTCAAGAAGGTTAAGAGAAGAATTTAAGAGAATGTTAAAGATATTTCCACCAAAATCCAGTCATATTAAATGGAAAATAATCGATAATGACCTTCATCATTATCGTGCGACTATTTTTGGTAAAACTGGGACACCATTTGAAGGTGGAAAATGGGATATTACAGTAGATTTACCACCCGAGTATCCGTTCAAACCTCCCATTGTTAACTTTATAACACCTATCTGGCATCCGAATATTGCTGTTGGAAAAACAAAATGGACTTGGGGATCTAATGTATGTTTAAGCTTGGTGAATTGGAATAATTTGGGGAAACCAGGCGGCTGGAAAGAAACGATTACTTTACCCAGTGTATTTGAACATATTGAAATGATGTTGGATATATATGAAAGTGTTGATAATGCTGACTTTCCTGAGTATCTTGTTGATCCAGAGGATCCATTTAATCCAGAAGCAGGAAAAGAGATGAAAGAAAACTTTCGGGCTTACTGGGAAAAAGCTTCCGATTGGACAAAGAAGCATAGCTGAACTAGAGGAAATTCGAATGCCTTTAGAATCTAGCAACGAAAAAAATAATCAAAAAAATCATCTAAATGAGGTTAAGAAACCTTCATCAAAGAACAAAGACAAGAAAAAGATTGTTAAATTAGATATTAAAGTAAAATCGGTTTCGATCTACTGGAAACACATTCAGAAGATGACCGATTTTTCCGTACGATCTATACCTAACGAAGCTATCGGTCTTCTCGGAGGGAGAGAAATTAGGAAAGGTGAACTTTTGGTAGAAAAAGTAATTCATATATCCACTGGCGACGAAGTCTCAGTATCTTTTTCAGATGATGATTTCAAGTCTTTTGAGGATCTTCTTAATGAAAATAATCATTGCATTGGATGGTGGCATTCTCATCCAGGATATGGATTGTTTCTTTCTCCAACTGATTTAACAACTCATATTTATTCCTTTCAAGTTCATAATCCACTATCTGTGGCACTAGTTTTAGATCCAACAAGAATTAATAATCAATGTGCTGATTTTACATGTTATCAAGTAAAAGGAGAAAATGGGATTTCACCCTTTATTTATAACGAAATAGCTAGCTATATCATAAAATCAAAAGACTAATTTAGGTTAAATATAAGTTGTTTCGAGATATTAATTGTTTTTCAAAGGAATAATAAAAAATGGTGTCCACATCATTATCTTTTAGTTTTTATAAGCGTATTAGTGGTCAAATAGCTCATTTTTTCCTTCAAAGCGGTTCAGCAACTGATTATACAATAATTGACTATTTTTTTGTTTTTTTAGGTCCAGCTGCAGTACTTTTCTTTACGTTCTACCTTTGGTGGTCAGGAAAAAGGAAGAATCGCAAGATTATGAGGATAACACAGGAGTCTTTAATCCAAGTATTCTCAAAAGAGTTCGAAGATCTCATTATGGAGCAGATGAGTTCAAATGGGGGCCTTTTATTTCCTAAATACAAAAAATCTACTGTAATTCCCTTTAAGGACTTTCGTGTTGTATTTGCTCTCGAAGAACGTCATTTAATGCTATCTGTTATTATTTCTTGGTTTTCAGGAGCTAAAGATTATATTGCATTAGAAGCTAATCCTAAACGTGGAAAAACATCAACCAAAATTCAAATAATTCCTAAGAAAGAAGAAGGACAAATTAAGAAACACCAAGATTTGCTATTTACTCTCGATGAAATAGAATTAGGGGTGAGACAGCTTGATGAGACATATATTTGGAAAGCATCATCAAGCCGATCAGGATTGTATTTTCTTTCAGATAAAACTCTCCTGAAAAATATACATAAATTGCGAAACAATCTTGTTCGAATTTCTATAGATTCCTCAGATGATCCTTCTATTCGAATATACGTCAAGATAAATAAGGATTTAGACCTTGAACAGTTATACATAACATTTATGGCTTTGTGTGAGAGGGTTGACCAAGTATTTGATAAAACTGTAATGAAAAAAACTCGAAATTAGATCAGACGAGAAAATTTTAAATTCTATAGGGTTTCTAATTTTTCAGTTACACGTTGTCGAAGCCACTCAAGTCCTTCTTCAACATTGAATCCAGTTTTCGCTGAAGTTGGTACAATTGCATAAGAATGTGTGGTAACTTTGTGGAGATTGAGAGCTCGAGCTACTTCTCCTGCAGAACCAGCATTTTCTAAATCTTGTTTATTAGCTAAAACCAATATAGGAATATTTTGAACGCGATCATTGTTAAGAACATACTTCCATAATTCCTTTCTTGCTTCTTCATATCGTGCTTTATCAGCTGAATCAATCACATACACTATTCCCATGGAACCTGCCATGTAACTTTCCCACAATGATTCACGGAATGCTTCTTGCCCTCCAATGTCCCACGAAATAAACCTTACATTTCCCGAGCTGAATTCATCAACATTCATTCCGAGAGTTCTAAATGTGCTACTGTCAAATTCACCCGATGTAATTCTTTTAACAATCGTTGTTTTACCTGCGTGATCTAGCCCTAACCATGCAATTTTGACTGTTAGACGTTCTTTGGCAAATTTTGCTCTAAGTTTGGTTAAAAAGCTCATTTTTGGGCACCTATTTGTTCTTCCGTGTTATTATAATGCGAAATCTTTCACTCATCCACTGCCATGGTTCATCAACTCCTTCTCCTGTAAGTGCTGAACAAGGATATACTGCAAATGTCCTTGGTCGCATACTAATTTCTCTTTCTAACCCTAATGATTCAATTATCTTCTCTAAAGGCATTGCTTCAGCTAAATCTTGTTTATTAGCTAGGAAAAGAAAAGCTGAGTCCTCTGGGGCCCATTTAATTACTTGTTGCAACCATTTCCCTGCTTCTTCAACTTTTGATTTATCTGCTGAATCAAAAACAAACACAATTCCTACTGACTTGGTTACGAAAGGTTCCCATAAACTAGTTGGATATGTAACCTGACCCCCCAGATCAGCAGCCATGACCTCAATATCTCCAATTTTTAGTGTTTCAATATTCATACCCATCGTAGGAACAGTTTCTAGGTTATCTTGTCCTTTCAATCTTCTTACTAATGTTGTTTTCCCTGCATTAGCTAATCCAACGAAGGTCATCTGATTTTCTATTTCACGACCGAATATTTTTGTTGGCATACAAAATCTCCTTTTTTAATCAAAATAATAAATTAATCGATGAATTATTAAAGTAATTAGGTGCTTTACATTGTAAATTTTAAGCGAAATAGGTCGTTTTCTTGATTTTTTCTTCAATGATTAATGAATTAATCATTAAATAAAGTAAGAGTTTTGACTTAGTTTGTAATTAAGAAATTAAGTCCATCATTAAAAACTGTTTGTTTTAAAACTAGAAATTCTATCCTTATTTTTTATACCTCTCTGGTAAAAATCGGTTGTTTTGAAACCAATTTTGGGAAGACTCTTGCAATAATCGGTTTATCCTTCACTTGTTCTTTAATTTGCACTTCTAATGCCTTTAATGAAAGTGTTTCTTGTTTTTTCTTTTGACGAGATCTAACATTAACAGTTTTATCTTCAAATTCCTTTTTTCCAATAACAATTACATAAGGGGTCCAAAGCTTTTCCGCTGCTCTAATTTTTTTATTTAAAGAAAGATCTCTATCATCTATTTCAATACGAATCCCTCGACTTTCAAGATACTCTGAGATCTCTAATGCATAAGAAGTAAGATCATCAGTCACAGGAATGATTCTAACTTGAATAGGTGCTAGCCACAAAGGAAATTGTGGTTTTTGGCCTTTTTCTATTCGTTTAATTTGTTCTTCAAGAATAGCATAAATAACTCGTTCTGTTGAACCAGATAATGAACAATGGAGTAGTAGAGGATAACTATCCTGCCCCTGATCATTTATATATTTGATATTGAACCTTTCAGCATTTTCAACATCGATCTGAACTGTTGATAATGCTGCTGCCTTTTTTTGTGCATCTACAACATTAAATTCAAACTTTAGAATAAAATAAGCATACCTAATGTTAAATAGCTCAAGTAATACTGGTTTATTCAGGCTTTGAACCATTGCTTTAATCCAATCATGGTTTTCTTCATAGAAATCGTAAGTCATACGAAAGGCAGTCTCAAAAGTAATGTCAATGTCTTTCATATACTTAAAAGCCATTTTAAATTGTGTCTCGAATTCAGCTTTTGCCATGTCAATGTCTAAAGCGACCGTATGAAGATCAGGCATCGTGAAGGCCCGAAGACGGCGAATTCCCGCTAATTCTCCACGTTGTTCTCGTCTGAAAGATTGTGCAAGTTCAAAAATTTTAACAGGAAGCTGACGATAACTTATCAGAGCATCTGACAAAGTTAAGAATTGACCAAAACAAGCAGCAAAACGTAGGAAGTAATCTTTATCACCAGATTTAACTACATATTGACGTGCAGGGAATCTTTCTAAATATTTTTTAAGAGAAGGATGTTCATAAGAGTACATTAAAGGTGTTTCAACAATCATAGCTCCATATTGAGCTGCTATCTTCAAAACTTGGTCTTCTATCAATCTTTTTACAACAAATCCTCTTGGAAGAATTCGAAAGTTTCCCGAATCACTTCCTGATTCATAATCGATTAATTCAAGTTTCTTCATCAGGTCCACATGTTTTGGAGGAGTACTTATTGACCTATCTTTAGCAGTTTCATATTTCACAAAAACATCAAGTTCTTTATGTTGGTTATAATTAAAATCTCTGAAATTTACTTTTTCCCCAAATTCAGTAAGTATAAAAAATTCTGATTTTGTTTGATCTTCAGCTTCCAAAGCTTTGGTAACTTCAATTGAAGATTTAATATCTATATCGCCCAAAATCTCTTTTGAACGTTCTGCAAGGGCGTGTCCTTTGCAATTTATTGAAAAACTTTTATAGTAACCAAATGGAGCACGAATAATGTTCAGTTTTCGGTTTTTTATTTTTATATTTGTAGTTAGTTCCCTTAACATCTCCAAAGCTTCTGATGACCTGGCTGGATTAGTTTTAGTTAGATGCACCCAAGGATAAATAATAACATTAGTTTCTTTTATATCGTTTAACGCATGTATGATCTCATCTGAACCTTGTAGAATTACTTTATCTCTATTTTTAGTGTCTTCGACTTCAACTGATATAAAGACAATTAAAACAGAACTCTCTGTACTGTATTCGCCTAAAACTTCATCTAATGGTTCAGGATCTTTGATAGCTTTTTCATTTATTTTCCAAGCAAAACCATGTGAATGGATAAGTAAAAGTTGCATAAGATCAACCCTAAATGGATTTATGAGGTATTTATAGTCATTTTATACTTATTTGTCAAATATTCAAAAGCTCTTGTCTCGTAAGATTACTAAGTTTCCCTCACAGAAAATTTTCAACAAAAAAGTTAACAGAAGAATCTGGGATTCCCAGTTCAAGAAATGTTGCCCATGCCCGAGTCTTATCATATTGTTCAGAAAGTGTTCGTTCTGTCATAAATTCATAATATTCATGTGGAAAAACAACCCATTCAGTGGATTCCTCTACAAAATAGTCTGGTTTTATCTTGGACCAAGGTTTATATAAAAGAGTGGCAATTCTTATTTCTTTTGGACTTTTAAGCTTTAAATATTCCAATGCAATTTCAAGACTTTCACCTGTATCTGCTAAATCATCAACCAATAAGATTTTTTTATTATAAATATCAACACCAACATCTTGTGCTATTACAGGGCGAGTATGTGTTTCTGCTATTGCAGTATAAAATCTAATCTGCATTGTTGCTAGAATTGAAGTGCCTGTTTTTTTCTGGAGAGGAACCTCTGCTTCGAACATATCACTTAGTAATCTAGCTGGTATCCATCCCCCTCTACTAATACCAATGATTATTTCTGGGTTGTATCCATCTTTTTTTATCAAATGAAAACACGTTCTTGCTAGTCTATCTATATCTTGCCACTTTAATACTTTAAATTTCATCATGAGTTAAACCAGTGGTATATCTTAATTAATTTTGAAATACGTTTACTTATTTAATTGAATTTAAAATTGTGTTACATGATAAATTTCCACCTGAAAGTCCTGGAGTGGGTTAATTATAGCTTTATATATTTTGAAAAAAATACAAACATATTCAGTGCTAATTTTTGAAGGAGAATTGAAGTCCAAGATTGAGTTATATTCATTGGGACAAAAACTCAAGGAATTAAGCGACAATAACTCTCTTGTTGCAATCCAAATGCTGGATTCTTTAAATATTTGGAGCTTGGCGCACATTGAGTCAGCAGTTTGGCATTCGATAAATGCGCTTAAAAATAATCATCTAATTTCTAATACATTGGCAATTGAGTTATTATTATACCTCGCTGGTGAGAGGCAAATAAGTAAAGCTATTGAGGAGTATGGACTGAAGGAACGTACAAGAAAAGTACTAGGAATTATAATAGGTTCAAATCATCATAATATCCATTTAGCTTTTAATGAATTATTATCTTTATATAGTCTAGAATTAAATAAAAAAATCCTTAATCCCACAGCAGAAAAATATGAATACTTTTCAAAGAAATTCATCCAAGAAGGTTATATTAAGGATAATTTATCTTATCAGGGAATTGAAACTGTGTTATTGCAAAGAATAGCACTGTTAGCACTGGGATAAAGCCTTTTTATACTAGATTCTTCTCAGATAATCTGAAGTCTTGATTTCTGTTTTTGGCTTCATCACACTTATTCCAGATAAATCTCGAATGATTTCTATTCGGATTTCATAATCGGGGTCGGTAAGTTTAACAGTTCCCCATGTTATTTTATCAGCAACAGCTGAAATAACTTCCTTTGATCTAAGATTAGTTTGTCGCTTACGTAATACGATTGCCCAAGTATTTTCTCTTGTAACTTTCTTTTGGACTAATTCATAAGCATGATTAGTGATCTGTAAGATATCAGTCTTAAATAAATGTTCTAACGGAGTTATTCTTAAACAGGCAATGAGTGGACCATTTTCTTCAATATATTCACGGATTTTTAAAACTACCTGAAATGGATGGATTTCCTCATCTTGAAGCGTGAGTAGCGATAAACCTGGTACACGTGATTTTAGAGGTTTTGTTTTATAATCTAAGACATCAGTAATCACATAATAGAGTTCCGAGAGCGCATCACGTTCTTGGTTTCTTTGTGAGCTAATTAAAAAGCTCATATTCGACACCACCCTAGGTTATTCACGAATTAACCAAGCAGAAGATATAAGATCTGTGGATCCACATTTTGGGCATGAAGGTTTGGTAATATAGATACCATCTTCCTCTAATGTTATAAATTCAGCTTTCTGGAATCTATTTTCACAATTTTTATTCTGACAAATATAAACATCAGGTTTTTCTACCATTTTTCCACCAACAATATTTAGATTTGTTTATGACCAAATTCGAGAATATCTGTGATGTTAGCAACTCCTTTAGGTAAATTAAATATTTGATTATCCCAATCAGCAAGAATAAGACGCCTCCAAGAGGCGAATTGAAGCTGGGAAAGTACTTTATCTTCTGATTGCCGTAGATTTTGAGCTATATCTTTGAGATTGCCTGTTGAATGTTTAACTGCAAGAAGAACATCATAGTATTGTTTTATTGCATTTAAGACTATCATTCCTAGAGCACGTTCAATATTTTCTCCAGATTTCGCAGAAGTTCCAATTACTGTAATTTTATCGGAATTTTTACCTAAAACAGCATTAGCTACTTCATCGGGAGTCTTAGCACCAATTATATCTTGTTTGTTTGCACATAAAATTATAGGAACACTTGGAAGGATTTGATTTACCTCTAGTAATAATTTACTTGCCTCTTCAAAGGAGGCCACATTTACTGAATCGACTACAAATAAAACTCCATCTGCCCCCTTACTCAAGATCTTTCGAATTACTTCAAAACGCTGTAGTCCTGGTGTCCCAAATAAAAAGACTTTTACACCATAAATTTCGGTTTTACAGTGATCTAATGCAACAGTTGTACCACCATAATCAATAGAAATAGCTGATCCACCGCAAATCTGGTGTACTGTTGTTGATTTTCCACTGTTATAAGGACCTAATAGAACTATCTTCATTTTTCAGGGCCACGCAAATTTGACTGCATACGGAGATTTTTATATTCTAAGATCGTTACTCTCTATAGCTAAGCAAGATTATTCATAGGGATTAAAGTAAATTAAATATACCTTTCCGATCAAAGACAAAAAGGAGGTCTTTGCTAAGCTTTGCCTATTGACTAGTATTTCAATTACTTATAAAGATTCGCTTTCTTTCTTTATTTGCTTCCTTAATTCTTATTGTACCAAGTTTTAAAGGATTTAAGTTTCAAGTTTAGGATTTTGTATTTTAAAAATTCTGTTTAAAAATATTTTAAGGAATAAAACGTTATATTTTGGCAATACTTTTTGGAATCTGTTTTAATAAGATGGAAAAATCTTCCTTTAGGGGAATTAAACTTATTTTTAATAAAATTCTACAAAAAGATTTTAGTAAAAATAAAGTATTCGAGAAAACACAAAAGGTACATTCTAAAGTCGTCCATTATAGGCTCTTTTAATCTGAATGAGAAAATTTTCTTTTAAGAGGACAAGTATAAGATGAAAGTTCTTTATCGAAATCTATGGGCTTCTAGAGATGCACGCACACTGATTCTGTCCAGTTTAATACTTACAATGTGTGTATTATTTGAATTTTCATTTCTTTTTTTTCCAGATATTCTTGAAAATACGATTTTCCAATTTATAATGGTGGAAATAATCCTTTTCGAAGGAAATTTTCAGCCATTGCTTGTTCTTCTTCATTTAGCTATTTGGGGAATAATGTTCTTCTCTACTCTTCTGGTCTATACAAGTGTTAAAGAATATAGTGGGCGAAGAACAGGACTTTTAGAAATTGGGGCTATTCTAATAGCATTTTTAGTAACTTCGATTCTGATCTATGATCTATGGTTTACATTATTCCTGCTTTGTCTAAATGGTTTAATTCTTTTGTATTTATACATATTAATGCAGAATGAGTAGTATTTGCCAAATTCTCAATAATTCAAGGGCAAAATTAAGAAATCTTTTATCTTTAAATCATGAATAATGTAGATTCATCTTTTTCAGGTTTTGTGGTTAACAATCTTAATTTAAAAATTAGATATACGGACTAAATTAAGTATAAATTTCTTTAAATTTAAGAATTTCCCTCAAAACACTCAGTCTGGGACGGTGTCATCAAAATCAGATTAGTAAGAATCATCATTGTGTTTTAAGGGTTCTTCTTGTGTGAGAAGGAGTTCTCGAAGGTTTGAATATATTATTTGGCTTTTAGGATTCTTTAAATATTCTTTACATTTTTTTAATGTTCCAGAAACATAATCTGAGAATGCATAAAGGTAACGATTATTATAATTGTGGATATAACAAAGTCCTACACGAACATGAGGTATACAATTATGAGATGATCGAAAGATTCCAGTTTGAAGGTCAAAATCATAATACGATAGATAAAGTCCTACTCTAGCTGCGCCATAAACTCCATAAAGTTTCCGAATTTCTGAGGAAACTGCTTTCCATGCGTCCCGTTCATTCATAAGGCTGGAACTAATGAATCTGATAACAATGTAACGGGTACGTTCTTTTATCACGATTTATTCTTCCTCGTTTTGATCAATATTAAAACGAAAAACACCTGGCATGATGTAATTTGAATCAATTTTTTTTAGATTGTGCTCTAAAAGCGTGTTTGGTATAGTACTTATGCCATCTAAAGCTTTCTGAGAGTCTAGACAAAGAATATGCCCCAAAGCGGCTAATTCAAGTGGATTTCGTTGATCAGTTGGTTTAGAACCTGATGAATTAAATATAATAGGTATACCTTTTTTAACAGCTCTACTGAGCGCAAATCTTGTTTCGCGTATTATAGGGATATAAGTTCTTTCAGATGAGGCATATAAAGTTGATAGTGGTACTTCTAAAAATTTATTGAATTTTTGCATTAAATTTCCAACAGAAAGTGAAAAAAGTTTATTAAATTGAAGAACTGGAAATTTTAATATATCAATACGATTGTCTTGAGCTGCCCAAGCTGCAATATCTGGAGTTGTACATTCAATACCAATAATAGGATATTTCCTTCTATTTTGCCTTAATAAATGGACAATATCCTCTTTATTTTCTTTTCTTGTGTCTAGATCAAGTCTTGGATAAATTAAAAAGTTCTTAGTTTGGTAATTTTTTTTGATTTGATCAAATAGAGAAGTGGGTAAATTACTTAACCAAATCACTGAAAAATTAAATGCTCTAACCAATTTCACACAAGTAAGTAGTTCAGTTTCTGATGTATATTGGTTTGGATTTAAAGTGTCAACGAATACGCGAACCATTTTATACACTTTAATTAATGATCTTTCAGGGATCTTTTAAAAAAATTGACAACTATTTTTAATTATATTTTTTAATTAAATGCTTTTACCTAAGTAATAGCTCGATAAAGAGTTATTTCTATAATCAACGATCATAAGATGGTCTTAAATGTTCTGATCCTTTTCCTCTTCGCCTTAAACCTCGAGATTTTTTACCTGCAGAGGTTTTCCCTCGAAACACTCGCCCTTTATGACTCGAATTACATATCCAATTGATTTTAGAATCTGAAATTATTTCTGGAGCATTCGGATCTACCATTATTACTTCAAACCATCGTGAAAGACCATCTTCATGTACTGGATAGCTGTTTAAAACTCTTAGATTTCTAAAACGACGTGCAGCTCTTTCTTCAGCAATCCATTGTCTTGATTTTTTTGGAGTAAGGCGCTTAACACCCATTCGCTTTGAACGTCTTCCCATTACAGGACGTGGTTTTCTTCTTCCACCTCTTGGAACTCGAGTACGAACCAAGATGAAACCTTTTTTCCGACGATATCCTAATGCACGAGCACGATCAACTCGTGTTGGGTGGTCAATTCTAACCAGACTTGGTTCCCTACGCCATTCGATTAGTCTTGCTATTCGTAATTGTTTAAAATCTTCTTTTTGTTCTTTCCAAAATTTTGACACATATTTATAAGCATTCATTGAAAATCCTCCTTTAGGTTCTGCGAAAATGAGATTTGTGTTCTCTCCGCAACATTCCAAAGTGGAGATACTTTAAACTGGCGTTGTTTTGTAGTGTTTTAAACGCTTACTAAGTTTAATTAAAATTTATTATTTAATGATGGATAATGAATATATTTTGAATAAATACGAACAGATTTCTTTCAAGCTTTAAAAAGATTAAATAACGTAGAAATATAAATGATTTAAGTTCTTTCTCGAAATCAGATAATTACAATATAAATAACTGTTAAAAAGATCTGCTCTTATAGGAGATATTAAAATGAAGATATTAATAGCAGATGAAATCGCTAACTCTGCAGTAAAACTTCTTAAAGCTGATTATGACGTAGTAGTCCATCATTATTCTCCAAATGAATTAATAGATGAAATTTCTAAATTTCATGCACTAATTGTACGAAGCGCAACTAAAGTACCTCGGTTAGTAATTGAAAAAGGAACTAACCTAAAAGCTATAGGAAGAGCTGGTGTAGGAATAGACAATATCGATGTTGTAGCTGCTACAGAAAGGAAAATTGCTGTAGTTAATTCACCTCACGCCTCAACGATTTCTGTTGCTGAAATGTCCCTTGGTTTTATGCTTGCATTAAGTCGTAAATTAGTTGATGCTAATTATCAAACAAAGCTTGGAAGATGGCCAAAAAATGCTTTAATGGGCACAGAATTATATGCAAAAACATTAGGATTTATAGGCTGTGGTAGGATTGGAGCTGAAGTTGCAAAACGGGCACAATCTTTTGGGATGAGATGTATTGCCTATGATCCTTATCTCCCTAAAGAAATAGCTAAATCAATTAATGTTGAACTTTTTGATGACCTCAATTATGTTCTTGCAACTTCTGACTTTGTTTCAATCCATGCTCTATTGACTGATGAAACATACGGAATGATTGGTGAAAAAGAATTATCTATTATGAAATCCTCCTCTTTTATCATAAATTGCGCTCGTGGAGGTATAATTGACGAAAAAGCTTTATATGAAGCTTTAATTGAGCGAAGAATAAAAGGAGTAGCTTTGGACGTATTTGAAATTGAACCTGCCAAAGAAAATAAATTATTTGAGTTAGAAAATGTTTATGTATCTCCTCACATTGCTGCTTCAACCATAGAGGCTCAAGAAAGAGCTGGTGAAATTATTGCTGAACAGATAAGATTTGTTCTACAAGGAAATCGTCCTGTATTTTGTGTTAATAATGAAATATTTGATTAAATAATAATTGGAAGGATTTAAATGGGAAGATCTCCTAAAAAAAAGGATTTCATAGAGAAAACGAATGAAAAAGATGACCTGGAGTTTGAAACTCTATCATTTGAACAAAAAATTCCTCTTGAAAAACTCAAGGAGCATTTTCCTGCTCTTTATCAAGAAATCAATAAAGAAGTAATGAAAATAAAGATTGATGAACAAAGTGTTGAAACTAATGGCTTCAAAACTCAAAATGATTCAACATTTGATCCTTTTACTAATTACGAACCAGATATATTTGATTATTTGGCCAGAGCAAAAACAGAAGCTGAAGGAAACGAGTTAGTTGACTTTCTAGAAAACCAAAAGAAAATTACTTCTCAAATTGCTACCGAAATAAGGGAAAAAATAAAAAAAGATGGAATTAGAAGCTTTGGACCTTTGAGAGGACCTAATTATTATTTTCAGAAAGCAGGGGAAATATCTACCAAACATGTAATTAAAAAAAGATACTCTTTATCTAGAGACTTAGAAGAATTTGATTGAATTTTTTTTGTTATACTGCTGCAACAATACGAATTACATCTCCAAATTTAATCACAGATTTATCAGATAATTTTCTGTTTGTTTTAGCATCGACTCCGTAAATGAAGTTTTTGAACAAGTCTTGATGAATAATACCAGCAAGTTCCTTAACAGTCGTACCCTCTTTTACTAAAAAAACTTCCGGAAGGATACGGCCATCTTGATCACTATAATGCGTGCTATCTGCCACAGGATAGACTGGGATTAATTTTAAAACATCAAAAACAGCCCTGTTAAGAGTCTCAAAAACACCTGTTGTTTTATAAGGAAGTAATATTTCTTTCTCAATCTTTAATATAATCTGCTGTTCTTTAGTAGATAATTCATCAATAATTTCTAATTTTCCACTTTCAGAGATGTAATTTATCTTTCTTTGCGTATTTAAATTCTTTAAAACTAGATCAGTTAGAGCAGTAGTTGGAATAACAAAATTTCCAAACATATTTTGCAGATTTTCAAGATGAGACTTGGAAGTTGGTTTATCTATTTTATTTGCTGCAATAAGTATTGGTTTTCCAATTTTTTGAACAGAATTACAAAGTTTAAGAATTTCTTCATCGGTCCAATTCTGAACGTTCTTTAAGTCTAAATTTGATTCATTAACTGCGTGTAAAATGTCCGATTTGGTAATTTTTAACCCCGTGAATTTTTCAGTGATAAAATCTATTATATTCTTTTGTTCAGTTTGAGCCTTTCTAATAGCCCGATTCCAATCTTTTTTGAGTATTCCGTTCATCCATTGGGTGATTTCATCTTCCAAAAAAGAAATATCAATCATTGGATCGTGACTTCCTGGTTCTACATTTTCTCCTTCTTCATTAAGAGAACCTGAAGCATCTACTACATGAATTAGGATATCAGCTTGAGCAAGATCTGCAAGAAACTGATTACCCATCCCCCTTCCTTTATAAGCACCTGGAACTAATCCTGCTACGTCAATAAGTTTTATTGGAATTTTTCGAATTCTGTCTATACATTCAGAATTTCTAGGTTGACAAGTAACATTTAATTCATTACATACACAGGGTGTTGTGACAAAACCAACTCCTTGGTTTGGATCAATCGTCGTAAAGGGGTAATCTCCTGTTTTTGCTGATGTCCCACATAATGCATTTAAAAAAGTCGTTTTTCCACTAGACGGTTTTCCTACTATCCCTATTAAGACACCCATTAGAATTAGTTCTCCTTTTACTTTTTTTTTTCTAAATTATTTTGAAGCTAATATTTTACTTTTTAAATACCCTTTATTCGATACAATTTAACTCAATGTAAAAAATAAAAAAATTATACTGAATTCACTTTACATTGATAGATACGTATAATTGTACGTTAAGGTTTATATTTATTCTCTCATAACGGAAATTGTGAAAAGTTCTCAAGAAATACCATCTGAAATAGCTCTCATCTTAAATCGATTAACCGATAAGTGGAAAAAAACATTATTGAATAAGAATCGAGAATATTTCAAGAATGAAATAAAAAATGATTTACTTTCGTGGTATAAATTCCTAAATTACCTAATTTTTAATCATGATTCTTTACCACAAGAGATATGGGCAGCATTAATCAAAACTGCGTGGTTGTTTGCTGATATTGAATTTTTCAAAGAATATGGGCAAAAAATTAATACAGAATTAACTGATTCAATATCCTTAATTTATTATGGGATTGCACAAACTGAATTTTTCAATTTCCAAGATGGGTTTACGTTAATTGAGCAAAATATTGACGTTTTAAATGAAAAAAATGATTGGTTAGGGCTACTCGAAGTTTCGACGGCTTATGCATTAATTCTCAATAATTCAGAAAAGATTGATCAATTAATTTCATTCAAAAACCAAATAGATGAAATTTTTCTTCAAAAATTTCATGGAAATAAAATTTATCAACATTTAACAATCCCAATCACCCAATTTATGCATAAAAAGGATAAAAAAATAATAATCGATGAAGAATTGGATTACTTGACCATTGCTATTGAAGGAAAGGACAATTTAATTATTGGATTGACATATATATACTATGCAAATCTCCATGAGGATACCAATTATATAGATAATATGAAAAAAGCAATATATCACTTTAATAAAATTAATGCAAAGCAGCGATTACTAATTGCTTATACAAACTTGGCAAGTCATTACTCGACGAAGCAGTCTCTAGAAATGTTACAAGAATATACTAACAAAGCTATAAATTTAGCAGATGAGATTTCACCTGAAGAAAAGAGGTCTCAGCATCTCTATCCGTATTTAATGAAAGGTTACATTGAATTAAGAATGGGTCATTTACATAGTTCAGAAGCTTTATTCAAAACAGTTATCATCATTGCTGAAAAATGTTCAAGTAAAATATACCTGGTAAAATCATATCATGGATTAGCTCAAGTTTATTTTCTATTAAACCAAAATAAATTAGCAATTGATCAGGCAGAGACTGCTTTTTCTTATTGTACAAATTTTAAAGACGGTCATTTCTATAAATATTATTTAATTGAGCATATCGATCTTTTAATTGAACTAAATCATTTGGACAATATCAATAACTACCTGAATGAAATTAATCTTTATATCTCTGATTTAGATTCTTGTATCCAGATTTACTTTAATTTTGTAAAATCGAAATTTGAACTGAAGAAACGAAATATTGGAACAGCTAAAGAAATAATTTCTACTTTAATACCTGAATTAAATAAGTGTAAAAAATTACATTCAACAATATTATTAGAATATGGTGAAATATTATTACATGAATTTCGACTCTCTGAAGATCATGATTTATTATTAGAGGCACAAAAAGTTATTGAAAGGGGTTTAGAGAGAATTGAAGATATACCAAGTCGTATTAAGGGAGAATATTTGTCTGCTATCCTATTTACTGCTCAAAAAAGATATGATGAAGCAGAAGATTTATTAGAATCACTTATTTCTAATACAAAGGAATCTGTGCCAAGGTTTTTAATTCTTGCAGAGAAATTATTGGATAATATTCGTGATACCCGTTCTGCAGGAACACCGGTTTCCCCAATGAGTAATCTCAAAGAGGTAATTCAATATCTTCAAGATGCTAAATCTGTAACTGAATCACAACCTAGATAGCAAGAAAAGATTTTTTATTTTTGATAATTTGATTTAAAAAACTCTATAGGGTTACCTTTAAGGATCTTTTTCCATGATTGAAGAGTGCCACCATTATTAGCTACTGAAGATAATATTGGTGTCAATTCTGGACCTCCTAAAGATAAAATTGCTTGGATTGTAGCCCATTCGATTGGAAATGTTTTAAATTGATGTTTAGATTTTAACTTTAATTTTAGATACTCAAGACCCTCTTGAATTGAAGAATAATTAACTGGATGTGAACTAAGTTTTGTCCCTAATTTAGGAATTAATGGATTAACTGATAATTTGAATCTAATAGAAGGAAAAAGATCCACGAGTTCTTGTGTAAAATCTGCTATTTGTTGTCCCTCTATTACTGGGTCTTCCGATAATCCTATAATATAATAAAATTTTAGTTCTCTTATTCCATTGCGTTCAGCATTCGTTATAAAATCTTTGATCTGCTGATTCGACAGATTTTTTCCTATTTTTTTTCGTAATATTTCAGAACCTGTTTCAGGAGCAACAGAAAGATTTTTTTGGCCTGAATAATTTAATTTTTCTAAAAGTTTTATTCCTGAATCCATTCTAATACTTGGTAAAGTAAATTTTAACTTTTTAGAAGAAAAAAAATCAATTAATTGGTCAATTTTGCTATATTCCGCTGTACTTGATCCAATAAGAGAAAAAAAATTAGTTTGTGTTTCTATACTTCCTTTATTAATAATTAATTCAAGATTTGCTAAAGAACGTTCTCTCATTGGACGAAAAGCTTTTCCAATTAAACAGAAATGACATCCATGCGGACAACCCCTTGTTATTTGCAAAAAAAACCCATTTAAACTACCTTTCTTCTTCTCTTTTACTAAAGGTCTAACTTGAGCTGTAGGAAAGGGTACTTTATCAAGATCAGGTGTAATTACTGGAAACCATTTCTCAAATTTAATATCAGGGTAATAAAAACCAGATATAGAGGAAATTGAATCCCTTAAACTTTTAAATTTGCTGTTAACAATTGTTTGAAGAAATTCAAGGACAACACTTTCAATTTCCCCTATAAAGAAAAGATCAAAAATTTTAAGCAGTGGTCCTGGATTT
Source organism: Candidatus Hodarchaeum mangrovi (assembly GCA_016839515.1). GTDB lineage: Archaea > Asgardarchaeota > Heimdallarchaeia > Hodarchaeales > Hodarchaeaceae > Hodarchaeum > Hodarchaeum mangrovi. The sequence goes on from JAEOUE010000197.1 coordinate 47,135, forward strand.
ATGGTAACCGTGGGTCCTCCTGCAATAAGAATAGGATAAGATGAAGATCTATCATGTAACAGAATTGGTATTTTAGACTGTTGAAGCATTCGTATTGCATTAATATAATCCAATTCAAACTGAAACGTGAAAGCAAGGATATCAAATTGATGAAGGTTTTTTTTCGTTTCTAAGGAAGTGGGCAATCTTGGATCCTTAGCTGAGTAAAATATTCTTTCTGTACTAATATTTGGGTGTTGATTAAGTAAAGAATAAAGTAGCTTAATCGTTAGTCCTGACATTCCAACTTGATACGAATTTGGATATACTAGCCCTATTCGCCATTGTATTGATGATTTGGGTTTTTGAATTACATTTATTTCTTTAATTTTACTTGTCATTTCTGCTCTTACCAAGTTTTTTTATCATTAAACCCTTTTTCGTATCAAAATAATAAATGGTATTTGCTGGAACATCAGTAGTAACGAGTGTATGAGCTCCAATCTGAGAATTTTCTCCTAAAATAACACCAGGCATTAGGGAGGCATTGATTCCAGTACTAACCCCGTCACCCATGATAATACCTAGTTTTCTATGACCAGTTTGAAGTCTTTCCCCTTTTATATTCATTTTAATTTCGTTTTTTTCAAGCTTTAAATTTGCCACCTTAGTTCCAGCACCAAAATTGCAATTTCGACCAATAACCGAATCTCCAATATAGGTGAGATGTCCAATAGTTGTATTATCAAGAATAATACTATTTTTTATTTCTACAGCGTTACCAATTTTTACATGCTTTCCAATGTAAGAATACGGTCTAATATAACAATTAGGGCCAATAAAGGCACCTTCGTCAATGCATACAGGCCCTTGAATGTAGACACCAGGTTTTAAATCGACATGATTCTTGATTTCAACTGGACCTTCGATATTTACTCCATTCAATTTAGGTTCGAGAGTTCTTTGAACTAATTCTTTCATAGAAGCTTCATTAGCTTCTAAAATATGCCAGGGGTATCCAATATCAGTCCAATGCTCTTTGATAAGGAACACTGAAAACTCAAATCCTTTTAAAATGGCCATATTAACTATATCAGGTAATTCAATTTCCCCTCTTGGAGAAACTGCAATTCTGGGATATAAATCGAAAATAGCTCTAGGAAGGGTCATAATTCCTGCATTGATCATGTTACTAATAGGTTTTGGACTTTTTTCATGTATTTTAACTAATAAATCGTTCTTAAACTCAAGACACCCATAAATTTCTGGATTGGGGACTTTAGCCGCAGCAAATGTTCCAAGTTTAGGCGCATTTTTTACTGATACTTCAAGGAAGGAAGAAATATCTTTTGAAAGTGCAAAAATATCCCCATAAAACATAAAAAACATTTCTGAATTTATTAAATTTTTACATATTTGTACTGCATGTCCTGTACCAAGTTGTTCTTTCTGATTAACCCATTCGATTTTAAATGGGAAATCGTACTTTTCCACTCTTCTTTGAATTTGATCTGCCTCAAACCCAATGACTAATATTACCTTATCAACATGGTTTTTGAGATTGTCAAGAATGTGAAATAGAATTGGTTTCCCACCAATGGGTATCAATGGTTTAGGAAATTTATTTGTGATTGGATTTAATCTCGTCCCTTTCCCCGCTGTAAGGATTAATGCTTCCAATTTTTCAGCCTCAGAACTATTTTACTAATAATCTGAAAGTAGAATTAGTATTGTATTAGTAAAGTTGATCAAATTTTGTAATTCTTTTCTACTACTTCTTTGCTAGATTTTAGATATAAAGAAATCGTTCATTCAGTTTAATTGTTAAGAATTAAATAATGAAGATTTAGGAGGTATTTTTAGATTGGAAAACAAATTTCTTAGAATAGAACAAAACATTCTATTTTTTTGATTGAAAATATTTTGGAAAATCATTCCACAATATTAGTTAAAATATTATTTAGAGGAGAAAGAAAAAGATTTAGTAGGATTTAGAGTTTTTTTACAATTTTAAGGATTTCAGTGTCTCTTTTCTAATTTAAAAGTAGATATGTAGAGAAACAATGAAGAAGATCTATTGTTTTAAAATGAATTTAGCTGGTTAAAAGAATATAAATTGTAATTATCAGTTTCGTTTTAGAAAGTTTTTTATGTGAACATGATTCAATATTACATGCATATATCACGGTGTTATAGTCTTTTCAGATATTTTATGCTAAATAAACTTTGATTCAAATTACTGGTCATCCAGTCTTTCGACATATAACAAACCAATAGGAGTGCTTTGGATTGAACAACACCGAATATCGTACCTCTACTTCTGTATCATCCGAAATAAATCGGTTGGTACGCGATATAGATAAACATCGTGCCATTGCTTCCGATTTTTATGAGGAATTACTAGGGCACGCTTCCTTCTTTAAATCATCCAAAGAAGGTTCAAATGACTCCGATGAAAGAAAACGTCGTTTTAAACGCATGGGAGTGATTTTAGAAGAATTAAAAGAAGAATATTGGGAAATCTGTGATTTAATACTTGAATTAAATGGTGTTGAATTGTTTGAGAGCAAATCAACGGAAGAAGGGCTACGAATCTCACGAGAATTAATTGAATTTCTTACACAACTTGAACCAACTGTAAGAAATGCTCATAAAACATTACGATCTAATGAACTGGGAACAGTTGGTTCTGATCTATTATCTAGTATCAAAAATCAGAAATTCTTCACATTAAATGAGGTTCTGCAAAATATATTTACTGAAATAAATGCCTTAAGCGAACAATTCAAAGATTTACGACAAAAGAGAATAATGTAAAAGGGGAAATCCCCTTTTTTTTATTTATTCTATAACCAGTTCTCCACATTTAGGACAAGAGAAAGCTCCAGGAGGTATTTTTTCACCACATTTATTACAAATCCATATCTTCTTTGTACTATCCGTTGACCAAATTTTCCGTGTTGGGACTGATTTTGGTACTGGCTTTTTAACTTTTGTTGCAGAACCTGTTGCATAAGCTGTTATTGTTGCAACAATAGCACATGAAATTGTTCCAAATATAAACTCTGATATTGCACCTAATTCAATTGTTGGAACATTTACAATTAAAAGAAATGCTGCTCCTAGTATAGTACCAAAGAATCCAGCGAATCCTCCCCAAAACCCTGATTTAGCCCTTATACCAGCAATCAAGCCTGAAATGGCCCAAGCAACGAGAACAGCCCAAAATGAATATAATGTAGTAGCATTTAAGTTCATGCCATAAAACATTTGTTGAATTACGGCATTAAAGTCTAAGGCTGTAAGGGAAGCGGCATGACTTGGATCAAATATTAACTGAGTAAGTTCTAATGCTGATAATCCTATGCTCAACACCAATATTGTGTTTATTATTGGATTTGTAGTTTTATTTGACGAATTTTGTGACATTAATGACATCCTTCTATTAAATTAATGAATTTAGAGGGGAAATTAAAAAGCAAGTTTACAGATTAAAGCTTTCTATGACAATTATTAAATTATATTGAATTAAGGTTAATATTTAGATAGAAGTAAATTTACTGTGATTAGACTAGAATAGTCCAAAATTAGAGTTTAAAACCCAATGTCTACAAATAAAACAGTTAAGATCTTTTGATTTGATTTATCAAAGAGTTGTCATACAAAAATGAATAAAATGTCAAATTTAGATGTATATGCGATTTCAAAGGAACTCCAAGCTCTTGTTGGATATAGAGTAGATAATATTTATCGTGATTCATCGGATAGTTTTTATTTGTTTAAATTTAAAGGAACTGGGAGTTTTAAAAATCCAATATTATTGATAGAACCAGGAGTCCGTTTTCATTTAACAGAATACAAACATGAAGTACCTCAGCGTCCAACGGAGAAGATTATGGCAGTAAGAAAACATTTAAAGGGTTCAGAATTAGTTAAAATTTGTCAAGTTGAATTTGATAGAATTATAGAGATGACATTGGTAGGAAAGCAGAAGTATCGAGTTTATGTTGAGCTTTTTGGGACAAAACCAAATTTTGTTATTGTGGGAGAGGAGAATAAGGTAATTTCAGCTTTGTGGTATAGAAAAATGCGTCATCGCGATCTTTTACCAGGTAAGGAGTTTGAATTACCTCCAAGTAGTGGAAAGTCAATATTTCAACTTAGTCTTGAGGAATTAAAATCAAACCTAGCTTCCAGTGAATATCAAAACGAGGAAATTGTTAGAGTATTAGTACGTAAATTTGGGGGAGGAGGGGGCCTTATGGAAGAAATTTTATACAGAGCTGGGATTTTAAAATCAATTCACTGCTCTGAAATAACAGAAAAAGAAATTATGACTTTTTTATCTATTTTCAAAGAAATAGAAATAGAATTAATCAACTTAAATCCTTCTGTAATTCTTGATAAAGACAATAAACCAGTTTTATATCAACCAATAACTCTAAGATCAATAGATGGTTTTTTAAGAAAGTTTGATACTTTTTCTGCTGCTATGGACTATTATTACTCTTCTACTCTTCCTCAGATTTCCACAAGTATAATATCAATTGATCGAAAGCGGAAAAAGATACTAGCAATAAAGGAGAAACAGGAAAAAGCAATTAAAGAGTTTACAGCGAAGGAAATGAGATACAAATTGCTTGGAGACCGAATTTACGAGAATTTTCATTTAATTGATGATTTATTAAGTACAATAATGCAGGCACGTAAAAAGAATATATCCTGGGAGGAGATTATGAAAAAATTTGAAAGTGCAGGAACTCACAGCTTTCCTTCTTTGAAAATTCTCAAAGAAATAGTTCCCGAAAAAGGAAAAATTATTCTAATATTGGATTCAGAAGAAGTTGAAATCGATTTTCGAAAATCTGCTTCAAATATAGCTAATGATTTCTATGAAAATGCCAAAAAAGTATCAAGGAAAATTGTACCAGCCCAAGAAGCTCTTGAAAAAACAATTGAGAGACTAAATAACCTATCAGAGGAACTTACTATTCAAAAAGAAGCTGCATCGTTGAATTTAAAGAGACGAAAAAGAAAATGGTATGAAAAATTTCATTGGACTTATTCAAAAAATAATTTTCTAATTATTGGAGGAAAAGATATTTCAGGAAATGAAGAGTTAGCTAAACGGCGATTAAATGAGACTGACCTATTTTTTCATGCTGAGCTTCAAGGTGCTCCTTATACTATATTGAAACGAGAATCCAATGATTTGGATCCTTCAGAAGAAGACATTAAAACTGCTGCTCAATTAGCTGCTTGTTTTTCAAGTGGTTGGAAAGTTGGATATGGTGCAGTAGATGTCTATTATGTAACTGGTTCAAATGTGAGTTTTTCAGCACCAAGTGGTGAATATATACCAAAGGGGGGAATAATGATTAAAGGAACTAGGAATTATATCAGGGGAGTTGAATTAATTCTAGCAATCGGTATAGAATTTGATGAATATTCCGCTAGAATAATTTATGGAAATGAAGAAAAAATAAAACTAGTAAGCCAAAATTACATTTTGATCAAACCTGGTTCCGAACCAAAAGGAAAATTAGCAAAAAAAATCCAAAAAGTCTTTATTGAGAATGCTAACTCATCTGAAGAGCAAGCAAAAATACGTGCGATAGATTTGAACGAATTTGTTCACGCCATACCACATAATTCAGTGATCTATAATGTTTTCTTTTCTAAATCAGTCTAAATCTTCATTAGAGGTGTCATCCTCAAGATTTGCTTTTATACAATCCGAACATAATGTATAACCATTAGTTACATTTAGAAATTCGGAATAATTACCACAATCATCACAAAAGCCTTTAAGTTTTGGGTATTCTAATTCATTTGTTGTATTTTCTATTAAAAGTTGTTCTAGTCTAATTCTCATAAGACCAGGTGCAAATTTTAAAATATCATTAGTTGACACTATTCCAAGTGGTTTGGATAAATCATTGTTTTCAACAACAAGAATTCGTTCAATATTTCGTTTAGCCATATATAACATACAATTCTCCAATGTTTCATCAGATGAAACATAAGCAATTGGATGGGTCATCACATCTTCAACTAAAATTATGCCAGGATCAAGAGCACAGCCAACAACTCGATTTATAATATCACCTTTGGTAATAATTCCTAGGATCTGTTCATTTTTTATGACTACTGATCCTACATTATGTTCTTTCATTAGTTTAGCAGCTTCTGCAACGGGTTGATTTCTTGGCATTGAAATAATCCTAGATTCTTTTTTTAGTAAATGCTTAATTATTACCTCATTTTCTCTTTGAATCACAGTATAAAGACACTCCTTGATTTCATGATAACTCATCGTAAAAATATAATAGTTTTAATCCCAAAAAAAGGTTTGCATCTATTGTCAACATCTGGACTAATTTTGGTTATTTGATATAATACTATTGTAATACTTAAAATATTTGAATTATTAATGTTCACAATATAAAGAAAGACATAAAGAAGGTAAAAAGTTGAAAATTTAATCAAAGAAGGGTCAAAACTATGTGAAGTACCATTTAAATACTGTATTTTAAAATAAGATATTATTTTTATTCAAAAAATAAACGAAAATGTATTAAATTTATCATTTTTAATAATATGGTAAAAAAAATATCTTCATGAATGAAATGACCCATTAGATTATTAAAAACTATTCTCATTTGCTATTATAACTTGATTGATATGATATTTAATTTTAAGATTTCATCAGTTAGAAAAGAGTTGTAGGACGTAATCCAATCTCAAATACCTGACGCTTATTTATTTCTAGTAATTTTATCCAAGAGTCTAAATATTGCGAAATACTTGAAGCATAATTTTCTTCTAGTTGCGTTATAATTTGTGTGTATCGCAATACCCAGCCTTCAGAAAGAGTTAACCCGATCTTTTCTTGTCCACAGGATGAACATTTACCTGATAGAGGGATACGTCGGAAGTTTCGGTTACATCTTAGACATCTAAAAGGTTGAGAGAAGAATTTTTCTAAAGAAGAGTTATATTTTTCTAAAAAATCGTTTTCTAATATTTTTTCAACAAACTCACTCTCTTGAGTACCCTGAATTTTTTTAAGGATTGAAAGACTTGATTGAATCTTTGAAATAAGTTTACTCTGTTTAAGCGGATTACTAATATTAAATCCTGAGATGTTGTCAATCTTATGAATTTTTGGATAAGAGTAATTTAAATTAGAAATTTTGTAGACCAGAAGATCTTTTTTGGTAGGATTACTTTTTAATTCTCTGAAAAATAGTAGATTCATAGGAATGGATTCACTCATTGCATAGAATGACAAATCTTCCCAAGAATCTGGCATATTCAAAACCATAGGGACATCCATTGTTCCCCCTCTAGTAGTGGGAATAAATTCTTCAGAAAAATTAATTAAAACATCAAGTAGAAGAGTAAACGAGTCTATGTCTCCATTACAGTTACGTCCCTTTAATTTATGCCAAACTGGATGTGCATAAAGAACATCAGTTGTGGTAGAACCAATAATTCGTCCGATCACTCCAACCTTAGAAAAAGGGGAAATTCCGACAATCAAAGAACCCATTAGATCTTGGAAGGATTTTAATCTGAAATAGGCTGGCAAATCGTAAAATTCAGTTAATTCATCATCAATAAATTTAGTTAGTTTTAAAAGAAATTTTTCAGATGACTTACTAATAATAACATCATATGGAAAGAGTTCTATTAATTGATTTTCATTTTCTAGCTGCTTTCCTTCAATATCATGGTCATAACCAAGACGGATAAGATCTTCAATCGATGTTCCTACTTCCAGAGGTTTGAAACATAATAAGGGGGCATTTGTAGTATCAAACCGACTAGTTCCATCTTTATAGACATATATATCATGTCTTGCTCTCAAAACACCTTTGTTGAGATTCTCTGGAATTTTATTTTTAGTATTAAGATAAGAAACCGCTTTAAATTTTTCTAAATTTGAAATATCACTTTTATTTACCTTTAGCAGTTCCTCAAAGGCTACAGAATGTGGTTTAGAAGGAACACCATAATTTCCACATACAGGACAATTTTTTGTTTCAAAAGTATGGTTATTTCTGCACAAAAGTTTTTGAGTTGTTTCTTGATTACAGTCTGGGCAGTAAACATAATAAACTGTTTTTTGACAGGACGAACAGTATCGGTTCGAAAGGTTAAGAATTACTGCCTTTTCTTTTATTACTTTTAATAAATTTCTTTGAGACCCTCCTAAGGATCCGATGGGAAAAAGAACGTGAGATGGAGGATTTATATGACGAGGTTCAGCTTTTTCTACTCGAACTATCTGAGTACCAAGTCTACGTTTTGATTTTGATCTTATTGGTACTCCGATTAATTTAGATACAATTTCCTCAGTCTCATCCTCAATGGAGAGATTATTTATTATTTGATCTAAATCAAGATTTTCATCTTTTAAACGAGTTAAAATGTGCTGAAAATTATCAAATTCAATCCTTTCATTACTAACAGAAAAAGGAACACCTAAAAAACTTAGAATCCTTTTCATTTCATCATTATTGGGAATTTTTGGTTCTTCATTCTTAATAATATGGTCTAATAAAAGAATTAAATCACTAATAGCTATATTATTCCAATTAAAAGAAAATTTAGGGTGCAAAGGCACTTTTGTTAATTTAGATATCAAATAAACTTTTTCAGGATTCAATTTAAAGACTGATGGATTATCAAGACAACTTTTTAAAATATTGAAGTCAACAGATAAAGCTCGTGCTAAATTTTGAATCGAACCAAATTTCCTTATTGAGGCATTAATCACCTCCATTGCCCACCATTCCTCGGTCCAGGAAGATATATCAAAAGCTTCCTGATCAGGAATATCATCAGGACAAAGTAATAATTCTCCTAATTCCCAGATTTGTATGATTCTATTTTCATATTCTTTAAATGTTTCAATATTGTCAATCCGTACTAAAGAGCCATCTTCAATTGTTACTAAAGGACCTGTTAAACTAGAAACAGGAAGTGTTATTAAATTTCGTTCTATTAAGTCAATTTTTATTGACGTTCCTGGCGAAATGATTTTTAAAAGCATCATTGTCGCTGGATTTACACCAACTGAACCAAATCCAGTATTACGTGTGCGTCCATACCTTAATTGAAACCCCCCTGGACCAGATGATTTTGATAACAATGGTTGAGTACCTCGAATTTCTCGATCACCAAAAACTAGTTTATTCTTTTTTACAAAATGAAAACTTCTATCTAACCAGTTCCATTCTGGAATTTCAGCTAAAATTTTATATCGAGTAATCAGGTTTATATTATCCATAAAACGTTCTAATGCTACACACATTCCCATTCTTAATTGGTTTGATAGAGGTGGAAGATTTCTATATTTAACAACCTCAATTCTTTCATAGGATTCACCTGAGATTTCAATACCAATATTTTGGAGTATTAATTTCGCTAAATCCTTTTTCAAATCAGGAATTCGATCACTTAGCTCATAATAAAGCTCTAATTCCTCAATATATCTTCCTATCATTTCAGGTGTAGCGTTAAATCGATTTAGATGCAAGATTCTGCGTAGGTAATCCGCAATTAGAACAACTAATCCTATTACTTCCCCAGGGACATAACGAATAGTATTGGAAAAAAAAATTGTCAAATGTGAAGTCTTTTCTGAAATAGCTATTTTTGGAATAGCCTCTTCGGGAACAGAAATCAATCCTTGACTTAAGATAACACATGCGCTTTGGAGTGCAATTAGAATTAGCTCCTCTCGAGGCAATTTTAAATAATAACCGTTTACTATCTGTTTGGCTATTTCTGCTGCAAGTAAAAGTGAGTTCTCATGGAAAACGATGTTTGATGGCAAATTTTCTTCTAAACCAGCAATATTTATGATTGAGGAAATTCTTAACTTTACAGAATATGTTATTATCGATTCTACGTTACATCTTGGGTCATATTTCCGATTTCGTGCTTGTTGTGCTAAAGAAAATTGATTGTTCAATGATTTTTTTATCTGTGTAACATAATTGGTGAATTCTGGAAAAATCATGAAAGAATCCTAATCCCATTAGGTAAAGTTACGTTAAGTATACCAATATTATTTATTGAAGTAAGTTTATCGAAATAGAACACTCCAGTTTGGTTTAAATATGGATTGGGTATCAATGGTATAGTTCCATTTAAAATAAAGATACTATAGGGATTTGTTGGCTGAAAAGATTCTCTTCGTTTACTAAAAATAAAGATCTGATTATCAAATACTTCAACACGAGCATGGAATACTAAATTAAATATCTCTTCTATAGTTAGGGAAGTCGTCAAGCTTGTTAATTTTAATTTAAAGTTTGCTGAAACTTCACTAGAATAAATATTTCCATTGGTCACATTTGTATATGGTGGTTGTTTTGCATTCATTTGAAAAGTTTCTTCAATAAATGAGAATTCCGCTAGTATACCTCTGGTTATTGCCAAATATTCTAAATTTTTCAAAAAATCTTTAATAGACAGTTTAGCATTTTCTTGAGACATTCCTGAGTTATTTTGCGTGTATTTGGATAAAATATATTCTAAAAAGTTTTGAATTTCCCTTTTAGAGTCGAAATATGGTTCTGAGAGAGATTCTCTATTAAATTCAAGTTGATTTACTTGTATGTTCATTAAAGCTGCAGCCATTGAAACAATATAAATCGCTATAAGCATTGTTGCTAAAATAAACATTTGCCCCTGTCTTGATTTATTAAATAACTTCTGCATCTATATTTTCTCCCATAAATAAAGTTTAACTAAATAGCCATTCTGAAATTGACCATATTCTGCAGATGTGTATGATCCAAGATGATAATTAATAATTACTCCCTCTCCTCCAGTTTGAAGTGCTGCAATATCTGCAGCTGAGCCTAAAATCGTGTTATATGAATCAGAAGGCACTCCATTGACTAAATCATGAGCAATAAGTATAAAACCATAATTATCACTCAAAATAGAAGTAATATAGGCATCTAGAAGACTAAGAAAATAGGTTGCTTCATCTGAATAAATAGGATTGAATTTAAGATAAATAGAAGGTCTAAGATAGCCTGCTTCGTCAGCTGTGCTTAAAATGTCATAGCCAGTTCGATCTAGAAATTTATATGATTGAGGAGGATTTAAGCTTTGGTCCGCAGCATTAATAAGCAATAGAGCGAGAACTAACATTAAAGAAACAGCTACCAATGTTTCAGCAATTTGTAACTGACCACGCTGTCTCCTTTTTTTTAAATATTTCATTTTACTCACTCCAAAGAGTTATTTGACATCGCATTAATAAACCACGGACAATCACAGGATAAGTTTTACTCAATAAAGCTTTGATTCTAATATTATCACTTATATGACCCAAAGTATTATAATACTGTCCTTGTTCCTCTGTTTTATCCAAAATAGCTGGATAAGTTCCAATACCAACTCTATAATAATCCGTATATTGTGAAATACTAAGAAGTATGACAAGGCCAGTTTCTGGTAGTAATATTGTTTCATTTCCATCCCAAGATATAGACCCTAAATCTAGAAAATGTGATGAATATGAATGTAATGTATCTTTGTAGATTATCGAAATGAAATGATTAACAGGTGTATCTGTTGTAGGTAAAGTATCGCTTACAAGCAAAGCTGAAGAATTAATGCCACCTCCCCAAATAGTCGTACTTGAAGAAGATCCGATAAAAGCTTGAGGAAAAACAGAGTCTATGCTTCCCCAATTTACACCCCAAAGAACACCTGTCTCGGCTACTACCAAGATGACATGTTGTCCATCTGGATCATTAAAATGCGGAATCTCATACGTATAAGAACTCCCTCCAGTAGAATTCGTGAGTAGATCCTCTCCGTATAGCAATTGTGCATCTTTTAAGTTAACAACTATTACTTTAGAATTAGCTTTAGGGATTGGAGTATTGTAAGGATTTGTAACAACAAATTCTACTCTATTATGGGTTTGATTTACACTGATTAGAGTAAGAGATATCTTTAGGCTTTGTTGAAGGGAGATTTGAAATTCTCTCTTTCCAGATAATTTTATAACATCTTTCAAAGTTTCATAATCATAATTATTCATTCCAGAGATAGTAGAAATTCCCGTTCCACTAATAAGACGAGCAATTTTGGCAGCATCCAGAGCAAAATATCCATAATAATGACTAGTGGCTAAACCGAAATTATTAGGTAAATTTTTTAGATATCCCCAATCATCTGTTCCTGATTCCTGTAATATCATACGGCTAAAATTGTCGAGATCATCATATGAGATTGTCCCTACATCAGTACGATTAATATTAGATTGAATGTTAATTATAATAAGGAGTAATTGTGAAAGCATTAACAAGAAAAGGAAAAGACTGATGACAAAGTCCACAGCTCTCATTTGTCCTTTTCGTTTTTTGTTTAAAAGTTGAAATATCATTTATGCTTCCCATCATATTGTGATAATTTGTTAATTAACATCCTAAGAAATATCATCGGTTGATCCAACATTAGAAACTTCTAGCTGAATTACAATTTCCTCCAATTTATCCTTTAATTCAAGTAAGGTGGTTTCTAATTCAGTTAGCTGTAATCCTTTCTCTAAAAGAGTTGTTGCTTGAGCAATTAACTCATCTGCTTTTTCAGCTTTCTCTGATCTTATATTTGAAGTGATCTCTGATAGTGTATTCACTTTTAAAGTTAATTCAGAGATATTTTTTTCCATAATTCCTAATCTTCCTTCAATTGGTGCAAAATCGACTTCTACAGGGCCAACTGCAACATTAGGAGCTGAAGAAGAGATTGGTTTTGGTAATGAACCCCCTGAACCCATGCCTTGGACAAGTAGAAATTCCATATTAGTAAGTTTGTCTTCCAAACTAGATATTTTTTCTAATATTTCTGTTAATACCTTTTCATCTTTACCCATTATATCACCATTTATCCTAGAAAAGCAGAACAGTTATTTTAAAGAAAGCATAGGAGATAATCAATAGAATACATGAATGTCTCAAGCCTATTTTAGCATCTCCTTCACCCATTTTTCCTGAAATTAATCCAGCAAATATTGCTTCAATAATCATAAGGTGGAAAAAGAGTAATTGAAGTCCTGCAACATTCGATGGGAGTTTTGCAGTTGCTACTTGTCCAGCTGAAACAGCATCAACTATTTGAACTGCAAGGGTTTGGAAGAAGGAATAAAGTAAGATAATCATTACAATCGCAAATACAATGAAAGAGGCATATATTATCCAAGTATAAGGTTTCATTGCTGAAAGTCTTTCCCGTTTTAAACCTAAAATCTCAGAAACATGGTTATGTGCAGATTCAAATACATCTTCAATGGCTCCACCTGATCGTTCAGCCTCTAAAATCAACAGCGAGGTTCGCTTCATTAAAGGAGTGTCTGCAGTTTCAGTTAAACTTCGAAGAGCTTTGCTAAAAGGTATTCCCCAACTTATTTTAGCGGCCATTTTTTTTAATTCTGGTGTAAGAGCTCCATATTGATGCTTTGAGGATTCCATTATTGCTCTAGGTAATGGTAAACCTGTTTTTTGAGCATCAGAAATCTCTCTAAGAAGAGAAGGAATGTGGTCATCAATATTATCCCGCCATTTTTGATTCGAATGATAAGCTAGAGCAGGTATTAAAAGGAGAGCTAGAGCTAGTAATACTGTAATATCTAAAACATCAAAAAACTTGAAGATAGGATCTAAAGAGACCTCACGTATAGTGAATAAGTAAGGATCATTTTCAATAGGAGGATAAACAGGTTCTGTTCTTTCAACAATATGCTGAATAACTGGACTATAGAAAAATAATGAAATCACTAATGTAACAAGAAACAAAAATATTGAGAGTATCCAAATCCTTTGTTCACCTTTTGTAGTAAGTTTTCCCATTCTTTCTTGCCTCCATTTAAATTTCTCGTGATATTGTTGAAATTAGTAAAAGCATCACTGTTAATAGGATTGGCATCAAAAAATAGGTAAGTAGAACCATAATTATTCCACCTACAGTTGCATCCTTAGTGATAACAGCTAAAATAGCAATAATAACAACAAAGAAAAGAGGTGAAACTACTCCGATGATCATAAAAATTTCTGATAAAACCCCTAATTGTTCAATAAACTCTTTTGTTTCTTCTTCTTTAAGTTTCATTAGCGCTTTACTCTCAGCTGTTAAGAAAAAAGTTAAATCACCACCGCTAGTCACTGTTGCAGACATACCATCAAGAAATTTGGAGAATCTTTCTGAAGGAGACCGTTCGCTCGCAGTTCTAAGTGCTTTTAAAATATCATAACCAAAAATTTCAATATCACGTGTTATACGTTTACTCTCCTTGGAAATTTCAGGAGCGACTGATTCTTCACCTGCAAGTGAGTAGAATAATCTATCTGGGGGAACTCCAGAACTTGACATAGCAGACAGATAAGAAGCGGTTGATGGTAAACCAGCTTCAATAAGAATTTTACGATCAGCAGCCTTCATTTGAGGCCAATATATGAATGGAATATAGGTTATTATGGCAAAAAATATTCCTAGTATTATGCCTATAATAATACTCAATAATAATTGTCCATTGGCGTTGATTTGAGGAGTTAATGATTGAACAAGTATTAATACTAATCCTGTACTAAAAAATAAGACTAATAATCCAACAATAATTGAACTGAGTATTGCACTTCCAAGATATGCACGAACAGAAATGTCTATTCCTGCTTTTTTTAAACTTCGACCTAATCGCTTAAACTTTCCCCCTTCAATCCATGGTTCTAGATACCTCCCAAAACGGAGATAACCAACTCGCCTTATAAACTTACTCAAAGTAAAACGCTCCACAACGATTTTTAGACAGCTTTTAGTTCTCTTTTTGCTCGATCTACAGTTTCTAAAGGATTTTGATAATAATTGTTAATAACTTCAGCAACTTGTGTGTAATGGGCCAATTTTTTCTTTACTTGCCATCTTAAAATGGTTTTTCGCCTCTCAATTTCTTCATAAACTTGGGAATCTGTCAATCCTTGGCCTTCTTGTATTCCTTCAAGAATATAAGACCTTCCATAATTGATAAAGGCGTCTTCGCGTGCATTCCAACCAAAAACTTTATTTGTTATTAACTCTGTGGTTACCGGATCAATTCCCACGATTTCTGTCGCCTCAATAACCCTTCTTACTTGCTTATCCCCACGTCGAACCTTTCGAAGGACAATAAGCAGATTTAGAGTTTGAATTAATGTTCGAGGAATATTCATGGGTTCATTTTCAAGTCGACGTATAGTTCCTGTAACACTATCTCCGTGTATTGTACCCATTCCTGTATGTCCTGTTGCCATGGCTTGGAAAAGGTTATAAGCTTCCGAACCACGAACTTCACCAACAAATAAATAATCAGGCCTTTGTCGCAATGCAGCACGAAGTAGATCATACATTGATACTTCCCCACGTCTAGATCCATCTATTTCTCGTCCACCATATCCTTCTCGAGCCACGGCTGGAATCCAATTTTCATGTGGTAAATGAAGTTCTGCAGTATCTTCAATAGATACTATTTTCATTCCTGGTCGAATAAACATTGCTAAACTATTAAGAAGTGAAGTTTTACCTGCAGCTGTACCTCCAGCGATAACTACTGAATTTCTATTCTCTAAAGCATACCAAAGAAACGCTGCAAGATCTTCATCAATTGTATTGAATGTTATCATATCAGTTATGGTTAGTGGATCAGAACGAAATTTTCTGATTGTAAAAGTACTACCCCTTTGAGTAACTTCTCTACCATATGTTAACTGCAGACGACTCCCATCAGCAAGAGCTGCATCTAATAAAGGTCGTGCAACACTAATATGACGTCCTGAACGCTGAGCAAGCTTAATAATAAAGGCATCCAGATCATCTTCGTTATCAAATTTTATATTAGTTTGAATACTTTCAAATTTTCGGTGCCAGATATAAACAGGAATTCCAACCCCATCACACGAAATGTCTTCAACATTATGGTCCTTTAGCATTGCATCTATAGGTCCAAATCCCACAAAATCTCGTGTTATATGATAATTGATTTTGTCAAATGTTTTCTCATCTAATTTTAAACCGTAATTTTTAGCAATACCGATGACTTTCTGTCTTAAGTAATCTCGAGCAACCTCAGGGTTTTTAAGAACATTAAAGTCGACATCTAATTCTTCTTCTAATGTACTCTTGATCATATCCAAAATTTCTTTCTCTTTAGCACTAAGAGGAACTTCAACGACGGTATATTTAGTTTGTTTTGATTCTGGGTCAGTTGCAACTAGTGCGTAACTAAATGGGGGGATTAAAGGATATGTTTCACGAATTAAACTACTCGATTCGGACATTTATTCCTAACCTTCTATTTATTAATTAATTAATGGAGTTAAAAATTTCTCATTAGGTTAACAATTTTATTTAGATTTTAATTTAATTATTTATGTATTTGATTTTTTAGATGTGATTATTAGGATTATGTAATATCTCAAATATTAAGTTATCTGGATATTAAGATCCAGCCCAATCTTTCCTATAGATAAAATAAGTATCTCATTGACGCTTTGAAAAGCTGTATTTGCCACAATAAGGTTGAATTTACTGTTGATCATGAACGATTGTATACGATTTACTTCATATTTCGTGGTAAAGCCATGAAGTTGGATTTCATTATTAGATACATTAGTTATTTCAATAGAATAACGAAGTCCTTGACCAAGTAGCGATGGGAGATTTATATATTGGTTTATTGTAATATTTCCAGAGTCACAAAGTTGCAATGATTGCTGGATTTGACTTTGCAGAAATTCGAGAATTTCTCGCATTTCTAGATTAGCTAAATTATCCCGAAATTCTTCACTTAAAGTAAGAAACATTGAATTAGTCAAAATCACTAAGCTTAAACCTAGAGTAAAAATCATCATAAAAGTAATATATTGAGACGCCATATTATTTTACTCTCATTATGTGCTTAAACCAATTTCATAGACAATTTTTTGAACAACAATATTGAAATAACTTATTTGAGTAAGCCCTCTTATATTTTGTGTGCTCCAAAGATCATAAGAAACGGTACCTGTATCACGAATATCTTCCCATAATAAATTTAACTGAGAGATTGCAGGGTTACTTGGAAGGGTTATTGGGGAAGATGTAAGTTGAGTAGAATGAACTTTTATTTGAGTGGATGAAGAATGGATAACATCAAAATTTGCTGAAAGGGAAATAAAGAAAACTTGGAATTTTATTTCAGGCTCAGGAGACGTAGAGACAGTTAAATGAATAGAAGTCCTGTAATTCAAGATGATATGATGCCTTCGATCATTCAAGTGACTTAGAGTCAAATTTGTCAATTCTTGATATTCAGTACTAGCAAAAGCACCTGTTAAAAAAACTGGATCACGATGTTGATATGGATCAGGGCCTAACAGGTATTTTGATGTCCCTCGTGGTACTATTGTTCTTGGACTGTTATAAACCCAATCAAGTGATTTGACTGGATGTCCTGAATCAATATTTGTGAAATTATAAACGATTTCCGAATCTTGATCAACTAGTTTTAAGGAAATATAGGCTGATGCAGGAGAAAATACTAATTTACCAGCAGATTTTTGAAAGAGTGTGGTTCGAAAGCCACCTGGGTCACCACTTTCACTGATTAAAGTTTTAATCGTTGTATCTAGATCAAGAAGGCTATTTTTTACCGTAGAAATAGCCTCCTCACTTTGAGCTCTTTCGATAAATGGTACAACCTGTATAAAGGTCATCATAACCCCTGTGATAATCAAGCCAAAGATTATTACAGTGGCTAAGATAGGAGATACAGCTTTTCTTTTATTGGATAGAAGTCTTACAATCTGCAAATAAAGAGGACCTAGGTAATGAGTAACCAAATTTAATCCCTGCAATTGAAATATAAGTCTAATATATATTTTAGGGTTGTTAAATCCTGTATAGTTATTACCCTAAAATATTAGATATAAGCATTTTTGTAATCCCTAAAACTCATGAATAAAATAAATTATAATTTAGTATATTGTTTATAAATTTTCTAAATAGTGTTTCCTAAAGATCAGGAGAGAAGTAAAAAAATCCCTGGGATTTATTTATCTATCCAAATTTCTAGGGAACTATCTTTATTTGAAGAAATCACTAGGGAAATATTTATTGAAGTATAAACTAAAGAACAAGAAGAATCTCACTTCCAATCAGAGTTTAATTTGACAAAATTATTTTAAGAAGAACATATAATCAGAAGGAATGTTCTGGACTTAACAGTAAGAAAGAATAGAAATCTCAGGAAAGGGAATAAAATGTCCCCAAAGAAAAAAATCGAAAATTCAGAGGACGTAGAAGAAGAGAAGTCAGAAGATAAGAGCAGAAAAACCTCTAAACTAACTAGCATTACAGATCTTCCAGGAGTTGGGCCATCGACTGCTCAAAAACTAATAGAAGCAGGATTTTCCACATTAGAAGCCATAGCAACGGTTTCTGTTGGAGAATTAGCCTCAATTGCTAATATGGGGGAGAAAACAGTGACTAAAATAATCGAGTCAGCGAGGGAGGCCTTAGATATAGATTTTGAGACTGCTAAATCAGTCTTAAATCGAAGAAGAGAATTAGCTAAAATAACTACTGGAAGTAAACAATTAGATGAATTATTTGGAGGAGGAATTGAAACTGGAGCTATAACTGAGCTTTATGGAGAATTTAGAACAGGTAAAACCCAAATTGCGCATCAATTATGTGTTACAGTTCAATTGCCAAGAGAAAGAGGTGGTTTAAAAGAAGGAGATAATTTACCTAAAGTTGTATATATTGATACTGAAGGAACTTTTAGACCTGAAAGGATCGTGGCTATGGCTGAACGATGGAAAGATGTATTAGAGGTAGATATAGCTCTTGAGAATATTCTACATGGAAGAGCTCACAATAGTGATCATCAAATGGTATTAGTGGAAAAGATGATTAAAGAATATATTCCTGTTCAGAATGTTCGATTACTAATTGTAGATTCGTTAATTTCGCATTTCCGTGCAGAGTATGTAGGAAGAGGAACACTAGCATCTCGTCAACAAAAACTCAATCAACACATTCATACAATTCTACGTGCTGCTGAGGTTGGTAATATCGCAGTAATTGTGACTAATCAAGTACATGCAAAACCTGATCAATTTTTTGGCGATCCAACAGCTCCAGTAGGAGGGCATATTGTAGCTCATGCAGCACAAACCCGTGTTTATCTCCGAAAATCAAAAGGAGAAAGAAGAATTGCACGAATCGTTGATAGTCCCCTCTTACCAGAGAGTGAAGCAATTTTTGGGGTAACTGCAGAGGGAATAATTGATGTTGAATAGGGAAAATACTGGATATATCATGCCAAAAGATTGGTGGCGCTGTAGTGTATGTGGATATGTCTATAAACCTGAGATAGGTGATGCTGTATCAAAAATTCATTCAGGGACCCTATTCGAAGAAATTCCTAACACATGGGTATGTCCAGTATGTTTTGCAGAAAAAAAAATGTTTTTCAAGTTTAACACCTCAAAAAAAAGATAGGATTAAAAATTAAATTGTATAAAGTAAATTTTCTTTAATCAAATATGGAAATACAAGATTTGAATAAAACTACTGATATTCTAATAATCCTTTTCTGTGTTTTAGTCACTCTAATCGATTTAAATAGGTTGGGTTTAGATATTGTTTTGTTATTGGTTGTTTATTTGATCTTTCTTATTTGGGCAGTAATTTTAACATTTAATTTGAGTAATATAGCAATAGAATATGCTTTTCCAGATGAAATTTATGTATTAAGTGGTCAACGATCACGTCGTGTCATTAGAACCACTGTATTAGTTGCATCAGTTGGATTACTATTAATATTTACTGTATTATTGGTTAATCAAGTCTCAGAAGCGAAGGGTTTAGCAGTGGCTATTAATATTATAGCATTAAGAGTAGCTTTTCTAGTATTATCTCCAGAAGAGAATCCATACTTCTTTATTCATCCCCATAATTATTCTTAAAATTTACTCTGGAAAGTTTACATATTTTCATTAGTAGAAGACTAAAGAGATTATTTGATAAAAAAATTATTCTGAATAGGTACCACCTCAAATAAATGAAAACTTTTCATTAGTAAAAACCACTCAGCAAACAAAGAGATGATTAAATATGCGAAGATTTTTAATAGGCGGAAATTGGAAAATGCAAGTTTTAACTGTTGATGATGCTGAAAAAAAGGCTCAAACAATTGCCTCTACAATAGAAAATATTAAACGGGTAGAGGTGTTTATTGCTCCCCCATTTAACAGTTTATTTAATGTAAAACAGATTATTGCTAAAACCAAATTAAGAATAGCAGGTCAGAACATGCATTATATTGAACAGGGGGCTTTTACAGGTCAAATTTCGGTATTATCTTTATTAGATGCAGGGTGTAATTATGTGATTCTTGGCCATAGTGAACCACGAAGAATTTTCGGGGAGTCCAATCAAACAATTAACTTGAAAGTGCTTAAAGCATTACAACATGGGCTTAAAGTTGTCTTATGTATTGGTGAAACAGCTAAAGAACGCGAAGAAGGACTAACAAGAGAAATTAATAGTTCACAGCTAAGCGAATGTTTATTTGGAGTTTCTGATGAAGAACTTAAGAAAATTATTATCGCTTATGAACCTGTTTGGGCGATTAATAATCCTTATTTGAATCCTGGTATTGAAATAAAGCCTGCTACTCCTACTCAAGCCGCTTCTGCTCATAAAATGATAAGAGATTGGATTAGGAAAGAATTTGGTAATCCAATTGGAGAGTGGATACGTATTATCTATGGGGGTTCAATGAGCCAAAGTAATGCACGAGAACTGTTGGAGATTACAGATATTGATGGAGGTCTTATTGGAGGAGCCTCTTTAACAGCTGAAAGTTTTACTCCAATTATACAAATTGCTGAAGAACTTTCTAAAGATATTGAAGAGCTTCGTTAGAATTATAATATTTCAAATATTAAATAAAGAAGTTCCAAGTCACTCGGGTGTAGAGATTGAGTATACAAACTGATAAACTTCCTCAAATTATTGTTGCTGAATATGCTGTTCATAAATTAAAGGATCAATTTAAATTTAAACTAGGTTTTCGGCCCTCACGATCAAAAGATGATTTAGAAGAAATTTTAAGAAAATGCGAGGCAGCATTGATGATCCTCAAGTATTCATATCTGTCTCTAAAGGATCTCCATGAACATAAAGATGTTATTTTAATTCAAAAAATGGCACAAGAATTACGAGAAGCTATTAATCCTGCTTTACAAACTCCATCAACTCATAAGTTAAGTTACGCAATATTAAACTGGGGAGTACAGCTTCTTGAAGGTTTTCAAAACAGATTACAAAAGGAAGGATTTGAAATAGGGGTAGGAATAGATATTAAAGCAGTAAGGATTCGGAATGTTCAAAAAATCGGAGAATTTGTTAAAGCTCGTGTATCTGATAGTCAAGGAGAATATACAGTAATGACTAACCTCACTACGATAAAACCAAACCTAAAATTAGCTGTTTCTTTTCTTCCACCAACTGAAGTTGCCGGAGAGATTTCAGAAGCTATGTTTTTAGGTTTAGAAGAACGAATTGAACCTGTAGGATCATTTTTAAATCCTAAGGAATTTGATCTTAAGGATATTAATGCAATACTCTTCAAGCTGATAAAAAAGAAATAAATAAAAGTTTATTCAAAGAAAGAAATTATTTCTCTCAGATCTTTTCCTTGACAAACAAAATCAGCAGCTTTCGCTACTTCTTCTGAACTAGGTTCAATAGCAATTGAAATACCTGCAGCTTCAAACATCTCGATGTCCGCGGATGCATCTCCAATAGCTAAACAATTATTCTTATCAATATTGTATTTTTTAAGTATTGATTGTAAAATTGTACCTTTCTTTTTCCATCCTATGTTAATTTTCACTTCTCCTGTAATTTGATTGTTGATCCGAACTATATCATTGGCAATCCAATAATCAAATTTATATTTTCGTGCAATTTGATCTACAACAGTAAAAAGCCCCATTGATAAGATAGCAAGAGTAAATCCTTTTTCCTTTAGAAAAGTGACTAAATCGGATAGTCCATCCCTTAATACAATTGTTTCGAGAGCTTTGTAGTAATCACTCTCTAAATATCCTTTCCATGTTTTAGCATCTAGGCGACAAAATTCATAATAAGAAATTTCTCCTTTTAGGAATTTTGCCAAAATAGCTTTACCGTGAGACTCCCATGTGCCAAAATAATCGTGCACTGTTTTCCATGAGGATGAATCAGATTTTAAAGATAGAGTTCCGTCAAAATCAAAAACAGCAAGGGAATGGGAGGTAACATGAATTTTTCCATTTTTAATTAACATACAATAGGATAAATAATGGAAGCGAAAAATAATTTTGGTTAATTAGAAAAGCTTAATTATAAAAACTCTGAAGTAAGCTGAAGATTTGAAATTTGACTTTAAAAATGAGGATTCAATATAGAACTTGCAATAATTAAATAGGTAGGAAAACTAGGTGCGCGTTATAGTTAGTGGAATTTCTGGGTCTGGACGATCTGACGCTGTTCGTGATTTAGAAGAATATATTAAACAAAATCACCCGAAGAAGAAATTAATAATCATGAATACCAATCGTATGATGCTCGAGGCTGCAGAAGAACTGAGGATGTATGTAAAACGTGAAAAGATGTTAGATCTTTCACCTTCAACTCTTCAAGCATTAAGATCAACTGTTTTTGAACGAATAATTCGGGAAGTGAAAGAGTATGAATCCCAAAATGAAGATGTTGCCGTGATTATCAACACTCATGCAACCTTTAGATGGCGTGAGCATCTGATGCAAGGATGGGATTTTTTTTATTTAACAAAATTGAAACCAGATATTTTCATAACAATTATTAATGTGATTAATGATATTTATAATACATTAGAAGCCAATCCGCTTTGGGGAGGTATGAATAATCGACTACAATTAGGAATTTGGCAAGAAGAGGAAGCATTCACTACTAAACTTATGGCGGAAATATTGAAAAAGCCTTTCTATATAATAGCAAGAAAACAACCTCCTGAAACTTTATATTTACTCATTTTTAAACATGAGATTTCCGAAAAAGTCTATCTCTCTTATCCTATGACACATATCAAAGATGAGGAAAAAAAAAAGGAAATACAAATCTTAGCAAACAAACTTAGAAATCTTGGAATGGTTGTATTTGATCCTGGAACCATGGAACTCGAAAAAGTCTATGAAGACATTCCTGATGACATTCGTATTTATGATTTTTATCAAACTGTCTATCGTGACTTCCAGTTAATAGATCAAGGAACTATGGTTGTTGTATTTTATCCAGAAATTGTCCATTCATCTGGTGTGGTTAATGAACAAGCTTATGGATTCCGTAATAATAAATATGTTTTTGCTGTTTTTCCAGCAGAAAATTATAGCCCGTTTACAAGTTTTTTTGCAGATAAAACCTTTATCTCAGTAGCTGATTTGGTTAAATTCCTGAAAGAAGAGTTCATCCCCTCACGTAATAAAGAAAAGAAGAATTTAGACTGAATCAATGGGCTCTTTATATCTATTTTTTTCCATACTAATAATATAGAGAAGCTTAGAACATTAATATATGTTATTAAATCTCCTGAAATGACCCCATTAGCTGATAAATCATACCTATTTAAATCTATTAAACTTTAGATAGTTTAATTAATTGAAGGGGTGATATCTTTCAATCCTCAGTTGCAATAATAGTTAAAAATCCAATTAACACGAAAAAGACTAATGGGATTAATAGGATAAATATTTCTGGGATTTTCATTGCTCTAAACTCTGTGTTAAAAAGTATTAAATATAATGGATACGCTAGGAGTTTAATGATCATTATAAAAAGATTTACAAATGAATAACCTGCAATTTCAGCAATGATTAACCAAGCCACAATAAAAATAATAGCACTTTTATATTCTATGATATAAGCTGGTAAATCTTTCAAGAATCTAATTATTTTCTTTGAATATTGTGATCGATTTGGGGGTTGTTCAACTGACATTTTTTCATCCGCCAAATGCTGTTCCTGTTTTTTCACCAAGTAATTTTTGTGTAATTGTCATTCCTATTGCTGCTACAATCAATTGAATCAATCCCATAACACCAGCAGGGGCTATAGGATATCCCCCACGATTTATTTCATCATAAATTCCTTTTGTCAATGGGTCTGATAAACTAGTGAAGGGAAAAAATGGTTTAAAAGGTTCATTTATAGGCGTAATCATGATAGAGGTCGAAACTTCTGTAAAACTCGTTATTAGAGTCAAAATCCCCCCTGCTAACACACCACTCGCCATTAAAGGTATTGTTACCTTCCTAAGTGTAGTTAATGTGGATGCACCCAAATTATGTGCGACTTCTTCTAGAGATTCATGAATTTGACGAAGAACAGCGGTTGATGACTGCACAGCATAAGGCATCCTTCTAACAGAATAAGAAACAACAAAGATAAACCAAAAAGAGGTGAATCTAAATTCTAATGGTGAATTAGGGGTAGAAAGGAATATTTCTCGAATTAAACTAGTTATATTTCCAATAATCGGTATAAGATCAAATTCTGCGGGTAAAAGACCCCATAAAGAAGTAGTTGAACTAAAGAATGAAATATATCCTGATGCTAAAACAATGCCTGGGACGGCAAAGGGCATGGTCGAAAAAATTTCTAATGATCGAAGATTTAATAATTTACCAATAAAAAAGAAGATAAGAGCAGTTACAATTGCAAATGCAAACATAGTTAGAACTTTCTCTGTTGATCCTATAGAGAGCCTTGATGCTGCTTTTGCTCCTAGAATAAGTCCTGCATAGCCTCCGATAATCGCCATAATAGTAGTTATTCCATTTAGCTTCTTCTTTCGGACAATAAGATATGCAACGGTTATTCCAATAAAAATTGTTATAAACATTGCT
Source organism: Candidatus Hodarchaeum mangrovi (assembly GCA_016839515.1). Lineage (GTDB taxonomy): Archaea > Asgardarchaeota > Heimdallarchaeia > Hodarchaeales > Hodarchaeaceae > Hodarchaeum > Hodarchaeum mangrovi. Next base: position 72,097 of record JAEOUE010000197.1, read on the forward strand.
AAGATCGAGTAAACTAGGGAATTAATGATCATATCTATAACCTTTTCTTTGCTTAATGTTGTTGTTACTCCTTCCAAAGTCCAAAGGGTGGGTATTATTTCCCCAATATTGATTTTTTCAACAAAGGCTACAAAAATGATCCCAAGATGGGGAAGAAGCGATATAATCAATAGAAATGAAAGAATAAAATAAACAAGAATTAATTTAGATTTTGATGGAGTTTGCATCATTCGATCTAATTTCATTCCTGAAACTTTTTCTGGAGCATAATCTTTCATCCCAACAAGTTTAGAGGCAAATAATAGCGCAAGAACACTAATTATAAGTAAAATAATCACAAGTGCATAAGCTTCATAAAGATGTGTCTGTCTTTCATCTCTAATATCTTTAAAAACAACAAAAGGAGCAAATTTTGGGAATTCTAAAACAATTGGAGTACCTAAATCGCTAATTGACCAAATAAATACGAGTACAGCTCCTGCAACAAATCCTGGTGTTATTAAAGGTAGGATAATCTTTCGGTACAAGTTTAATCCCCAACTTCCTAAATTTCTAGCTTGCTCTTCTTGAGCAGGATCAATCTTACTATATGAAGCAGAAGCATTGAAGAAGATAAGGGGCCAGAGATGAATAGATTGCATGAAGATGATTCCCCAAAGTGAAGAACCAAGTAAATCGGGCAAACCAGGAATGAATAGCTGAAGAAAATTACTAACAATACCATTACGATCTAATAGACGACTTAATCCAAATGTTCCTACAAAAGGAGGGGATACTAAAGGAAGGATAGCTAATATCTGGAAAAATCTTTTACCAGCAAAATGATATCTAGCAAAAATAATAGTTACCGTCAAACCAATAATACAACAGATAAAAGTGGTCGTGAAACCTGTGAAAACTGTATTGAATAAGCTTGTTCGATAAACAGTGTCATTGAATACGAAAATAAAGTTGTCAAAGAAATTATTTGGTTCTGAAAAGTTAAAAGCTGCAATTGAGACATTTAAAATTGGTAATAACATATAAAAACTGAATATAAACATTAGGATTGAGAATATACCTAAGGATTTGAATTCATAATTGGCAAATAAAGATTTTGTCTTTTTTTTTGTCTTAGGAGCTATTTCTTCTTTGAACTTTTTTGTTAAGGTAGCTGGTATCATTTTCGATCCTTCTAATCAGGAAGATTCCTTTTTATTTAATTTTATATGCTCCTTTAAAAATATCTTGGCAAAATTAAAATAGAGTTTTTTTCAGATGGTTAGTAAAAAAAAAAGAGAAAGATCAGATTTTAAAAAATCTTGATCTAAAGGGTATTTTTCAGTTCTATTCCTTTTTACGTAAAAGAGGAATCAAAACTACTAGACTTCCAAGGATTATTAAAAGTTCAAATCCGGGAATTGCTCCTCCTTTTCCAGCAATTTCTAATGCTTCAGCGAATTGTGCTGCGCCGTGAGCGGTCCAATTTCCAGTAACTGCAGAGTCTTTGTATTTAAGGGCTACTAAACCTGCCATTGTACCATTGAAGTCAGCAGGTAATTTGACAAGAGCTGCAATCGCATCATCTTTCTGGCTTCCATCATTTAATGAAATAATTTTCTCCCATGCAGCTTTCAAGTCATCATGGTTTTCTACAATCCAATAGTGGAAAAGAGTCTCAGCTCGTGAATGAATCGCACCATCAATTGCTGGATTAAATGGACTGATGATCGGGAATGCTGCTGTATTTGGGGCTCCTGTGGTAGTGAAAGCTTTTGGAATATGGCTGGCAGTTCCTGCTTTAAAGTTAGCTGGCGTACGATAATCACCAACAAGAGTTTGCCCTGCAGTTCCAGTTAAGAAGTCCATAAACTTCTGTGCTGGGGCTAAATTAGCAGCTCCCTTAATAATTCCTGCAGGATCAGGACTGACAGTTGTAGCTCCACCATATGTAAACCCAATGTCAGTATTATTTACCATAATATCTAATGCATAATAATCAATGCAAAGACCAATTCCTGCATTTCCTTCCGAAACATCAGCAGGTACTTTTGAACTACTTGTTGAAAAAGTTCCTATATTACCAGAGATTTTTACCCATAATTCCCAAGCTGAAGTAACATTTGCTGCAAATGTTATTTCTGAACCAGAATGCTCATCTGCCATAAATTGTAAAAGTTGTTTTACAATAGCAACCGTTGATCCACTTAAATCAGGATCAGTCATTGCGACATGACCAAAATATTGAGGATCAGCTAGACTAGCCCAAGTTGTTGGCACATCTAATCCTTCTGCTGTAAGATAAGCAGTATTGTAAATTATTCCAAATCCACTCATTGCTGCAGCGTACCAAGTGGGGGTAGTATCCGAGTCATCTTTTAAATGCCATCCACCTAAATATGCTGAGATATTGCCATCTTCAACTACCTCATATGGCTCTAAAAGATTTGCTTTTCGTGCTTCTTCGAAATAAAATTCACCACCACCCCACCAAACGTCAGCTTCTGGATTTGTGCCATTCCATGTCACAACATCAGCGTAACAATCACCAGAATATTTTACTGATGTAGTGACTGTAATATCATTACCAGTTTCTGTTGTATACCAAACCTTAAAGGCATCAATAACATGATCTGCAAATTCACTGCTATGAGGGTGTAAAATTACTAAAGTATCAGTGATTTGGGGAGCAGCCATGTTTTCAATAGTTGGAATAAATGCTCCAAGGAGCAAAAATCCCAAGAAAATTCCTAGAAGATATTTTTTCATATATTCTTTCTCCTAAATTTGAATTAATGTCTAATATTTCACATTAACCTATCATAAGTGTAGAAAAATTGATATAGGTCAGGAATTATCTGTGCTAGGAGTTAGTTTTTAAGGTTTATTTGTATTATTTAAATATAGTTAATTGTGTTCAAACAATCAAAAGATTTACAGACAATACGATAGTACAATATATAATTCTTTACTAGAATCCCATTTAGGAGAAAAAATCCTAGAATTTCTCATTAAAAAGATTTAGTTAAATTTTGAAATCCCTTGCATTTCTCTAAACAACATCTTTTAAGATAAACTTTAAAATAAACCTTTTACAACAGATTACAGAATCATTTAAACCACAAAAGTTTAAAAAAGAAACGAAGGTCTAAATTTATGGAATAAAGTATAATGAGGTCTGAGTTTTGAGCAAAAAGACTCCTATTCTTATCTTAGAGAATCTTACAAAGAAGTTTGGTGACGTTATTGCGGTTGATAATGTTAATTTAGAAATCTATGAAGGAGAAATTATTACATTACTCGGACCATCTGGCTGCGGAAAATCAACCACTTTACGGTCTATTGCTGGCTTAGAAAAAGTTGATGGGGGAGAAATATACTTTAAAGATCGCAACGATGGACAAATGAAGCCAATCACAAATCTAGCTGTTCGAAAAAGAGATATGGCGATGGTTTTCCAATCATATGCTCTATGGCCTCATATGACTGTTTTCAAGAATGTAGAATTTGGTATGACCGTTGGATCTAGGCAGATACCTAAAGAAGAACGAAAGGAACGAATATTAAAAGCTTTAAAGATGGTTCAAGCCGAAAAATTGGCAGAAAGAAAACCTTCGGAGCTTTCGGGAGGACAACAGCAGAGAATTGCAGTAGCTCGAGCAATTGTTGTCAATCCTTCTATTTTACTTCTTGATGAACCTTTTTCAAATCTTGATGCTAAACTAAGGATCGAAACAAGATCAGAAATTCGAACATTAATAAAGAAAATAGGTCTAACAGCTATATTTGTAACACATGACCAAAGTGAGGCTTTATCCATCTCAGATAGGATTGCAGTAATGAATAAAGGAATAGTAGAACAAGTAGGGTCACCATTAGAAATTTGGCAACACCCCTTTAATTCCTTTGTAGGAGCATTTATTGGTGAAGCCAACCTTATCAAATGTCAAGTACTTAATTTAGAAAACAATAGTGCGGTTTTATGCTTATTAAATTCAAATGACTGTTTCAAGTCAAACCAAATAAAAGGTTTAAAAGTTAAAGAAAATGTTCATGTGATTCTGAGACCACAAATGATCGAAATATCTCATGATAAATCAGAAACAAAAAATCAGATAACAGCAAAAATTTTGGAATCAATGTTTATGGGAACTTTGGAGTATGTAAAAGTAGAGTTATCAAATAAAACAATATTAACAATTCATCGTAAAATTATAAAAGAAGTCCCATTAGAGCGAGGAGAAAAGGTATTTCTAGAAATAGATCCAGATCAAGCATTTGCTTATGGTGGAGAATTTCAAACTCCAGCTGTTTATTAAAGAACGACCATTTTATCTTTTTTGTTTTATAAATTTTTTTCAATGTTACTATATACTCCATGTTTAAGGATTCAGAGTAAAAATAAGATTTAATAAACTGATTCTATTAAGTGTTTAATGACACAAGAAAGGGTTAAATGAAACATTTTTTCCCTTATGATGAGAAAGACGGTCTACGGAGGTCTTGAATCAGCTTTTTCTGTATTCTTGACTAATGATGACAGTTGCACTTACTGACCGACTTAATTTGGGTAGTATATATGCCATTGAAGATATTAGACATTTTTCGGGATCTGAATAAATTTCAATTCCAATTATTATCTTTAATTGAGGTGAATATGGCATATTATGAAATTGTTCCAGTCGAAATG
>JAEOUE010000198.1 GCA_016839515.1 Candidatus Hodarchaeum mangrovi
CTAAGGATATTATGAGGTTTAACCACCAGAACTTGTAAAGAAGGAGATATCTCCTCCTTTTGAACCTGAATTTCGTAATGGAAGATTTTATGCTAAGGAAGTTAGATATAATAAAGGCTAGTTTTTTACTCATCCAATTTCTATTAATAATACTCATTCCTTAAATTAATTCGACGTAATTGTAAAGAAGAAATTGGATCACTACTTATAGGAACGTCTAACGAATCTATCAATCCATAATAGAAATTCAATCCCTATTAAAAAAGTAATTAGATAATAGATTCGGAATTTGGTACAGATCTAGGTTGTGATCTAAATGTTAATTAACCCGACTTCACTCATTAACAAATTATCTTTCTATAATTGGATAGATTTTGCTAAGACTACCTTTAACCATTTAGATTGCTTATAAACAACACTCTTATGAATTAGTTCCTGATGAGTTCTGTAGTTAATGGATTATTCTCTATACTGTAACCTTTTTAAGTTAGTAAATGAGATGAAATAATTATGACCCATCTTTATTCAGATGATTTTGAAATTAGGAATGTCACAGAGATCGATCTTTCTGGAGGCACATTGATTGAATGTTTTCCCAGCATCAGTAGTCTAGCATTGATCGTTGCCAATATACTTCTTGAGGCTGATGGTCGTCCTGAAAATTGGAAATACGACCAAGTTGCAGTTGGCGATAGTAACCAATTGCCCACGATATGTGTCGTTTATTATAATAAACCTAAGTTTCCTATTCGTATTTATGCCAATAAAGAGACAAAAAATGCTCTTTTAGTTTCAGAAATCCCACAATATCCACCAATTACGCGAGAGATTGGTAGAAAGATTTTCCAATGGGCAAAAGAAAAGGAAATAGAACGAATTGTATCCATTGATGGCTTTTTGAGTGATTATACTGATTCTCCTCAAGAATTACCTATGAGAGTATTTGGAGTCGGTACAACAGATAAATGCCGTACTGAGTTAAAAAGTAAACGTGTTAAGTTATTAGATCAAGGTGTCATCAAGGGGTTAAGTGCTGTGCTTCTAAATGAAGGCTGGTTTAATAAATCTGATGTCATTGTTCTCCTAGGAGAAGTACGTCAACATTATCCTGAAATTCGTACAGCTGCCCGTCTGATTGAAGTTTTAAACCTTTTAGTTCCTCATTTAAATGTGCACATTGAGCCTATTTTAGCTCAAGCAGAAAAAATCGAACAATTGGCTGTTTCGATGCGCGATCAAGCAACAGCAGCTCTTGAACCTAGTAAAGATTTTGACAAGACCTATATCTAAATCAGCAATCATTAATTACGAAAGAATAAAAATTTTCTTCTGTTCCTTTTATTTGGAACTAAACCAAAGAAGTGGACTAGATGAAAATCAATTTTTAAAGTCATTAAAGCTAATTCTTTAAGGCATAATTAATAAATTTAAAATCTCTTTAATAATTATTGGAATTTAAAATGTTTCCATGGTTTTGGTTTAGTGTAATAATGGAGGTTATAATACTAGCACCCTATTTCTGGTCTTTAGAACACACAAAGTTACAACAAAGATTTGGACTTGAAAAAGGTATGAAGATTGGAGCTCTCCTTGGACTTATCTCAGGGTGGGGATTTTTTATATTTTTGTTTGGAATTTGGCTTTCACCACAACCAAGATTCGTACTTCCAATTCTTCAGGACCAATCTCTTGTGGTTCCAACTATTAATTTTAAAATCCCTTTTATTCATCTAATTATCTTTCTCCCAATTATCATTATAGTGTTATGGATATCATTAAAAGGTGTATTAGAAGTTACTCTAAAAGTAGCAGAAACACATAGAGCAGAGAAAGTTATTACAACTGGAGTTTATTCAGTAGTTAGACATCCTCAATATGTTGGGGCACTATTAGCACATTTAGGCATTTCAATCCTACTTTCTGCACTGTATGCTCTACTTCTAACACCTTTTTTGGGAATTTATATTTATCTCATCTCATGGAAGGAGGAAAAGGAGCTGATAAATGAATTCGGAAAGGAATACGAAGATTATAGAAAGATGGTTCCAATGTTTATCCCAAGAATAGATCTTTAGATAGTTTCTGGATGATACTAGAAATGGGATCTCTATGAATCCATTCAATCTTGTTGAATCTGTTCCAAAATTTGTTTTAGGCATTTTGTATAATTTATCAAGGCGTTTCTCCCCTTAGGGGTGATATGAATGATCGTTCTTGGACGAACATCAATAAAGGTCTTTTCCTGTTTGATAAATTCCTCTTGGATTAGCTTGGTCAAATGAGTGTTCAGATTTCCAGATGTAACACCCAATCCTTTTTGAATTGTTCCAAAAGTTAATGAAGAATTTAAGTGCAGTAGTGTAAGCACTCCAAGTCTAACTGGTTCATGAACTGTGGAATCAAGCTCATTAAGAGGTATGTTTTCTCTTAACAAATTTGTTTCCTTCATATTAATTCACTTTCCAAATTTTAACTTGATTTATTTTTCTTTAGATACTGCTACAACCTTAACTAGGTTCATTCTGAGAAATATACTTAATAATATCAAGATTAGACCAAAAATTAGACAGAACATAAACATCGCTATTTCTAGGGGGAGAATAATAGAAGCAGATAAGCCTAAAAGTATTGAAAAACTACCATAAATAAACATACTAAGACGAATCAAGTTAATATTTGTTTCTGAATAGAATATTTGTCCTGCAAGAATAAATCCAGATCCAACTACAATACCCCATATACTTGGAATCCAAATTTGATTATCAATACCAATTAATAGAATACATAAATGAGTTATAAGAAATAATATAGAAATAAGCATTGCTATTGAACGGTAAGCTCTATTCCAAAGGATAATAGAATGAGTATTAATTATATAAATACCTAAACTCACAAATGGAAGCAGATAGAATAACCAAATCGAGATGAAAAGAATAGGTTCAGATGATATACTTAATTCAGGAATATTAGTGGCTTGAAGAATAAAAAAAGTGGCATCTACTCCCAAGATGCGATAACAAATATATTCTATAAAACCACCCATTATTGAAATATAGCCTGCAAATGTTAAGACAATTAAAAATCTGTGAAATTCTACCTTTTTTTCAAAAATTACAACTCTATCAAGAATTTCAAGTTGGGGTCTGAATTCTTTTAGGATATCCATTTCTTTATTCCAGCCTGAATGATAGAAAATAATCCTCTTATAACCTTTTAAATACTACTTTGTGTAGCAAACTATTTTTCTAGGACAATCACTCTCCAGCGAAGATTATTTTGCTGGAAATAGTTTAATTGGTATTTTTAAGGCTATTAATTTTAGTGTCATTCATATCGAAAACGATAATACTAGAAATGGAGAAAAATGATATGAATATTTTAATACATATACTGATTACAGTTCTAATAATTCATTTGATGGATTTATCAGGAATTGATGTTTTATGGGCACTATTATTTGGTATACTGATTGATCTTGACCATCTGGTCAAAATTCCACTTTATGTAAAACAAAATGGATTTTCTGTTATTCGGTATTGGAATTGGAGAACCCCATTACAAGAACCTATTTCTCTCCTGTGGGTAATTCCTTTAAGTGTGTATTTAAATACATTTGTACCAGTTCTATTCTTTTTATCACATATAGCTCTAGATTATATTAAAGGATTTGAGAAAAAGCCTTTCTTCCCCTTCTCTAATTATACGATTAAACATCGAAAAAATAGGTTTAAACATTTGGAGGCGATTATCTAATGCATATTAGAATACCTAAAGTGAAGGAAAAATATGATCAAATGATGGATCCAATAGGGATATTATTTCATGATTACTTAAGATTAACCCCTAATCAAATATCTTTCATTGGATTTACGATAGGATTAGGATCTGTAATATTAGTGTTACAAAATGAATGGCAATTGGGACTGATAATAATGTCAATATCGTTATTTTTTGACGGAATTGATGGGAATGTCGCTAGAAAGTATGGTCTTACAAGTCAAACTGGAGAAAAACTTGAATTAATTTTTGATCGGTCTCTAGAAGTATTACTTTTTTTAGCATTCACACTAGTCATGGATATTTCTATAATTTTATTCGGACTATTAATCTATTCTATTTTAATTATGACCTCATTAAGAGATAAAACAAAATTCGATCCAGGGATGAAGAGAATAGTACTATTATTTGGTTTTATCATCAGTTTTGAATCTTTATTTCATCTGATTTTTCTAGTCCACCTTTGTTCTTTTATTTTGCAGATCATTATCCTAGATTATCAACATACAGGAGGAGATATACCATGCTAGACCTCAATATCTTTGAATCAGTGATCTTTATTCTTCCAGCATTTGTAGCGAATGCAGCTCCAGTATTTTTAGGAAGAGGGTCTCTATTTAATTGTCCAATTGATCGTGGAAGACTATGGTTGGATAATAAAAGGATACTAGGAGATGGGAAAACAATCCGTGGATTCATAGGGGGAGTATTAGCAGGAATTCTTACTTCAATGGCGATACTATATTTCTCACAACTTTTCTCGATAAACCTGTATTATCTTACTATAATTAACCATATGGTTATAAAATTCTTCAACGGGAATATATACACAGTTAGTGCATTGATTGGATTTTTATTAGGATTTGGTGCTTTATCTGGAGATATAATAGGAAGTTTCATTAAAAGAAGATCTGGACTTAAAAGAGGAGAGTCTTTTATGTTTATGGATCAACTTGGATTTTTAATAACTTCAATTTTATTTGTCAGTATTGTAGTTCCCATTCCACTGACATGGTTGATCTTCCTTGTCCCAATTACCTTATTCTTACATATTAGTTTAAACTTGATCAGTCATTATGTTGGATTACAAGAAGCACGCCTTTAATCCCACTCTTCTTTTTTAAACTTTACAAAATGGATTAGATTTTATTAAAGTGAATATTCTATTTATTAACGAAAATTTCATCTCATCTTAATATTTATATTTTATCAAGGACATACATCTCTGAATATATTAACTCACTCTGATCATATTAAGCCCTGTTCCTTCAATCTCTTGCGTTAAGTTAAGAAATTCATATAATAAGAATCTCACCAACCCATAGGATAAGTTAAAATATGGTAATCATTGATGATATAGACAAATGGTGAATAAGAAAAAAATTCAGCATTTAATTGACCAAAATCAGTTCAATGAAGCATTAATGATCATTTACAATTTAGAGAATACCAATGATATAGATTTGGAAAATTCTCTAACATTAGAATTCCTTAAATGTCAAATATTAGCTAATATAGGAAAAACTATTAAAGGTCTTGAATTAGCAGATAAGGCTCTAATTGTAGCTCGTAATCAGGTTCCAAAAAACCAACAATTACTAGTCGAAGCCATTAATACAAAAGCTGAGACATTGAGAAAGGCGGAACAATTTACTCCTACATATTCAAGACAGAGATTAATGGAATATCTCCAATTACTTGAAGAAGGAGAACAAATAATCGGAAACATTTCAGATAGTGAACCAATTGAAATAACAGAACAAAGAGCTACATTATACAGGAATAAAGGATTAATTTACAGTTCATTAAGAAAGTTAGACTATGCAGAAAAATGTCTTCAGGAAAGCATTGCACATTATAAAAAGATAGGAAACCCAAAAAAAATCTCTGAAATACTTGTAGATTTAGCTGAGATATTTGGAATAAAAAATGAATATAAAAATCAACTAGAAATACTGAATGATTGTTTGAACCTCTGTGAAGAACTTCAGAATAGGGAAGGAATAGTTGAAACCCTCTGGCATTTTGCTAGAGCTTATCAAAGAAAGGGGGAACCAGAAACCGCTTCTGTTTATATTCAGAGGAGTTTGCAGCTAGTAAATCAGCTTCCAAGGACTAAACAAGTAGCATCCCTTCTTTTTAGAATTGGAGATTTTTATTTTAATTTCAGTAATGAAAACGTTATCGTGCTTGATGCTTATCAAAAGAGCTTATCAATTAGTGAAGAGTTGGATGACAAAGAAGGGATTCAATTTTGTCTCCACTTATTAGGAGATTTACACCAATATACAAAAGGAGATTTAAATAAAGCTTTAGAATACTATGAAAGAAGTATGGGGATGTTTAAGGAAGTTGGTGTAAAGATTGTTCATGCCTGGAATTTATTAGATATTGGTAACCTTTATCACCTCAAAGGAGACGTAGATCGTGCACTTATCTGCTTTCAAAAAGCTCTTCCAATATTGGAAGAGATAAATGATGATTTTTATTTTTGTCAAACGTTTCTTCATATTGGCCGCGTTTATCGTACAAAAGGAGACACACATAGCGCATTAAACTATTATAAAAGATGTTTGAAATTATTAAGAGAGAAAAAATTACTTGCGGGCCAAGAAACTGAAGGATTAGCTTATTATGAGATAATCACTATAATGCTAGACATTAATAACGTTAATGAAGCGAAAAAGTATTTTGGACTTTTCACTCAATATTATGAAAGGAAGGAAGTGATTAAACAATTCCTCAATCAGTGGTATAAACTAGCAGAAGCCTTGATATTGAAAACTAGCAATCGGATCAAAGATAAAGCCTTAGCTCAACGTTTATTTCAAGAAATAATTGATGATCCATATATAAAACTCAATTTATTGAACTATTTAGCTGATTCAAAAAGAACAGCTATGTTAAATCTCTGTGAACTCTTACTTTTTGAAATAAAATTGTCACCAAATGAAACAATAAAAGAAAGTGAAGTTTTCCAAGAACTCAAACAAAGGCTAAATAATTTTGCTTCATTAGCTTATGAACAAAATATTTTCCCCTTATATGTTGATGTAACAATCCTTAAAGCAAAATTAGCGTTAATTGATGAAAATCTTACAGAAGCAATGCAGCTTCTAATTCAAGCTAAAAATATAGCAGAAAAAAATGACCTCCAATTTTTATACAAAAGAGTAGTAAGAGAAGAAAAGCAAATTAAAAAGCAATTAAGTTTATGGGAGAATCTAATTAGAGAGAATAGTCCACTGTTAGAACGTCTTGCACAAGCTCAAATAGAAGAGTATATCTTAAAAGTTAAAAGAATAATCAATCTCCCAGATGAATTATAAAATATTTATCATAATTAATTCAGTGTAAAATTTGAAATATAAACAAATTTTCATTACTAACAATGAATTAAGATGTCGGATTGAGAAAAATGACTTCTAGGAAATTAATTGGACCTATCTGTCAAAGCTGTGCAGCACCTCTCAAAAAACTTGAACATAAAGGCACTGAAGCTAATGGAACACGAAGTGATGAGTATTGTAGTGATTGTTATGAAGCTGGTGAATTTCTTGAACCTGAGATCACAATGAAAGAGATGATCGAGCTGAGCTTATCTACTACAGCAAAGGAACTTGATATTACAATAGAAGAAGCAAAGAATTATCTTCAATCATTGTTCCCTACACTAAAAAGATGGCGATGAGACTTATCAAAAACAATATTATGATCTTATCACTTTTTAAGTACTTTATTGGCTTAAAAAAGGTCTTATAAACCTAATCTATAGATTATTATGACAATTCTCTCATGTAGAGGATAAAAATAATTATTACAACTTCAGATATTATTTGAATATAGATGATCTTTTATATTTTTAAATAGGATTATGTTTCGTATTTTGATTGCTGGGATAGTTATGAGAATTAATAGTCTTCTAAATGGCTATTGTCGGAAAGTTGGCCCTATTTTGATGGTTCTTTTACCTTTAATCATATTATACTTTATGATTTTAGGTAATTTTCTTCCTACAGCTAATGAAATGAAAATAGCAGCCCTTTTCTGGACCTTATTGCTTCTTAATGCATTTTCTTATTTAATTAATGGTTTATTCATACGAAGGAGCTTCAAAACAGAAACACGAATGAAAGCAGAAGCAGGATTCCCTGTTGACAGTTTAGAAGGATATAGTGCCGTAACTAACTTTACAACCCAAGTACTATTGAATTCAACGATTATTGCTCTTGTTATCTTTCTTTCATGGATTCTTATCTTAATTGTTGTATTAGTTATTCCATTTTTACAGGTTAATGAGGATATAAATACCCTAGTCACACAAATCCTTGGACAAGACTTCTCAGCTATAGAGGGAGTAATTCTTAGGCCTATTTTGATATTTAGTGCCATTGGGTTAGTTTTAATAGCTATCGGGATTTTATTACTCCTTAAAATACCAGAAAAACCCAGTTTTGAAGTTGGTGCGTTTTTAAAATTCTATTATCCTCAACAGACCCCAATCATCTTGGATAATCTACTCAGTGACGCAATTTTAGCCTTTTTAGACCCAATAACAAAAATGCACTTTGATGAATGGACAGAGCTTATTGATAAGTCATTGAATGTCAATTATGAACCAGAAGTAGAAAAAAAGACTCGTGTTGAACGAGCCCGTGAAAAAATTTTATTATTATTCTATATTAAACAACGAATGCCTTTATTACTTACAGAAGAGGTTTTTCTCAAAGAATTGCTAGAAGTTATCTCCTCATCACAAATGCCTGAATTCTTAGCAGGAGGAACCTCTGGTATAAATCTATTGATTTTAAATGATATTTTTAACCAACTCACTCCAAGAATTCCTGAAATCTTCAAAATGATTGATCGATTAATTATTGAACTAACAGATAATTTAGGAGAATTTTTAGGAAATAATGACATTTGGGCTAATATTGCTGCTCCTGAAAAAGTTGTGGGAAATGAAAACCCGTTCCGAATTTTGTCTTTCACCCTGAATAAAGATGTATCTCTCTATTCAAATAGAAAAAGATCTTTAAATTTTCAATTATCTGCTCCCACAAATCATTATATGGAAAACCTCAACATTTCTTTAGCTGCTGATGAAGCTGAAGACTTTCTAATTGACAAAATACCCCTTCCTTTTATCTCGGAGGGGAGTCAGGATATTCTTGGATTATTGACCCGAATTTTGCAAATTGGAGATGCAGTTTGGTTCACTGTTGAACGAAAATCATTCGATTCCCATCTTTTTCATCTGGCTATTAACGAGGGTGCACGAGGAAGTATTTTTGGTGAAACGATTGCAATTAATGTTACACGTGATTTAATGTTCTATATTCGTACTTATGGTGGTAAATTAAGTGCCCTTTCGGGACTCCTACTCCCCATAGGATCAATAATTCTCCAATATCTATTACCTTGAATCAACAATGAAATAATCTCTTTATTAACGATTCCATGAGTCCTTAGCATAAGAGGTCTTTATCAAGGTGTATTCCTCATCAGGAATTCTAAATCCAACTTTTGCTAATATATTTGATGTGCTCTCACTTGAAGAAATCCATCGAATTTTCCAGCCATCATGATTTAAACGAATCTCAACATCAGGAAGGTTACCCAAGAGATTGTGATCAAATTGGATAATATCTTGATAGGCTCCTGTCAATGCAATTGCTAGATATGATTCATTCAATCCATTAACATTCGCAACAGGTATTCCCTGTAACTCTTGAGGTTCAGGGAAGCTTAAAAGAAAATTATCATTTGTATGGAAAAGTTTTTTGTTTCTTTTTGTTAAGAATCGGTTCATTTCCCCGTCAGAATCACATGTAATATCTACTAAACGAAGTAACGTCTCTGGAGGGAAGTTAAGAAATTCAATAGGAAATATTGGAAAATATTGATTCACTAAAACATAGTCACAGGCACTGTTAAACACAGAGAAATTTCCTATTGCAAATTTTGATGCGACGATTAATAATTCATTTACTTGAGGTTCCTGAAGAATTTTTGTAATTTGGGCTGAATCAAAATGCTTAATTATCTTTTCTCTGAATTTTAGTCTTAAAAAACCAATTAAGTGTTCATGATTCTTCAATTCGACCATGTTTTTACATTTACTAGTTACTTCAATATCAAAATCTTTGAAATTCTTGTACAATAACATGAAGTCATCTAAAGATTGAATAGAATCAATTTTTTTCTTCCAACTGTAATAATTTTTCCCTAATACTTCTCCTTGAGGGTAAATATCTTTAATTTCAAGAATTTGTACCAAAACTAATGATGAAAGTGCAGTAATTCCCCTACCTACTTCAATTAGAATATTAGGATGGGTATTCTCTTCAATATTTGAAATGATTCCTTTAACTATATTTTGAACATAAAATTCTATAGTATCTGGTTCTTGTACAGTAACTAGACCTTCATAATCAATTGGGAGTCCTCCTCCAAAATTTAAGGTTTGAAGGTTATCATAACCTTCTTTTCTTAGAAAGGTATAATAAGATGTAAGATATTCAGCTAACGCCTTAAAATCAGTTAATGAAGTGATTTGTGATCCAATATGAGCATGAAGAGCAAATAATATGTTTTTCTTTTTCTTGGATATAAGAAAATTAAGAATTTCATCCAGTTCAGCGATAGATAAACCGAATTTAGAGTCTCTACCCGATGAGTGAGCCCAATGCCCTGAAACTGGAATATAGGGCTTTAAACGTAAACAAATTTTTGAGTTAAAATCAGGATCAATTTTATATAATGTTTCAAGTTCTCGAAGTGTTTCAATCGATATAAGGATATTCCATCCCTCATTTAGTTTTCTTAACGCAAGTCCTAAATAATCCTCATCTTTAACACCATTGCAAACAATAAGATGTTCCCTCTTCTCTTTTAGAGCTTCGAGAGTTATAATAAATTCAGCTTTAGTTCCAGCTTCTAGCCCATACTGAATAATTTTTGAATCTAAAACGGTTTTAATTGCATGGGCTTGTTGATTAACCTTTATGGGGTAAACTGCGTGGAACTTACCCTGATACTTAAATTCATTAAAATTTCTATTAAATGAGGACACAATTTTTTCAATCTGATATTCAACCAATTGAGGAATTCTCAAAGTCAATGAGGGTGCTTGTGTAATATCTCCTAATTGCTCCTTGATTTGTGTATAGACTGTTTCCAAGATTGTTTTAATTGAAATGATTTGTCCTTGAATTTTTAAACATAATTCCCCTTTTTCATTAATATCTAGAAAATGAAACTCTCTAAAATTTTTGCCAATACCATAGAGAGCTCATGAGTCTTCTATTGTCCAATTTATCTCATTCACCTAGAGTTTTCCCACCAAAATTTTCAAATGTCCTTAATTTCTATTTAATTTCTATCCTTTAAAAGATCTAGGTTTCCCGAGTTCTACATTGAAAGAATTTAAAAGATGGACCTCTCTTTCTGAAAGTAGAACTTCTCCTTTAAGAGAATTTAAATGATAAAATTAAGATGGAATTTCTATAAGAGGGCATTAAATGAAGATAAGTCAAAAATTACTCATCACCTTTATTACTTTATTAATTATTCCAGTATCGATCCTTGCCATATTGAGTGGAATACAGATCATTTTACTTAGTGAAGAAAACTCTAATGATTCAGCAAAGGCACTCAAGACAGACTCATTAGAACAATTACAACGAATGGTACAAGATGAAGGTATTTTTGTAAATGAAACCTTTAAACAATGGATTTCTGAGGTAAAAATGCTTGATAATTATACTGAGGTATTATTCAATAATGAAATTAATATTACTCCCCAACACACTTATTATTGGGATAAGGTTCTTGAGAATACGAATTCAGGGCTGGTTGTCCCAGGGCTAATAAATAATTATAATTATGATCCCCCGGAAATATCTTGGGATGTAAGCTGTTATTTTCTACCAAGAGAATATGCACCAACCCCAGCAAATCCATTCGATTTAAGTCTGAAGATGCAAACAATTTTGAATGCCTCTTCAAATATGGATAATGCGTTTAAGTCCCTTCATGCGGCGAATACTAATTATGTTTGGATTTATGCTGGATTTGAAGGAGAAGGGCATCTCTTTAGGAATTACCCCTATAATAATTTAGAATATTTCTTAGATTATTATGATGACGGAACAGATTATGATCCTTTACAAGAAGAATGGTATACTACTGCTACTACTCTTCTCAATGAGACAGCTAGTGCCTTTATAAGTCCTTATTGGGATCCAGCGGTAGGTTTGATTATTTCTATCACTCGTCCTATGCGTTATCAAAATGGAACGTTATTTGGCGTTGTTGGCGCAGATATTACGATTACTTCAATAGTTGAAGAAGTCCTAGGAATATCCTTCTTGGATAATGGTTATGCCTTTCTTTTGGGGAGTGATGGGTCTGTTATTGCGCATCCTGAGTTGGATCAAGAGGCAGAAGAACTTCCTTCAATAGGTGAATTAGAATTCATAAATATGGATGAACAAAATTCGTTTGAAAGTTCAATAGTTTCTAAAATGACACAGGGTTTATCAGGAACAGATTCTTTTCTTAAGAACGGAAAATCTTGGTTTATTTCCTATGCACCAATTACAGTAGCAGGTTATTCCTTAGGTATTATGGTTCCTGAATCAGACATCATTGCTTCTGCTGTACAAGTTAGGGAAACAATTTCAGGATTAACAGTTCAACAAACATTTCTTTTTGCAGTAATTCTAATCATAATTCTCACGTTAGTAGTAGTTGTGGGATCCATTATCTCAAATCGTATTGTACAACCAGTCAACGAATTAACTCGTATGGTGAATTTCATAGCAGAAGGAGATCTATCACGGGATTTAAGAAGTAGTGCTTCTTCCATGGGAAAAGAGGTGGCTACGTTACATTCAGCCTTTGATAATTTATTAACTTCCTTACGGTTTGGAAATACAGATTATTATCGTGGTGACTTGAAACGAGCATATCAGAATTATAAGAAAGCACATGAACTATTTACAACTACAAAGAATGAAAGAGGAATTGCAATAGCTACAAATAATTTAGGAAACATTTATCGTGCATGGGGAGATTTCGATAAGGCAAAAGAAGCATACTTTGAAGCCATTCGGATAGGAGATATTCAAAAAGATAAAAGAGGATTAGCATCACGATTTAACAATTTAGGGATACTCTATCTAGATAAGAAAGACTATAAATTAGCTTTACAGATGCTTGAAACTGCTAAACAGTATGATGAAGAGACTTCAAATGTCAAAGGATTAATCACACGATTAGGAAATATTGGTATTGTCTACGAACGATTAGAAGACAAAAACAAAGCTGAAAAATTCTTTAAGGAGGCAATGAACCTAGCAGAAAAGAATAATGACACCCGAGGACTGGCAAATACCTATCTCACCTATGCAATTTTCTTTATGGGACAGGGTAAGTATAAAGAATCATTGGAATACTTATTAAAATCCTTTGATTTAGCAAAATCTATTGATGATGTCCGATTAGCATTGCATTGTTTAGAACGTTTAAGTACAGCCTATGAAGAACTAGATCAGCCCACAGATAGTCATAAAGCCAGAATTAGTGCTGAAATGATCCGAAAAAAGATTATGCATCCAAAGATGGCGTTGTTTGTCCTTGACTATAGTGGATCAATGGAAGGACAAAAAATCCGTTCAGCTGTTCGCGGAGCAACAAAGCTCTTCGAAGGTCAAATAAATCCTCAAGATAAAGTTGGAATAGTAATCTTCAATAATCAATCAAGGACAATTTTACCCTTGACACAAGTTGAAGGGAATGAAAAGAATATACTACGGAAGATCAAAGAATTAAGATATCCAAGTGGTATGACAGCTTTTTATGATGCTCTAGGAGATGCACTAAACTTTCTGAATAAAGAGAAAGGTAATGAGCAAAAATGGCTAATTGCTTTAACAGACGGTGAGGATAATTCCAGTGAACGCTTCTCTATATTACGTCATGGTCGAAGAACTTTTGAATTTTTTACAAAATTATCAGAGAAAATTGGAGTAAAAGCTACTTCAATTCCTGATTTTATTGATGAAAATCTATTAACTATTAATATTGCCATTGTAGGCGTAGGTGAGGAAGTAAGAAGAATTGCCAGGCCCTTACAAGAATTATGTAATGCTACTCCACGGGGTAGATATATAGATGTTTCAAAACCAAGTACCCAAATAGAAAGAGCTATTGAGGAAGCATTCGAGGAGATTAAAGATGCAATCGGACAGGTTGACGTTGAAGGATTTGATGTGAGTGAGGACTAAGGAGGTATAAACAATGGTACGAAGTATAAGGGAAAATATTGTGATTAGCTTTGCAGTATTCAGTTTAATTTCATTAGTCCTAGTTGGTGGGCTTTCATTAATTTTTATTAGTCTCATTGGGCAAACTACAACGGTAATGAGTACTGATGCTTTAAAAACCCAGATAAAAGATAATATTGAACAAACTGCAGAACAAAATGCCTTAGTTATTAATCGAAAATTATCCAATGCAGAAGCCATGGTCAACGCAATGGCTGAGGAATGTGAAAACCTCTTCCGGCCTACCTCACCATATAATTATCGGCGTAGCTACTATGATTACTTTTTCGAATATGATCGGGGTTTACAGAATTTTCCGAATGGGACCTATCTTGATCCATATTATGGAGTATATTTGTCCTGGGATTATTCTAGCTTTTATTTCCCAGGTTCTAGTAGTAGCAACTATTTGACTCTATTAGAGGCTGATAGCCAACTTAATGACACAGTAAGCCGTACTGCTAATATGGATGTCATTTTCAAACTGATACATATTAATATGCCGGAAATACGATGGTTATACATTGCCTTTGAACACGAGAACTTATTTATTAATTATCCGGGCTCTGTCGTTGGTGGCACTGATATTGAACGACAAACGGATCCATTTACTGCTACTGAAGAGGACTGGTACACAGAAGTTCGAAATGGATTTGGAAATATAGTTTTTACTGCCCCGTATTTTGACCCTATAGATGGTGCATTATTAATTACAATTGGGAAAGCGATTTACCATCCTGGGAATCAGAATTTGCTTGGATGTATTTTTGCAGATATAACAATTGAGAGTATTAAGGAAAAGATTATTGATATTACTATACTTGAAACAGGGTATGCAGTATTAATACAACAATCTGGATTAGTGGTTGCTCATCCTGAATGGACGGCAATAAACCCTAATGTTGATCTTCCTTCAATTGAAGAAGTTGAGATCAACTTTGATGGAAGTCCTTCGTTATTACTTGGACATTTAACAGTTATTACCAGTGGAGAATCTGGAGTTGTTGAATATGTTCGTAATACTCAAGCACGATATATCGCATTTGCTCCTGTTGGAAAAGGAGATTATATCTGTTTAATAGTTGTCCCAGTCAGTGAAGCAATTGCCTCCGTTGCACCTCTTCAAAATAGAATTGAAACAGCGACTCTCAGTGCGTTAATACAAGTAGTAACTATCATTGCCATCGCCGTAGTTGCTTCATTATCAATTGGAATATGGTTGTCTAATAGAATTATCAGGCCGATCACAAAGTTGACTAATATTGCTTCGAAAATGGCTACTGATAAAATTCGTGAGGATATTCTTGGAGAACTTGATATTCAAATAGATAAAGAGCTAGAGGCTCAAGAGGACGAAGTTGGTGATTTAACTCGAGCTTTTAAGGGAATGTTATCCACTCTAAAAACTGAAACAAAGAAAGATCAAAAGGGACTTGATGATTCATTCTGGGATACCTAGATCTTTTCCAGTTTTTTTTTCATTAGAATTAATTGAAATTTACATTGAACCTAATTTTTCTTTACAAAATTATTGTAGTAATGAAAATTCGTTTGCATAACAGAATGGACATTCAACATAGCCAACTGATTCTCTTTCGGTGTAACACTTCTCACAAAGGAATCTTAAACAGGCTTTACACTGATGATGAGATTCTAACACCGATTTAAGCTCGTTACATGACATACAGAAGAATTTATCAGTTGAAATTATTAATAAGTCATCGAGCGCGATATCAGGGGTTCCATACATGTCAATTCTTCCCCCTAACTGTCCACTGCTTTGAAATGCAAGAATATCTGTATAAAAATCATTATAAGAAATAGGATAATTCGTAGAATCAACATATTTTCTGTGGAGTCGTGAAATTGGTATCCCAGATACTCCAAAGCTCCTAGATAATTCTAATATTAATGGACGTAACTCAATAAGATCTACACCTGCTTTAACAAGCTGAGATTTGCTAATAACCTTTCCATCCGGATCTATTAATTGTACAATCACACGATAGATAGAAATAGTTCCTTTTTTAGTCAATATAACGAGAGAATCGTTTTCAGAGTCAAATAATTTCCCTGTTACAATAATTCGTATTCGTTCAGCATCTTCATACTCATAAAGAAGTGCTGGTTCTCCAGTTAGAATCCAAATCGAAATTTTATTATCAAATGATGTAACTAGGAAACGATGAATACCCAAAGCTAGTAGAGTTCCGCGAGAAATTTTCCTTCCTAGAGTATAACTTTGTTCTATTTTGCCACGAAGATTTAATATATGTACTTTACCATCCTGCTCCATAATAATTGCTTTATTCTTTCTGTCAGACTCAAAAGTACCAATTATTGCACTAGAAATTCGTGAAGGAAAAGTTTTTCGCCATAAAACAGAGCCATTACTCGTTAAGAGAATAGCAGTATTGGCTTGGGCTATAACAAGCGCTTCTGATTCTTTATCATCCTCAAAATCCCCTAAAGAAATACTTTTTATGGAATCACCTAAATCAGTTGCCCAAACTAGTTTACCTGAAGTATTAATAACACGAACCAAGCCATCCAAACCCCCTGAAATTAAATTTTTACCTTTAATGCTTCCAATTGCTAAGCAGGTAAACTGGGTTGACCAATCCAGAGATGATTCCTTAGTACCATCAGGACTAATAATATGAAGCTTATCATCATAACAACTCAAAACGATTTGAGGTAATTCCTTAGTTATTTTCCCAATAGTGATAGCATAACAATCAGAGGGTGGCGAAAAGAATGAAACCTTTTCTAATTTAACTTGATAATCCTTTAAAGAGGATTTTATTGAATAATCTGCCATAATTGGATTCATTCCAACAAAAGAGAAATTAATCTCTATTTAATTCGTTAATTTATTACGATATCACTTAAACTAATCGATTACAGAAATTCATTGATGATAATTTCCCTATTCTCTTAACTACACTTAATCCCTAAAAGCCAACCTTTTACTTTATTTAGTTTAAATCTAAAATAATGCACATAATCTCCAGTTTTTTGTCTCTAAATTTAACTTATTCCAATCTTTGAGAAAATTGCATCCAAGATTACCCTTATAAATTAGCTAAATACATTTAATTTGGATATTATTCCAATGATGTAGATTGAAAATGGATAAGAAAAAAGCACAACAAATAAATGAGCAGAAAAAAGCTCAAAAAAAGGCTGAATTTGACGCTTTCCTAAAAAAGAAGAAGGCGGAACGAGAAGAAAGAATTAAACAGGTAAGTAGACCATAAAAGGATAATTGTAAAAAAATTTTATTTTTGGTCTGTTTCTAGCAATGTTCTTGTCATAACTGATACAGCTGATATGAGGAAGGGAAGAAATTTTTCATTAAAGTAATGTACTTAAAAATTAGAGAATTATATATGCAGATATAACCTAAGACCTTCATTAGGTTTTTTACCATTATCCTTAAGGTTATAAAACTCTTTAGCCTTCTTGTACGTATACTTTATTCCATTTATTAGGTTTTTTAAGGAAACTGGAGAGCATATACCTTTAATCATTAAATATAAGGTAATTTCTTGTCTTATAACACTAATTATCCTTTTTCCAGTCATTTTAGTACAAAGATTCACTAATATTAATATTTTCCCCGCTTTACCCGAAACTCGTTCCTTTTGGGCATATAGTTATATAACACAAGAATTGTCCCAAGTAGATGCTAGGTTGCTTGGAAGTAATAACTTTTGTACCCTTTATATGGATAAGGAATGTATTACCAATTTAGATAAAGCATCCATTATTGCAAAAATGGAGGACTTTTGTAATAAATTTGATAAAATCTCCACAGGGGAATTTAGGTGTCATATTTGTCATTCATACTTCCTATGGGGGGATATTTCAACAACACTTGCGTTATGAAGAAGAAAGTACGGTCAAAGATTTATTCTGGTGATTCTCAAATAATGAGACTTATTCAATTCTTTATTATATTTCGAAAAATACTCCTATTGCTCCAAAAGAATAGGGACCAAGGCCTATAATTGAGATTAAAATCACATTGGAAGAAGCGATAAATACCACATCATCCTCAGTGACCAGTCAAACCACTGGATCTACAAATACTCTAGGTTTTTCAAATAATTTTCCTCTATTATTAATCATTTTTCTAATTCTAGCTCAGTTAATAGCCTTTATATCTTCAAAATCCAAAAGGTAATAAAAATTGACTTTGTTTTTGGACAAAAATTTGCGAAGGATCTCTTTATTATGAATACGGTTTAGTATAACGAATAATCCACAAATCTGTCCTTCATAAGCCTTAATAGATTGAATAATTGGATCTTTACTCGCTCCTGATGTAATTACATCGTCTACAATTAATATTCGTTTTCCACGAATATCTCCTTCAATTAATTTTCTTGTTCCATGATCTTTCTGTTGCACTCGGGTTAAAAAAAAGGATTTTTCTAATTCTAACGATAAAGCGACTCCAAGAGGAATCCCTGCTAATGGAGGAGCTGTTATTCCTTCAATTGTTTGAATAAGGTGATTGGCGTCCAAAAACATAGAAGCAATTTTAATCACTCTTTGAAATTCCTTTGGAAAGTTAGGGAGGATTCTCAAGTCTATATAAATTGAAGAAATTGTGCCATCTTTGAGGAGAAATTCCCCAGATTTAACAATATCTAGTTTTTTAAGAATATGCAATAACTCTACTTTTAAAGCTGACTCCAGAGGGATCAAAAAGTTCACCCAACATTATAATCTTTTTTTTTATTATAAAAACACTTTTTAAAAAGCTTTTAAAGAAAGGATCTGACAGTGCAAACGGATACTGAAATGACCTTTAATGCCTTACTTCAATTCTCAAAGAAGAAAAGCAATAGTAGAATTTGTGTGGGACTCGATTTAGCTACATATGGCAGTAGGGAAAGTAATACTTTAAAGAAGGAACAAAATAAGCTTGAAATAATAATCAACTTAATAAATAATTTAGCACCTGAATGCTGTGCCTTTAAAATCAATCGCCAATATATTCTTGATCTTTCTATTGAAGAGATCCAGCTAATTACAGAAACCGCTCATAAATTTAAAAAACCAATTATTATTGACCATAAGCTCTCAGACATTGGGTCTACAAACGAACAAGCAATATATCGTTTTTCTCAAGAAGGATTTGATGGTTTTACAGCTAGTCCTTATCCAGGTAATATTCAGGAAATCGCTCAAATGGGTCATTCAGCCATGCTAGCTTCTTTTTTTCTAGTTCTAATGTCTAACCCTGAAGCTATCTGGGTGAAAAATGCTTATTTAGATGGATTAGCAATTTTTCAATATATAGCTCGCTTAGCAGATAAATTTGCTGATGGAGTTGTTATTGGAACCACGGGTCATATTACAGAAAAGGACTTACAATTATTAAAATATGAACTTCATAATAAAGTAATACTAGCTCCTGGTATAGGAGCTCAAGGTGGAAACATGAAAATACTGCTCGATTTATTTGAGGAAGATGTTATATTCAATGTAGGTCGTTCCATTATTTATGATAGAGATCCACTTACTAAATTAAGGAAATTTAATATTGAAGTGAGTGAATCAGGTTTTTAGATTGCTTTTAACTAATTCTAAAGTAAAAATCCAGGATAAATATCTCAGAATTAATATTTTAATTAATGAGGAAACAGGTGTTATTCAAAAAACATTTCTTCGGGCCCCAAACTCTAAACAAAGAAGCGAACAGATATTTAATCTCAAAGGGAAATTTGTTATTCCTGGACTAGTTGATATTCATTCACATTTAAGAGATTTTGAAGAATCATCAAAAGAAACTTTACTCACAGGAGCGAAAGCTGCTGCCGCTGGTGGGTATACTACTGTTTTTGATATGCCTAATAAAATACCCCCAATGCTCAACTTGGAGGATCTTGACAGATTCACTAAAAAAGCTAATAAAATTTCTTTTATAACAATTATTCCATATTTAATGCTTAATTCCGATACAAATTCATATTTACTTTCTAATTATTCATTTTTTAAAGCATATTTCGGAGATACTACAGGAAATTATCAAACAACTGAAGAAGATATTCTCAACTTTATAAAAGCAGAAGGTAAATTTCTTAGTATCCATGCGGAAGATAATGCATTAATTGAACTTAATACAAAGAAGTATAATGATCGAGTAAAACATCATTGTGAGATAAGAGGGCCCTCAACAGAAACAAAAGCAATTAACAGAATTATTACACTTAAAAATTCCTTAAAATCAAATTCATCGATACATTTTGCCCATATTACCTTAAAAGAATCTGTAATTTCTCTAATTTCAAATTTTTGCTCTTTTGAAGCAACTCCACACCATTTAAGTCTAAATCGAGATGATTATGAAAGATTAGGTACCTGGGGGAAGATGAATCCACCATTACGTTCCAAGAAAGAACAACATGATCTCTGGAATCTTTATCTAAATGCTCAAATTCCGATTATTGCTACAGATCACGCCCCACATACAAAGAATGAAAAACTTGAGGTTTTCTTAAGTGGAATACCAGGACTAGAAACAGCACTTGCTGTAATATTGAATAAGCTTAAGCCAATCAGTGAGAAAAAGATGGATTTAATCATGAATACTTTTTCATTAAATCCACGAAAGTTAATGGGATTAAGTAACTCCTCTGGAATTCAAGAGAATGAAATAGCAGATCTTACAATTATTGACCCCTTAAAAGAAAAAACTGTTTTAGCTGATGAATTAAAGACTAAATGTGAATGGTCTCCATGGGAAGGACAGAAATTGTGCGGATGGCCTGTTTTAACTATTCATAAGGGCCATATTTCATTTAATGAGATTTAGATTCAAAGATATATTTAGAACCATTTTTGTTTCTCCCAAAAAACCCAAAATCAGTAACTTTTACTAATATATCACCCCGAAAAACAGGACCATCACGACAAATGCTCAATCCATTAGCATCCAGAATACATGATCCACAAATTCCAAATCCGCACTTGATATAGCGATCTGCAAGATTAATTTGAGTAACAGGGATTAAGTCGTATAGTTTTGATATCTCTAGAACATTCTTTAACATCAATTCGGGACCACAGGCATAGATTTCTATTGTGGACTGATCAAAAGGATGATTTGCGAGGACATCATTCATTCTATCAGTAGGATATCCAGTATAACCTTCACTACCATCTTCAGTGCAATAAATTAATTGATTCAGGGGAAGCTTTTCTAATTCTTTCTTAAAGAGAATTTCATTGTCCGTTTTAGCACCATATATTAAAACAACGTTCTTATCCCTTTTTAAACATATTTCTGAAAGAAGATAACGAAGAGGAGCCATACCCATACCTCCTCCAATAATTAGAGCAGTCTTTTTTTTAGTTAGCCTGAATCCATTTCCAAATGGACCTCGTAAACCGATTAAGGTTCCAGGATCGATATTGATCATGTTTCTGGAGGTTTGACCTAAGTCACAAATAGTAAAGAAAAGATGTTTTTTTTGTCTTTTACTAATGGAAATCGGAATCTCATCATCATTTGGAAGCCAAAGCATAAAAAATTGACCGGGTATCGTCGCAATAAACTCATGAAGATGGAATTCAAGAGTAGCTGTTTTCACATTTTCTTTCTTCTTCGAGATCACTGGTAAACTTCTTGGGAGATCATATCTTACCATATTATTCATGTACCAATCCTCTTAATGAATAAAGGGAGGAAGAATTTTCTTCCAGGTACCCTACAATCCCTGTTATAATTTCAGTAGTTAGGTCTAGAGCTGAAGCCCTCACCAAGGCTGAACCTATTTGTACTGCACAGGCTCCTGCAAGAATATATTCTATCACATCTTCCCATTTCCATACCCCTCCAACCCCAATTAAAGGAATATTTTTACCAAAATAATCGAATAGATCATAAATCATCCTAACTCCAACTGGTTTAATAGCTCTTCCAGATAATCCTCCTCTCTTATTGCTAAGGAATGGTTTTTTTATTTGAATATCAATATATAGGGCTTTTAGAGTATTTATCGCAACAATAACATCTGCTCCAGAATCCAATGCAACTTCTGCAATTGGAATTATGTCTGTGATATTAGGAGTTAGTTTCACCCAGATTGGGATTGAACTACACAATTTTACTTCGGATATAATTTCAGAAACAACTTCTGGATCTGTACCTATGGCTAATCCAACTTTATCTGCATGGGGACAGCTTAAATTAATCTCAAATGCAATTGGTTTAGGTAATTCAAATTCTTCAAAGAATGTAATAATTTGATGAAACTCCTCTGGGGAGGAACCAAAAACTGAAATAACATATTTAGTATCTTTATCAATATTTTTAAGCTCCTCTCCAAATTTTTCATACCCAAGATTTGCTAAACCAACAGCATTGATCACGGATTGAGTCTCAGGAATATAAAAAACGCTTGGATTCGAGTATCCGTCTCTTGGTTCTAAACCCACTGATTTTGTTACAACCGCCCCAAAACCTTCATGATAAATTTTGTTTAATGTTGAATAACTTGAACCAAGTATTCCAGAAGCTAAAATCAATGGATTTCTTAATACAATAGACCCAATAGTTGCTTCTAATTGATTCAATAATTAAGACACCATTGTTAAGGTTTGAAAGACATCAAATATCTTATCACAGTAGATACATCGCAATTTTACTGATTCATTAGTACCATTACTTTTTATAACTTTGAATTCAGGTTCAACATCTTCATGTAACTTAGTAATGCAGGAATGACCTGGACATTGAAATAATCCACGAGTAAACTCTGGAGTCTCCAATCGTACTTTTCTAATTATTTTATAGTCCTCAATAACTACCAAATTACTTCCAGCTATTAATAATCCTAGCATCTCTAGATTAAGATCTGATTCCTTTATATTTCGTATTTTTAAAACATCTTTTCGTCCTAATCGTTTAGATGAAACATTTATTGCGACAAATACAGAGTGTGGATAATGATTATCAATTTTCAATGCCTGAAGAACTAAAAACGCGGTTCCAGCAGGAGTAATATGATCAATAACAATTCCATTATCAATTTTATTAACTATTAATTGCTTTTTATCAGCCAACTCATCATTTTCCATTTGATAGTCACTTCCTGTGTTCTAACAATTTTTTAAGAAGAGCCATCCTTGTAAAAACTCCATTCTTAGCTTGTTCAAAATATAATGCTTGTGGAAGTTGATCGATTGCATAAGGAATTTCATCCACCCGAGGAAGAGGATGCATTATGATAAGTGAGTCCTTGGCAAGTTTCATTAAGGATGGATGAACTTGATATGAACCTTTAACTTTATTAAACAACATTGGATCAGGGAATCTTTCTTTTTGGAGTCGTGTAATATATAATACATCTAACTCTCCTATAATTTCACTAAGATTTTCTAAGTTTATAATGTTGAGGTTGGAATCTTCTAAATCATAAAGAAGCTCTTCTTGAAGACTTAGTGTAGGATGGGAAATCGAGTAAATTGTATTTTTTCCAAATTTAGATAAGGCAAAAAGAAGAGAAGAAATCGTTCTGCTATATCTTAAATCACCAACTAATCCTACATTTAATCCATCCAATCGCTTTAATTTTTCATGAATCGTAAAAATATCCAAAAGAGCTTGAGTTGGATGTTCCTGACTTCCTGAACCTCCTGAAATCACTGAAACACCTTGACGATCAGCTATTTTTGCTGCCAACTTTGCAGAACCACGATGAGGATGACGGAGTACAATACAATCAGAGTAGCTAGCAAGCATGGTGATTGTGTCAGATAAAGATTCACCTTTTTCAATTGATGTCCCAGCTTGACTTGAGAAGCCCATACAGGTACCTCCAAGTCTTAACATTGCACTTTCAAACGAGAGACGTGTTCTAGTACTGGGTTCCCAGAATGCTAAAGCTAATATCCTACCATTAAGTAAGTTGGAATATTTAGAGGGAAATTTCTTAATCTCATAGGTCTGGTTGATAATTTCCTGAATATATTCTTCTTTCATGTCTCGTATCCCAATTATATGGGAAACTGTTTCTTTTTGATCATACATATGTTTTTATCTCCGTTTATATTTTTGACAAGCTCTAACAAATGCAAGGAAGATTGGGGAGGGATTTTCAAACCGTGATAGAAATTCAGGATGATATTGAGTTCCAATAAAAAATGGATGGTTATGGTATTCTCCTATATGAACAACAGATTCATCTGCAGATTTTCCTGAAAAAACAAACCCATGTGATTCAAATTGAGTTAAATAATCAGGATTTATTTCATAACGATGACGAAATCGCTCATGAATTATTGTTTGTTCGTAGATTTGATGTGCTAAAGTTCCCTCTTGAATTTTCACAGGATAAGACCCTAATCGCATGGTTCCTCCCTTACGATAAACTTTCTTTTGTGAGGGGAGGAGATCAATAACAGGATATTCAGTATGCAAGTCAAATTCAGTTGAATTGGCATTCTCTAATCCACATACATTACGAGCAAATTCAATAATAGCACACTGTAAACCTAAACATAATCCAAGAAATGGAATACCTTTCTCACGAGTCTCTTTAATTAGTCTGATTTTCCCTTCAATTCCTCTTAATCCAAATCCACCTGGAATAATAAGACCATCACATCTACTCAATTCGTCAATGATTTCATGATTATTTTCATCTGTAGTCTCTATTAGGACTGGGGTAATTCCCACTCCTAAATGAGCGCCAGCATGAGTTAAAGCTTTAGTTACTGATACATAAGCATCTCCAAGCTGAGTGTACTTCCCTCCTAATCCAACTCGTAGTTTCTCAGTTGGATAAGAAATAGAGAAGACTAATTCTTTCCATTTATCAAGATTTGGGATTTTTTGGATTTTCAAATTCAATTTTTGTGATACACTATTTAAAATATTTTCCTCAATTAACAGGAAGGGATAATTATATGTAACTGGTATATCGTGACCTGAAATAACATTATTTATAGGCACATTACAAAACATTGCAATTTTTTCACGAACATCTTCACTTAATGGGGAATCTGTACGACAGAGGAGAATATCAGGTTGAACTCCCATCCCCTGAAGGATTTTAACGCTTGTTTGGGTTGGTTTTGTTTTCTGTTCTCCCACTACTTTCAAAGTTGGAACTAGTGTAACATGAACCCAGCATAAATCGGTAGAATTTACTTTCAAACTTAACTGTCGCATTGCTTCAATAAAATACGAGTTTTCTATGTCTCCAACCGTTCCACCCACCTCAACAAGTGTAATATCGGTAACTTCATCCTTTTGTCGAATCCATTGAATTATTTCATTTGTTACATGGGGAATAAATTGAATATCCTGTCCTAAAAATTCGCCTTGCCGTTCTTTCTCAATAATTAAATGAAAAATCTGACCTCCAGTTAATGAAGACCATGAATCTAACGATTTATTTAAAAAACGTTCATATTCACCAAGATCCATATCAGTCTCGGTTCCATCATCTAAGACAAAGACTTCTCCATGTTTGAAGGGGTTAATAGTTCCAGCATCAACATTTAAGTAACCATCAAATTTTATTGGAGTGGTTCTAAATCCTGAAGCTTCCAAGAGTTTGGCTAAAGAAGCAGCAAATAATCCCTTTCCAAGTCCTGATAGCACACCTCCAGTTACTATTATGTATTTATGCAGTATTTTAATCACCAAATTAATATAAATATATATATTTTATTTTATTAAATCAATCTAATATTAAGTCTTTTTTAAGGCTAATTTAGGAATGAAATCAATCTATTAATACTAATTCTTAAGGTAATTAAGTAAATAATCCAAATCAATCTTTATTTTGAAAATAAAATATAAGATGATCGACCTTTTAATATTATAGTCTCACTTCCAATATGGTCTTTTGTAGCTATTGTAAAAGAAGTAATATATTTTATTATTTCCAAAAGAGAGTCTAATGCCAGTACCTCATTCAAAGGATTATAATTTGCTGAGTTGAAGCAAATGGATGTTTATGATATAATCATTATCGGAACAGGACCCGCAGGAATATTTTCAGCCTTAGAATTAATTACTGAACCGATCAAAATTCTAATGCTAGAAAGTGGACATAATCTAAAACATCGCATTGGAGGAAATCAGGTCATGCAAGGGTGGGGTGGAGCGGGTTCTTTCTCTGATGGAAAATTAACATTAACTCCTGACGTAGGAGGATTTTTGGCTGACTATTTACCTTTAAGAACTCTTGAAAACTTAATTAAAGAAATAGAAGATATTTATCTAGAATTTGGAGCATCACCTGATCGATTAGTAACTGGTGAGGGAGAAGCCATCAATAATGCACGAAAAAATGCTCTTAAAAATGGAATTACTTTGGTCCCTTACAGACTTTTACATATCGGAACAGATGTATGTGCTGAGATCCTTGCACGAATGCATGACTTCTTGACGCATACAACAAAGGTAAAAATTAATTTCGATGAAACAGCTAGAGGGATTAAGATCGGGGAAAAAAATATTCATGGAGTTACTACCGATAAAGGAGAATATTGGGGAAAAAACATTATTATGGCAACAGGGCGGTCTGGAGCTGCTTGGATGCGAAAAGTTGCATTAGAACTAGGATTAACCATGGAAAGTAATCCAGTTGATATCGGAGTCCGTGTAGAAGTACCAGCGGAAATATGTTCGCATTTGACTGATTTAGTTTACGAGTTTAAAGCAAAATACTATTCACCCACCTTTGAACAGGAATGTCGTACATTTTGCGTCTGTCCAAATGGTGAGGTGACCAAAGAGGTAGTATACGATCCAGAAACAAATGACAAATTTATAACTGTAAATGGACATAGTTTTTCAAGCAAGGAAAAACAAACTCCTAATACTAATTTTGCTTTGTTAGTCAGTAGTAGATTTACAGAACCTTTCGATGATCCCTTAGCTTATGGCCGTTCAGTTAGTAAATTAGCAAATCTCTTAACCAATGGAAATGTTATTGTACAAAGGTTATCTGATTTAAAACGTGGTAGACGATCAAATTATGAGAGAATCCGTAGGTCTGCAATCACCCCCACACTAAAAGATGCAATTCCAGGAGATTTATCATTTGTTCTTCCTTATCGTCATCTCTGTAGCATATTGGAAATGATAGAAGCGTTAGATACCATAATCCCTGGAGTTAATTCAAATAATACACTTTTATATGGTGTGGAGACAAAATACTATTCAAATAAATTGAAATTGACAGAAGAATTAGAGACTGAAATAAAAGGATTATATGCCATAGGTGACGGAGCAGGTGTGACAAGGTCGTTGGTTCAGGCAAGTATTTCTGGACTAGTAGCCGCTCGTTCCATCAAAAAAAAATTGAAAATGGAACCTAGCGAACTATAAAGCAATAAGATTAGAAAATTATGAAAAAATAAGGGGAATTTTTATTCCTTTAAGATGGCAGAGTTTTTCCATTAATTGGTTTTGGTTTTATAAGGAGCAACAATAAGACCATTGCAAAAATGACCAATATACCTGAAGATAAGAAAGCTATACCAGGACCAAAAAATAAAAGATTGTTTCCAAAATCAAAATTATAAGGAAGAAAGAGGTCATATAACCAACCACCTAGAATAGGCCCTAATACTGAACCGAAATTATTAGAAGCTTGAACAACACCAAATTCTTTCCCACGTACCTCTTCAGGTATCAAATCACTTTGTAAAGAACGGAACGACGGAGTGAAAATACTAAAAAGAAACCGTGTGAACGTAAAAACTACTACGAGCATAAATATAGACATTCTAAATCCAATCAAAATCATTACAAAACCTCCAAACATCCCTGAAATCCAAGTAGTCCTTTTTTGACCAAATTTGTCGCTGATTGTTCCGCCAAGAGGGGCACCTAGTAATGCCAGTGCTCCTATTATACCTATAACTAAAGCAATCTCTTCGGGGTCGAGAAAGTACATTTCTTCGATAAATAAAGCAGCTACTGGAATCAATAGAGAAAGTCCCAATCCGTTTACTAATGCTACGAGATAGAGTGTGTAAATACTGCGATTTCGATAACCCTCCGTGGCAGTTAAGACCCTAAAAAGAATTTTTGGACTCTGAATGATTTTTTTAATCATTGCTTTTGTTGAATTCAGATATAACTCTTTTATTGACATCCCAGGAATCACTTTAGGATCTTTTACCCAAAAAAGAACCATTAATGTTGATGTAACGCCTAAAAAACCCACACTGATGAATGTTAACCGATATGAAAGTGTTTCAGCAACAAATAATCCTTTAGAAAAAAAGGAAAAAAGACCAAAGCCTAGAAAAGGTCCTAAGGTTACGCCTCCTAACATTGCAAAGATATAGAGACCCAGATTTCTTCCTCTACTCTTCTCATCGGAAATATCAACCACTAAAGCTTCACCGATAGCCCAAACAGAGGCAGTACCAATTCCTTGGATAGCTCGTAATGAAAATAATGTCAAAAAATCCGTTGCGAATCCATAGCCTATCATTAAAATGGTATAAAGGGTCATTCCGATCAATATTAATGGTTTACGTCCTGTCATATCTGATAATTCACCAAAAGCAGGTGTCAGAAATACTTGAACAAATTTCGAAGCAGCAATAATAAGACCAATCTGTATTCCGATTCCAAAAACAAGAAAATTTAAAAGCTTAATTTCGCTTAAAATGTCATTTGCATAAATAGGAAAAAAGGGAGTTATTACTGTATACCCTGTAACAATAATAAAAGATGCAAGATAAAGTGTAATAAGATTTCTTTTCGGATTAATTGAATATTCAGTCATTTATCTTATTTCCAAAGAAATAATTTACTATACTCGTTGTATAATTTTTATGATACCTTGTCCCCCGTCAAGTCGGACCTTATCACCTGAATTTAGTCGTAATGTAGCATCACCACATCCAACAACAGCGGGAATTCTTAATTCACGAGCAACTATGGCCGCATGAGCTAAAGGAGAGCCAACGTCAGTAATAATAGCCCCAGCTCGGCCAAATAAAGGAGTCCAACCGACATTTGTTGTTCGTGTAACTAAAATTTCGCCTAATTGAAACTTATCTCCCTCTTTTGGGTCACGAATGATCCTAACAACACCTTCAATTTTTCC
Organism: Candidatus Hodarchaeum mangrovi; assembly: GCA_016839515.1. Taxonomy (GTDB): domain Archaea; phylum Asgardarchaeota; class Heimdallarchaeia; order Hodarchaeales; family Hodarchaeaceae; genus Hodarchaeum; species Hodarchaeum mangrovi. The sequence continues at coordinate 29,210 of JAEOUE010000198.1, forward strand.
ACTTGATCCAGGAAGCCCAGTAATAATGTCAGGATCCTTCTCAACCTCTTTTCCAATGATAATATGAGAATCAAATAAATCTGATCTATGATTTGGATCAGCGTTCCATTCAAAGGGATCAAACCTTCCATTTATAAGGGAGGGATAAGGTGGTAATGCTTCTAGTTTTTGATAAAATTCTTTACGAGAGTTCAGGTATTCTAAAGCACTTGTATCAGTACCTAGGAGAATTCCTAATAATTCCTCAATAGTTAGAAGAAAAATTTCAGATCCCAAGCCCGTAAGCTTCCCTGCTTGTATGTAAAAAAATCGAATCATCCATATAGAACGAGTTAGTTCAGACCGTATGTCTTCTCTAATATGCATTTCTTCCAAAAGAGTTTGAATTTTCTGTAAATAGTTTTTAACTTTTTTAGGTTTCACTTCCTCTTGAAGTTTCTTAGTAGCTTCCTCAAACTCTTGAATCCTGTTTTGGAGAATTTGATCATAATTTAAAGGAGAATAATTCTTTAATTGTTTTTCAAGCCATTTGGGTTCTTCAGCTGGACGGGAGTATCTAAGATAATTTTCAAAAGGATCACGATGACCGTATCGATCCAGATATTTGTCATGAGTCATTTTTCCTTCAAGAATTTCTCTTAAGCCAATTAAAGGTCCCAGAGATTCTAATTTTGTAATATCCTTGGGAATTCCTTGAATCAAAATATTTGAAAACTCTTTACCAACTATTTTTCCTAATTCAATGCTCAAATTATTATACGGATTGTAAAAAACTTCGTTTGCTACTTTTATCATCCAAATAGCTTCATGGTAGAGGGGTTTAAGCTCATTCGTCCAAAGATGAGCTAATTCAGCTTTATCAGATTGTTCTTTGATTTTGGTTTTAATTTCTTGACAATTTCCCTTAAAATTCTCAAGGAACTCAGGTATCTTCTTCTTTAACCTTCTTACTTTAAGCTGCCATTTAAATTCATCAGGAATGATCTTTGTCAGAATAGTACCATATGAAACATGAAAAGTAGGTATTATAACTTCAGGGGGAATTACACCGAGAGCTTCACTAAATATATCTCGAATTCGGTCATCGCTATATCTAAATCTCTTCATCGCACTAACCATGACACTACCATTTGAATAGATTCTCCCAGCAATATTTGCATATAATTTATGGGGAAGAAACCATTCATGTTCCATCACTTCATTGTTGTAAATGTCCCAAAGAGACCATTCTGAGGGATAGAGGATTTCAGGAAGGATCTCACCAACACCAGCAAAAGCCCAGAAATAATCTCCCCTAAGACTCTCGTTCCAATAAGCAGTTTTGGGATCATACCCAAGTAAAGTTGTTATTGGTCGAGATTGGAGTATATAAACTTTACCTTGACTAACAGCCCATTCAATATCTTGAGGAGCACCTAAATCTTTTTCAACCTGTTTAGCTAAGGAATATAAGTGTTTAGCAAATGGTTTGAACTCTTCTGGCCCAGAAAAAGTTCCTTTTGGACGTTGAAATCGAAATTCTAATGCATCAGATTCACCAGAGACCAGTTGATCCCCCAAACCATGAACAAAACTTCCCGACATAGAATTTATACTCCCTGTGATAGGATCAGCGGTAAATAGAACTCCTGAGACTTTTGCATGTATTAATTCTTGAATAATAACTGCTATTTCATGTTGAAAATCAATTCCTTTACGTTCGGAATAGCTTACCACACGTTCAGAACTTTTCGACTGGTATACTGTATGTATTGCATCATAAATCTGATTGTTTGTTTTAACACTTAAAACAGTTTCAAATTGTCCTGCAAACGCTGCAGAGGCAGAATCTTCAGCTAAAGCAGAAGAACGAACAGCAAAGGAAATATGAGCATTTTTCGTACGAAATTCTTGTATAAGTAACTGAGCTTGAGTCCATGCCTCAGGTTGTAACTTATCAGCTTTAAAAGCAGTAGCTAGAATAACAAATCCGTTGGGAACAGGATAATTTCGTTGATATAAACGAGCAAGAGCACCTCCTTTTCCTCCAGCTAGAGTAAAGGTTTTTTCATTGAGATCTGCAAAAGAGATTACATATTTTATATCATTCATCTATAAATCCCTATCTCTATAATTCTCATATTAATGCGATAATTTTCATAGAATTGCAATTTAATTCATTTACCTGCAAAAACTATTTAAATAATTTATGATGATGAATAAATAAATAATTTTTGACTTCAAGGATGGGTAAATTAATTTCGACTGCTAATCTTTCAGATAATTCACTTACGGACCCCGAAAAGAGATTTATAGAGTTTTTGGGCCATGCTTTTGAAATACGACGATCCTATAATTTTGGCCGTATTTTTGCATTATTAATTCTTAGAGCAGATACTCAGGAAAAAGGATTAGACCAACAACAAATTTTAGAGAAAATTAATTCGAATTTTAGTAAAAATAAAATATCAATAAGTACTGTAAGCCGTGTCCTTAAATCTTTGGAGTTATCTAATTATTGTGAGAGTATACCAACAGAAAATCGCCGTCGAAAATACTTTACAACATCTAGTTTTAAAGAATTAACACTTATGCGTCTTTCCCAAAATTTTATTGAATGGAAGAAATTTACAGAAGATCTGAATTTAATAAAAACTAGTATTTCACCTAAAGACACAAATAGTGCGTCTATGCTCACATTAGTTGGAACTATTCACTTAATTTACCAAATTATTGTTGAGGATTATGAAAAACTTCTGAAATCAGTTTCAGAGCGGATTCAAAATCTTTAGAAGTGTCATCTTTTGGATTAAAATAATACATAGGACTATTAACAAAACATATAAAAAAGAAATTCCTTCCCCTTTAAACATATCCTATTCTATAGATACCTTCTTTACATCAGGAGGAGGAGGAATCTTTGATTTGACAAATATTTCTAGAATACCGTTATTAAATTTAGCTTTTACTGAATCAGATTCTATTTCAGTTTCGAAATCTATTTTCTGCTTGTACATGTGTTCTTTTGAAGTAGTTTCTAGATTTATATATTTCTTCGTTGTTGTTAACTCGATTTCTCCCTTTTTTACACCAGGGAGTTCAGTAATGATCTTCCAAGTTTTAGTGTTTTCGTCATATATCTTTTCAGTTGAAGGTACTCGCCAACCTTCTTGGAGCATTTTTCCTGTAGTTGGGTCAACATTTCCAAAGTATCGGAATACAGGTTTTTCCAGGGAATTGTCCCAATACATCTTGAAACCCCAAGTTCGTGCTTGGTCAGGATTTTTGGAAAGCTCATTTACTGATTGCTTGAACATCTTTTCAAAATCTCGATTTAATTCTTCAAAAATACGATCCCAATCTTTCCAGAATCGTTCGAACATAATTTTCCCTCTTTTATTTTTCTATTAAGTATTAATAGACCTTTTATTTTTGATTAAGGTCAAGTAATAGTTTTTAAAATAAAATTTATATATTTAATGTTCACATTTTTAAAAAATTTTTCCTTTTTTCAGATATTTCTATTTTATTTTCTTCTAGAGAATATAAATAACTGGATATAAGGTCTAATAAACTTATAATTCGTAAAAAAATAGTTTAAAGGCTTTAAATAACCGAAAAATTAATAAAAAAAAGTTTCCTCTCTTCCCAATTTGCTAAAAAGTTTAAATGTCCATGTAATTTTCTATTTTTCGCTTTATTGCAACTAATTGATTGTCGCTATAAGCTGTTATTTGATGTTTCTGCAATCCATGAGCTTTTACTTTATTAAGAACTTCATTTGTTGTTGGTGCGATGATATGTCGTCCACACATATTACATTGATATGATTTTCCCATTTGATTTTCCCATCTTTTGGAGATTAGTACTCCGATTAAAATCTTTTATTTCAAGTATAAAAATATTTCTAAGAGCTAAAATTCAAAATTTTAGACTTAAGGCAATATTTAAAGAATTGATCAATAATGACTTGAAATTTACATATAGGTAGGGGGGATAAGCAAACGGGTCAGGTATTCTGTTTCTCTTGAATGTTTTGGACCCATTATATCAATATATTTCTTTCACTAATTAGGATAATAATATTCCAAATTAATAATATTATTTATTATTCCAGATGAAATTAATACAAATCCTGCCACGGGATTGGATGGCGTGTAAATAATACCAATAATCAGAATTATTTAAAATAGAAGTAGTCCAATTTTTGGAGAAATTAGGAATTTGAGTATATTATCACCCTCAAAATAGAATTTTAAATACAAAATAGGGTATTATTTATTGATGTTAATTTATTTTACCATCAAAAATTCAAGAGCTCAATAATTATCGGATACTATAAATTATCTGTAAAAACAGATTAATTCTTCATAAAATCTAATTATTTATCTTTTGAATAGTAATCTTATCACATTAAATCAGTTTATCTTAAATATTTTTGTCCCATCCTATCAATAAATTCCTGTCGCCAATCTGAATAATAATAACCTTCCCCTCCGGTAATAATCTCACATGAAATTACAGAAGGATCTTTTTTTAGTAATTCTTCTGTCCTTTGAATATTTTTTATGGAGGGACTATAAAATATAACAATCACCATAGGTTTATCAATAACAATCCATCCAACCCATACATTAGGATAAGTCTGAAAGAGATTTTGGAAAAAAAACACTTTATTTGTATCTTTCATAATCGAGATAAAAGCTGTAAAAATAATAAGATCTTCTGAAGATCCTGGAGAAAGAATTAAGGGAAAATAGATAATCCTTTCTTCTATTAACTTTGCAATTCGCTTTTTAAGGGTTCTTGTGGAAATTTGTGTTTTTTGGGAAAGGTCTTGATAGGTCATACGTCCATTATTACGAAGTATAGAAACTAGATAATAATCGATATTAGCAATCTTAGGAGGATTTATTAATGGGGAGGACATTAAAAGGAATATCTCAACCTTTTGAACAAAAGGAGCTGTTTTGACAAAGTTTTCAAGATAAACTATCTCTGAACTTGATCGATACGTAAAAACTACAATTAATTGATTATTCAAACCAACTCCAACTAAAAAAACTAGAGGATTATTCCCAATAGTATCTATAACATCTTTAATTTCTTCTACATCTGGTCCAATGCTTATTCGGGCCAATGCGGTTTCTTCTCCTAGACTTCCAGGAATTAATTCGCAAGAATAGCCACGAATTACTCCTTCCTGCTCCATTGCTTGAATTCGGTTTTTTACTGCATTTAACGATAGCTTCATCTTTTTAGCAAGTGTACTTAAGGGAATTCTTGCATTTACATTAATTATTTTTATTATTTCTAAATCCTGAGCGTCGATTTTAAACACCAAAAAAGTCAAGGTAATTAAATAGTAGGATCATAGGAAATCCTTAAAGAATTTTTTCAAAAGTTGAACTTACTACTGCAAAAAATGGAAGGAAATAATGATTATTTTACCGATTATGTTTATGATTCATCAAACAAACCTTTTATTTCTGATATTTCCTCTAATTAATTAGAGAAATTCAAATTTTTAAGGAAGGAAAAAAGATGCAACAATCAATTACAAAAGAAAAAGCGATTGAACTTTGTGAAGTGGTACGGATGAGGAATAAAAGGAAACTTCTGAGTTTTGGTAAAATCCAATGTATTTTTTGCTGGAAATTTGGAACTAAAAAAGATAATCAGGGAGAAATTATCGTACACAATATTTGTGCTTTTAATGATGGATGCTATCAAGTAAGCAAACTTGATAAAGATCTTCAGAAGACCTAATAGAAAATTGTTTTATTAGAATACAAAATCAATAATAAAGACTTCTTGTCCTCCTTGAACTCGGAGAATAACGGTTGCAGAGTTTTCTGAATAGAGTTCTTGATATTGAAGTTTTAAAGGAGTCAAATCAAAAATTTTTACTTCTGTAAACCAAGCTAGACAGGAGTCATTGTTAGAATTATGACTAAGGAGAATGTTAGTCTGAATAGGATAGGATTCCATATATTGTTCTGATCCAATTAGAAGTAACTCGTGTTTTTGACATCCACCACCATACGAAAAATTAATACTAAGATATTGATTACTAATCTTAAGATTATTGATGTAAATAGAATCTCGTGGGGCTTCTGCATATAAATTACAGTCTAAAATTATTTTTTCATTATTCAAAAATAGATATGGATTCGATATTACAAATAAAAAACCCAACATACTAGAACTTACTAATAGAAGAAAAATTCCACCTAAAATTTTTAAAGAGATTGCCATTTGTCATTACTCTAGAAATCTTTCACTAATTCTAAATTCATGTTGACAATTAATAATTCATTTTGTGTGGAATATCACTCATTCTCCAGTTATAAGAAACACAAACTATATTTTTGAAAATTCTTAGCTAGACAAACGATAAATAATAACTAATATACCAAATCCTAATATTAACAATATAACTCCACCAATGGTTTTCACCCAGTCATCAAGTTGTCTTTTCATAAAATCTTGAGAGAACTGATTGGGATTAGGGGTTCGCATTCGCCCTGCTTGAATAGTTACAACTGTTCGTGCTTGTTGGTTTACGCAACCCGTGAAAACAATAACTAAGAAACCAATTAGGACACAAACACCACCTATTAGTCCCACAAAATCAGAGAGAAAGTTTCCAACTGAAAAAACAAGTTCATTATTTATAAGAAGCCATATATAAATCCCTAGACTAATCAAAAAGCAAATAAATATTAATTTCAGAAAAAACTGAAGTATATTGTACATATCTCTTTGCCAAGAGTATTTTGATAACTTTAATTCATCCATTAGAATCCCGAACTAAGGATATTTAATATTGATTTACATGAAATTGAAAAGGATAATAAATTTTTAGAATAGAAATTAATAACCATTATTGTAAATTTCCTGAACGTATTATATTTTTTCTTTTTTTAGATTTTATGGAAAAACTTAGTCTAAGATTTTAGTTAATATCCTTAGATCATCAAACTGTTGAAAAGGTAACGACTATCATCGAATCCCATATCTAAAGATTAATAAGTTACAAATAAGCAATTCTCAAGTGGAATTATTAGGAGTTTTTATCAATGCCACGACCTGTTAAAAGAATAGATACAGAAACAAAAGAAAATGCAACAGAAGATGCTGAAGAAAACACCGATACTGTCCCCATTTCTAAACATTATTGATTATATCTTCAAACTTTCTTTTTAATCGGTGAGGGCTGAATATTATTGACTAACAATCATGAAACAATATCATATTCCCTCCAAATTCTTAAATCTGTTTTTAATGTAATGATTAATGAAGCAGAAAATAGTAATGGTGTGGAAACTGGGGGAATGTTATTTGGACGAGTTGGAAAACAAAATAAGATTTCTGTATTAAAAACTGTTATCCCTCCCATTGAATTTTGTACCAAAGAGAGATACTATTATGAAATCGAGCCTGAGTACGCGAAGAAAGTTGTTAAAAATGAACCTTTATTATATTTGGGGAATTGGCATAAACATTTAGGATTTGGTGGACCAAGTAGTGGTGATATAGGGGAGGTTGAAGAATTCTTTGAGAAGAATCCCCATTTAAACTTAATTATGACAACTATTCTTGATTATCGTTCAATCAATGACCATGAACTAATTATTGAAGTTTATGAACGGAGCACTAATTCTTTTCAACCTTTTTCAATTTATTGTATTGATTCAAATGATATTTCAATTCTAGAGTCAATTACTTTTGACGAACAGGAGAACAAAGAAATAGGAATCTCAAAAAATAAGATTGAAAGGATAAAAAAAGAGCTAGCCATTGTTTATAAAGATCTATTCAGTATTTCAGACATCCATGAGTTTTCAGGTTCAACTCCTGGAGAAAAAATACTTTCATTTCCATATTATTTTAAGATAAATGGTATTTCGCTAAATTTATTGATTTTACTTTCAATTCCCCCTGAATATCCTGATGGACAACTCTTTATTGATATCTCTTCTCTCGATATGTCACGAAATTTCACCTTTGATAAACACCCAGCCTCGGTTATCGATGAGGAAGAACTAATCAATCCCTTTCTTTCATTATTAAAAACCACTTTAGAAGATGAAGTTCCTGAAATGTTAAAAAAACCATTATGGAAAATAATGCAATGATTATGGGGCATCATTATGCGATTAATAGTTTATCCATCCTTTGAAAAACGCTTTATTGGTTATAAAAATCATTCACATATTTTCTTAGTTTATGGCAAGGTTTATGACGATTTTCAAGTGGTTCATTTAATTGATTTAATATCTACCCCTAATTCACAGCTAATTGGTTACCTAAAAGTTGGAACCTCTCAGGAGGAAGAACTATATCGAACAGCGAAGGAATTGGATTACCCCTACCTTTATTTTATTACAGAATCACGAAGCTTAGAAGGATTATCAATAAATCTCTTTAAAAAGGACGAGACGATCCTGAATATCGAGTATGAGATTGAAAAGCTAGATTTATCACGATTATTTGTTAGAATAGATCAAAAAGAAACTCCATTAAATGCATTAAGAAACAAAAGTGTTGCAATCATTGGTCTTGGGTCAGGTGGATCCCTACTTGCCCTTTATCTGGCGAAATCTGGCGTAAAAAACTTCATTTTTATTGATGATGATCAATTAGAAACACATAATATAATTCGCCATCTTTGTGATATATCACAGATAGGTAGATATAAAACATTGGCAGTAAAAGATTATATCCTTGCTAGGATTCCTGATGTAACGATCCAAACTATAGAAAGAAAATTTCTTCTCGATACAAAGGAAGATTTTGATTATTTTCTGACTCTCCTTGGATCTATTGACCTTATAGCAGCTGTTTCAGGAGAACATGATGTAAATTACGCGATTAATGACTTTATCCATAGTAATCAGCTACCTATCCCTGTGGTATTTGCAGGAACTTTTGAAGGAGTTAAAGGAGGATTAATGTTTAAAGTTGACCCCCGAAACAGTGATTTTTGTTATCATTGTATTTATGCGAGACCAGAAAATTATGGAAGTATCCGTACAAAGGCCATTCCGACTACTGAAGAATTAGAACGAAAAATAAGCTATGATAGAACCATGCAAGAGCAATTAGCACAACCAGGATTAGGTTTAGACGTTGATAATTTAACAATTTTATTGGCAAAATTCTGTTTAGACATCTTATTAACAAACATACCTCATGGATTATATCAATTTCCCCATAATTTCTATATGTGGTTTAACCGAACGATCTTAAAACCCAATGGAGAGGTTAAGTTTGATGGAATGGAACTATATTATTATGAAGATTTAGATAAGGACATTTCTTGTCCTTATCACGGGTTTGAGATAAAACAAACAACAGAAGTTGATAAAACGGAATAAAGTATAATGTTGATGCGAAAAAGTTTACCAGAACGTGAAATCCCTCATATCACAAAACTTTTTCCTACAATTAAAAAAAAGGACTTTCGAAAGCTACCAAATGGAAATTATTGCCTACAAGTAAGTTTCAATACAACAGGGAAATATGCTTGTGGATTTTTTGATGTTTTAATTGAATATCCCTATAATTATCCAATGGCTGGTCCTAAAGCTTGGATCCAAAGACCTGACATTTCACGAAAGACCCCCCATGTTTACGAATGGGATAAAGAAAATCATGCGAATATCTGCTATAATCGACCTAAGAAAGATTGGCATTTTAGTTATAGCTCCTATGAAGCCTGTTTGATGATTGAATCGTGGATTACAACCTACTGTCGCTGGATAAAAACCCAAATATGGGATTGGCCAGAAGCTGGTATGTTGGACCATTTATTTTGATTGTAAGAAGGAGAAAAAAGTAAATGCAACGGACTGTTGAAAAAGAACTCCACGAATTGAAAGGGGTATTTCCTTCCATAACACGAGATGATTTTTATCGGTTATCAAATGGAAATATTGGTGTTCTGGTTAAATACCTAACTACAGGACCATATGCTCGTGGAACCTTTGTTGTACTGATAGAATTCCCCCATAATTACCCCAATGCGCCTCCTCATGCTTGGATTGTCAAACCAAAAATTCATCCCAAAACTCATCATATCTATCGCAAAGATGAATATGGTCAAACTGAAATATGTTATTTACGACCGCAAAAAGATTGGCATTATTCATTTACTGCTTACGACGCAGCTATTATGATCCAAACCTGGATTTGGGCATATTGTAAATGGCGGAAAACAGGTAAATGGGATTGGAAGGAAGCTTAAGTCTTCATTCAGTTTAAAGACGCAAAAGTTTATCATAAATTTCATAAGACTATTCCTAAATGTGAATTGCCACAAGCACTCTCTTAATACATAATAAGTTATACCTTTTTTTACCAAAATTATAACTCAGGAAATAAGACTTGGGTTTGAGAATAATGAATGAAATTATTTTTGCTTGCTTAGTTGACTTTAGATATTTCAATTTAGAATCAATCTTATTTGCTACAAGTATCCGAGAATTTGGAGGAAAGCTAGCAAATACTCCTATCTGGATGTTTTTTGATTCTACTGAATCAAGTCCAAAATCAGTAACTGAAAATAAACTAAATGATTTGAGAGTACAATTATTCCCCTATACTCATGAGCCCAATCAAGAACGATTTCCATTTCTTAATTGGGTATTTACTGCCTCATTAGCTGAAACAAAAGCTAAATCCAAAACTAAAAATTTAGCATGGCTAAGTCCTGAAACATTAATTCTAAATGAGCCTTTTGATTTAATCTTACAGGCAGATAAAAAACTTGGATTTCGACCAGTTCATCACACTCTGATTGGATCAGTAATTACTGAAGAAGTAGATCCTTATTGGAAAACTATATACAATTTATGTCAAGTTGATGCAACAAAAATCTTTCCAATGAGAACTCATATAGATGGAAAGACCATTCGTCCTTATTTCAATGCTGGATGCCTTGTTGTAAACCCTAATCATGGTATACTAAACCTATGGTTTGAAAAATTTAAAGAAATTTTCCCAAGACCAGAGATGAAAGAATTCTACAAACATAATGAACTCTATGCAATTTTTACTCACCAAGCCATTCTTGTTGGAACTGTAATCTCGAAATATGATTTAGATGAAATTCAAGAATTACCTTTTACCTATAATTATCCGCTGCATCTTTATCATGAGGCCCGTGAAGAACTACGCCCTTCAAGTATTAAAGATTTAACAACAATTCGATACGAAAATCTAGCTGTGTTAAAAAATTCAGAATTTGCTAAACCAATTATAGAATGGGTTAATAATCAACTGGATATTCTAAATCCAGACATATCACAATTTGGGAAATACTCATTAGGACCAAAACCCCTTATTTTTCCTATTCCTATCTCTTTAGTGGGAGCACTTGTAGCAGGAAAACCTAATTTTGAAACAATTGGGGATGTGGGAATTATGGGCTTAAACCCTCCCCTTGTTTATGTCTCCTCTCATAAAGAGCATTATACTAATCATGGAATCCTACGAAACCAAACCTTCTCAATTAATCTACCTCCAACTTCTTTATTGCCTCAAACTGACTATTGTGGGGTTGTCTCAGGAAAGGATGTTGATAAGTCACAACTTTTCACTGTATTTTATGGAAAACTACACAATGCCCCAATGATTGTTGAAGCTTCTGTTAACTTGGAATGCAAAGTAATAAAAGAATTCTCCATTCAAAATCGACAAATCTTCATTGGAGAAGTAGTCCAGTCATACATTGATGAGAGGTTGCTAGAAAAAAAGGGGGATGAATTTAAAATTAAGGATATGATTAATATAGATCCAATAATTTATGGACTAAATAATCGCTATTACAGTATTGGTAAAGAAATTGGAGTAGGATACCATGAATACAAGAAATTTAAACCTGATTAATTTAATTTTTTAGAAAAACCAACCATATTTTGAAAAAGTCAAATAATCATCATGAGAAAATTTAATTACATCCAGTTCGTTCATGAAAGAATAATTGAAAATTGGTGAAATAGATGCCCATCATTACAATTATACTAAATGATGCTCCTTATGGTTCAGAAAGGACTTATAATGGATTAAGAACTGCAATGACTTTGCAGAAAGAGGATAATGTCAAGGTCAACGTGTTTCTCTTTGCTGATGCAACTTTTTGTGCCCTTGAAGGCCAAACTACCCCTGATGGTTATTATAACATCGGAAGGATGATTCGATATATAGCTAAGAAGGGGAAAGTCAGTTGTTGCAGCTCATGTATGGATGCTAGAGGAATTGGTAAGGATATTCCTTTAATCGAAAATGTCCAGCGAAGTTCCATGAATGAATTAAAAGAATGGATTCTTTCCAGTGATAAGGTAATAAACTTTTAGCAAGTTAGTCAATTACCTTAAATCGTCTTTGAATTTCTTTTAAGATTTTTAAGGAGTGATCAATGTTTTTCGTTTCAAGAGCTAGTGTAACAACAACAAAATTGAATGGGAGATTGGGGGAATAACGGTCAACATTAACATCAATAATATTCGCCTCTTCCTTTGATATCACACTTAATAGTGATTCAAGTCGTCCTGGTTTATCTTCTAGCAGAACTTTCAATTCACGGTACCGTCCTGATTTGATCAATCCTTGAGTAATAATCCGACTGAGCATCGTTATATCTACATTACCTCCACTCACCACTAATACTACTTTCTCGTTTTCTTTGGTTATCTGTTTATACAATAATGCAGCTAAAGCAACGGCACCTGCTCCCTCTCCAACTGATTTACACCGCTCTAACAACAAAAGCATGGCATTAGCTATCTCCTCCTCCTCAACCAGAACAATATCATCTAATAAAGACATAATGTGTGAAAAAGTGAAATTACTTGGACTTTTGATAGCTATCCCATCTGCAATAGTATTACCTTTTTCTGTATAAATCAATTTTTTTTCTTTAAAAGATCGATAGGCTGCATCCATAACCTTAGATTGAACTCCTATTATGCGACATTCTGGTTTTTTAGACTTTATTGCAGTTGCAATCCCTGAAATAAGTCCACCTCCTCCAATCGGGCATATTACTACATCAACATCAGGTAAATCCTCAAATATTTCCAAACCAATTGTACCTTGACCAGCAACTATATAGGGGTCATCAAATGCATGAACTAGAGTATAACCTTCACGTTTTCCGACCCCCTGGGCCTCTATAGATGCTTCTTCAAAACTGTCCCCGAATAGGATCACTCTTCCTCCATATCCCTTGGTAGCCTCGACTTTTGGGATAGGAGCTCCAATAGGCATGACAATTGTTGATGGTATCTTAAACATTGAAGCTGCTAAAGCTACGCCCTGTGCATGATTTCCGGTGCTTACTGCTACTACACCTTTTTTTCGCTGTGCCTCTGTCAAATTCGCAATTTTATTGTAAGCGCCTCTAATTTTAAATGAACCAGCTTTTTGTAAATTTTCGTATTTTATATAAACTTCACAATTGGTCATTTTTGAGAATGTAGTTGAATGGGTCAATGGGGTTCTCTTAATATTACCCTTCAAAATCTGTTGAGCAGCTTCAATATCCTTCAATGTAAGAATTGCCATGTCATTCACCTTTTAGAGAGAGATATTCCAATAGAATAAATAAAAATTGATTAATAGCAAAAAATTATGGTTCTTTTTATATTATCTTGCATTTCAATGGATCATTATAAATAGCTATATAGATGTTAATTATGGACTTATTTCATTTGATTTAATAGAATTGATGTTTTTTTATATTTTCAGAGCAGTATGGTCGTATTCTATTATTAGAATTGGATAATTTTTATCAAAAAGTTTATATAGTTCCTTTTCCAATATTAGAATAGGTATGTTTGATGAGTATACAGGGATCAAAACTCTCATTGAATGATCTAACAGTACTTGGTTTAGTTAATGAATCGCAGCAGACAGGAATCACAGGATTACAACTCGAAGACACAGTTGAAAGGAGAGGAATGCGAGTTTGGACAAAAATAGGAAAATCTAGCATTTATCATTCCCTTCAAAGACTTCAGAAATGGAAATTTGCAGAAATGGAAACAATTGTAACATTTGAAGACAATATTCCTCCAATAAAACAAAAATTCTTCAAAATAACTGAATTAGGGAAAAAAGAATTAAAAAATGCAGTTTTTTCTATTCTTTCTAAACATGAAAAACTTATAGATCCATTTGATATAGCATTTGCTTTTATTCAAAATTTAACACAAGATGAAATTTCCAATGCTTTTTCCCAGAGAATAAATTCGATAAATAATAGAGAATCTCTTTTGAAAAGTAAAATTGAAGAATTTAATTCGGCAAGTGCCCACGGTTATACTTTTGATGGATCTAAAATCTATCATAAAGCAGTTATTCAGCATATAATAGCTTTATTTACTCGTCCATTAGCCTTTGTAGAAGCAGAAAAAAAATGGTTGATAGAAACTTTAATGAATTTCAAAAAATTTGATAATATTTAGGTAGATAAAAAATGGAGTCATTTAGTTATGATTATATAATTCCAGGATTCATACATCGTCCTGGTGTTCATTGCACATCCACAGCTCTTAGAAATATTTTTGAATTTAATGGTCTTAAAATGACTGAAGCAATGATTTTTGGTCTTGGGGGGGGATTAGGAATTAGTTACCTAAAATTTCATGGACAGGAACCCATGATTGGAGGTCGTCAGAATAATTTTGAAAAAAATCTTGCTAAAATAATGAATATACCCTATAAATTCTTTCGAACTAGTAAAGAAGAGGAGGGATGGAATAGGTTAAAAAACCACTTAGAACAAGGAAAACCAATGGCTATAAATATTGACATGGCCTATTTGGATTACCATGACGACCTTCCTAGTGAAGATTTTCATTTTGGGATGCACACAGTCGTTGTTTGTGGATACAATCCTACTAAGAATACCATTCTTATTGCTGATACAGGATTTAAAGATATTCAAGAAATTACAATTGAAAGATTATACCAAGGAAGAAATGCAAGGTATAATAGATGGCTCGATGCTAATAATTCTATTTATGAATTAGATTTTTCCCAAGATCATCCTAGTTTGAAAAAAATTATTCCCCAAGCAATTCGTAATAATGGAATTTCACTCCAAAAAAGTAATCGCATAATGAGACTATTAGGTATTCATAGTGGGGCCCAAGGAATTAAAAAATTCAATAATGATCTTGAGAAATGGGTCAATCTTCCAAAAAAAGATTTAATAATTCGTTGTCGTGATATAACAGGCTATATTTCGGAATATGGAACAGGAGGAGGCTTTTTTCGCTTTTTATACGGTAAATTTCTGAATGAAAGTGCAGAAATCATGGAGGATGAATCTCTTCAGGTATTAAGTTCTTATTATGAAGAACTGGGACAGAAATGGGAAAATATAGCTAAAAAAATTAGAGAACTTCCTGATGTGGAAGATAAGGCAGAATCAATTCTAAGTATACAACAAAACATAGATCTGCTAATTACATCAGAAAATCAAGGTGCTGTTAAGTTGAGGAATTATTCACACCCCTCAGAAGGGAAAAACTGATTAGGAGAGATTTATAATGACAAAAATAGATTTAAAAAAAGTGTATAAAGAACTATATACTGGAAAAGAAGGAGTCTCAGTCTTAGTTGAAGTGCCAGATATGAATTACCTTATGATTGATGGAAAGGGTTATCCTGGAACGTCTCAGGAGTACCAAGATGCAATGCAAACCCTTTATCCAGTAGCCTATACATTAAAATTTATGATGAAGAAATATAACAAAGATTTTGTAGTTATGCCTCTTGAAGGGCTTTGGTGGGCAGAGGAATTCACTTCATTTACGACTGATTCAATGGAACGCAAAGATGAATGGTTATGGACTTCAATGATTTTGCAACCTGATTTTATCACTTTGGAACATATAGATGAAGCAATAAAGGAGCTTGAAGAGAAAAAGAAAAATCTTCCAAGCATCAAGAAGCTTAGATTTGAGACTCTTCGTGAAGGAAAATCAGGACAAATTTTCCATATTGGACCATATAATCAGGAGGAACCTAATATTGTAAAATTACATGCATTCATTAAAGAATTAGGTGGTAAATTCGATGGGAAAATTCAAAAACACCATGAAATTTATTTAAGTGATCCTAGGCGAACCAAACCCGAGCATTATAAAACAGTAATTCGACAGCCCTTTATTTAAAGCTGTTTTTCTACCATCGCCAATATATATCTTCAGCATGGCCTAACATGTTTTCAATCCGGATGATATCACCTTCATCTAGTAGAACCTCTCCTGAATATAATCCATGCAATAGGCATGAATTCAAAGAAATCAGTCCATAATTGAGTTTTTCACGATGAGGAATTAGTGGAACTAATTCCATTCGAAATCGATTATCATTACTTGTAAATTTCCATGGTTTTGAAGGATCTCGATTCTCATGATGGAAAACAACTTCATCTAATTTATGTACTTTACCATTATAGAAAAATATATTTTCAGTATGGGAAGATAAATCCCCAAATCCATAACCAATGTTAAAAGCAATTGGAATTCCGTCAATTATTCCACATGCTGAACCCCATAACCAATGAGTGCGATAAGGCCATATCCCTCGACCCCAATCCATTAATCCAAATGACGTTTGAGGATCGAATGTGTATTCTTTTCCTCCAAAATTTATTCCCCCTTTAGCAGGCATATAATTTACCTTGTGATTATAATAAAAAAGCTTTGAATCCTCTTTGTAGCCTGTTACAACAACTGTATTATCCATCGAAGGATCATCTGTCAACTTAACATCACCCTGAACTATTTTTTTGCCGATTTGGATGTTATCAAGTTTTAACAACCGTAAATTTCCCCTTTTTTCGATTGTTGCATTAAATTTATTTGTAGGAAATTCTATAATGCTATCTTCCAATGAACTCTGAGGAAGCAACTTGGATCTAGTTAGAAATTTCATTGTTGCATAATCAAATCGTTTTCTTTTTTTAAAATCTAAGAAAACAAAACTCATTTGCGTCAAATAACCAATATCACCTATTGTGAGTTGTATCCCAAATTCAGGATTCAAGATGGAAAAATGATCCCATTCCTTAATTCTAATCCAACTTTTAGCAATATTCTCTTTATTATAAGTTAAAATTGGTTTTCTTGCCCATCCACGTTGATTCAATGTCCCTTTGCTTGATAATAAAGTACCAGAAACAGTAATTTCGTTCTGTAAACCCAAGTTTTTTCTCACCTATTTTTCCTTTAATATGATTTATTCTTTTTAAGTAAATTTTCGATTTCCTTACAAATGCAAAATTGATTTTCAGAGTGTTTAAATCCAATTTTCTTGATATTTTCTTGAATAGGCTTATAAGAAGCTTTGTGAAAGGCATAAAATGGATTTAAGAGGGTTAGAAATAGAATTTTATGATTTTACTTAATCAAAATAGGAATTTTTATTCTCTAATTGCCTAAATTCTGCTAAGTTTAAACGTATAATCTATTTTATCTCTATTAAAACCCAAAAAACAATTAGGTGAAACTAAAATGAGCTCCAGAAGAAGTAGTTACAATCGTGGACCACGTGAAATGCATAAAGTAACCTGTGCAGATTGTGGCCAAGAAACAGAAGTACCATTCAAACCAGATGGGACAAGACCTGTTTATTGTAGAGATTGTTATAGCAAAAGAAAACCACGTAGAGATTATTAATTCCTATAACTTTAAAATTGAATTTAACAGAATTCAATTCTCTCTTTTTTTTCAGCTTTAACATATAATTATTAGAAATCCTTACACAGATGCTGTAAAACTCAGAAAGAAATAGATGAGTGGGGGAAAAAACTTTCGAGGATGGAGAAAAAGAACAATCTGTTCAGGAAAAAGATAAAAATGGGATTTCATGGCAAATTGTTCCTTCAGTTTTAGGCTAAATTGTACAAGATGAAAATAACAATAAATTGGATAAATTCATAAAAGTGATAATTCAAACATAAAAAATCGATATTAGAACATTAATGAGAGCATATGAACATCAATAATGCGAAAATATTTCTAGAAATCAAGTGATATCCGATTTTTTAACATATCATCATAATTACTAAAAATAAATTCTAGGAAAAACAGAATAAACAGTTTTTAATGTTTATACTTTAAAATAAAAACAGTGGAACTTGATGAAAATTGGGTATGTAGGAAGTGCGTTTTCCTCTATTAGTTGTAAGCCTGATCGGGGTTTTCAATTAAAATCATACTCTAAGGAAAAGCTATACTCTATAGTTGATAGCAACCTCCAATGCATCTTAAAAACACTTAAATTTAACCTAAAAAATAAAATAACGTTTTATCGAATAGCTGATTTTATTCCATTTGCTTCTCATCCAACTTCTCTTCCATTAGAATCGATATTTCAGGATTTTTCACCCCTCATAAAGGAAATCGCTTTATTTATTCTAAGAAATGAATTTAGAATCTCAATGCATCCTGGTCAATATACAATTCTTAACTCTCCAAAAAATGATGTCGTAGAAAAAGCTATAAAAGAATTAGAATATGATACATTGTTCATGGATTTCATGGGATTGAATCGGGATGCAAAAGTGCAAATTCATGTTGGAGGGGTTTATGGAAATAAGGAAAAAGCAATTGATCGGTTTATTAAAAATTTTCATTTACTTCCTAAAAATATCCAATCACGATTAGCAATGGAAAATGATGATATATCCTATGATTTAGATGATTGCCTGTTGATAAACCAGGAAACAGGAATTCCAGTAATTTTTGATGTATTTCATCATTCTATAAAAAATCGAGGAGAAACCTTGATAGAAGGAATTAAAAGGTCAATAAAAACATGGAAGGATCACGATGGCAAATTAATGCTCGATTGGAGCTCACAAGAGCCAGAAATGAAAATTGGCCGTCATGCGGACACTCTTAATGAAATTGAGTTTGAAGAATTTATAACTCGAACCATGGAATCTGACTTTGATATATTATTAGAGGTTCGGGACAAAGAGAGAAGTGCAATTAAGGCTGTCCAAATTTTAGAAAAATATGGTCGGATCTAGAGTGAAGAAAGAAGGTACAGCAATCTTCCTATTCAGAAGAGATCTCCGTTTATATGATAATACAGGCTTGATTGCTGCTCTTGAGAACCATGAAAAAGTTATTCCAATCTTTATTCTTGATGAGTATCTTCTTAATAACCCAAATTTAAGTCTGAATGCAACTCAATTTATGCGAGAATCACTTTATGATTTAGCTAATCAACTAATTGCTCAAAAGGGAAAACTTGTCATTTTTAAAGGTAAACCTGCTCAAATAATCAAAAAAATATTAAATAATCCCCAGTTAAAAGTGTCATCTTTGATCTATAATCGTGATTATACTCCTTATGCTTTAAATCGTGACTCTAAAGTTGTACAACTCTGTAAAAGACATAAAATAGATGTGATTCAATATTCGGATTTATTGTTAAATGAACCAGAGTCAGTTGTAAAAACTGATGGAAAATTTTATACTGTATTCACACCCTACTATAGAAATGCTTCCCAGATTCCAGTCAAAAAGCCAATAGACAATAAATATTCAAATTATTATATAGAACCTATAGAAAACGATTTAAGTTGTGTTATTGATAAAGAATTAAATTTTTATAATAATTCTATTGAAATTAAAGGTGGAAGAAAAAAAGCTCTTAACATCTTACAAAACATCCAAAAATTCCAAAATTATTCAGCTGAACGTGATTTTCCTGCGATTCAGGGTACAACTAGACTTTCTGCTCATTTAAAGTTTGGAACTGTATCCATTCGGGAAGTTTATCATGTAATTCGGAAGGAATCCATTGAAAGTCTTTTAAGACAATTATATTGGAGAGAATTCTATGTAAACATTGGTTATCACTTTCCTCATGTTTTTAAGAACGCATTTAAACAAAAATACAATAATCTTGACTGGAGCTATGATAAAGAGGCCTTTATTTCATGGTGTGAAGGAAATACTGGTTTCCCAATCGTTGATGCAGGAATGAGAGAGTTAAATCAAACTGGTTACATGCATACTCGGATTAGAATGATTGTTGCCTCCTTCTTGACAAAGGATTTACTGATTGATTGGAAGTGGGGGGAAAAATACTTCGCTAAAAAATTAATTGATTTTGATATTTCTATTAATAATGGGAATTGGCAATGGGCCTCATCGACTGGAACTGATGCTCAACCCTATTTTCGTATCTTTAATCCATGGATTCAACAGAAGAAATTCGATAAAAATTGTATCTATATTAAGAAATATGTCCCAGAATTGGCACATCTTACTACAAAAGAAATTCATAATTTAGATAAGAACAGACCTTCTAGCTTAGTTAATTACCCCAAACCTATTGTAAATCATAAAAAAATACGAAATGCAGCCATAGCAATGTTTAAGGCTTTATAATATAGAAAAATCTGTTATTTGATTTCAAAACATGAGATTTATTATATATTAGTTTTTAAAATCTTATAATTACAACCTATACTAAATTTTTATTTATTTCATTTGGTCTGTAGGCGTTTTTTCATAAACCAGAGCCAAATCAAACAAATTATTGAAGGAAATAGATAGAAATTAGTTACTTCATTATTATATGTATTAGTACTCATAGTGGAACTAGTATCGGAATTGACTGACTCAGGACGATAAGGAAAGAAAAATTCTAGTAAATTATCTAGAGTATGTCGCCAAGAGCCCCAAGAATGCCCCTCAAATA
>JAEOUE010000199.1 GCA_016839515.1 Candidatus Hodarchaeum mangrovi
ATATCACCTGAAGAATCTTTTATCCCAATTAATTGAGAATAATTGGTTAATTGACCTATTAAAGTTTGAGATAAAGGAATACCAGTATATTTTGGAATATTGTACAAAACAATTGGAAGAGAAGAAGCCTCTAAAATTTTAGAGAAATAATTAAACAATCCATCGTCATCCAAGGTTTTAAAATAGAAGGGAGGAACAAGAAGAACACCTGAAAGGGAATAATTTGTTGCGATTTTTATATATTCTTTAACTTCAGGAATATTAGTCTGAAAAACACCCATAAAAACTTCCATATTTCCAGAACTATCCAAAACAGCACGAAGAGCCTTTTCAACCTCCTGAAGGGAAAGTGAGGGTCCCTCGCCATTAGTAGCAAATGCAATAACTGTATCAACATTATTTTTTTCTAATAATGGTAAAAAAAGGCCAAAATAGTCATAATCGATTGTTCCATCGATTTTAAAGGGAGTAATAATTGCTACCTGAAATCTTTGCAATATAGATCCACCTAGCTTCTCTACTATCAAGACCAATGTATTTGATTATAATTATGGTGAATAACATCAGCAAGGTTTTCTAAAACATTTTGCGTACCAATTGTGTTATAGATTTCCATTAATTCATCCATATATGTTATTCGTCCATTTTTAGCGGATAAGTATGCTAAGAGAACAACCGCAACAGCATTCTTTGCCTGTTCAGGAGTAAATTCGGGTTTTTCTCCATTGAGGATACACTCTGCAAAATGAGTATCCTCATAACGAGCAGATATTGTGTAGTATTTTGGATAAGGTCCATGTTCAAAATATTCACTAGGAATATAATACTGCCCCTTTTTCTCAGCTTCATTATGAGAAGAAAATATCTTTATTGGATCATTCCATGAATGATCCTCTAAAAGGGTGCCTATTGTGCCATGTAATTCTAAATTATTATTTAAAGGATGAATCGTTGTAGAGGAAACTGAAACATCAATCATTGCTCCACTCTTGTAATGTAGTAAAATAATCGCATTGTCTTCTCCTTTTATCTCAGGACTGTTAAAGGCCTTACCACACCAACATTGAGCATAGTCAACCTCTCCTAAAAACCAATTTAGAATACTAAATTTATGAACTCCTTGGTCAGCTACAACCCCCCCTCCTCCTGTATCAAATCGAAAATTCCAAGTATTAGGGTCTAAAAATTGCGATGATTCACAAAAGGCCCCTTCATATGTCCTTCCAAGATACACATCTCCCAGTATCCCTTTTACCAGAACTTTTTTGATATATTGATGAGCTGGTAGGAAGCGATGATTCTCTGCAATCATAAATTTTACTCCTGCTTCTTTAGTAGCTTGTATCATTGTATCACATTCTTCTAAAGTAGGAGCCATAGGTTTCTCACAGAGTACATGCTTTCCAGCATCAGCTGCCTGTTTAGTGATTGGAGCATGAAGATAATGAGGAACAGTGATGAGTACCGCCTCAAATTCGTCGCTTTGCAAAAAATTTTCTAATTCAGTGTAAGCTGTGATCTTATGTCTTCGTGTAAACCTCTTTAAATTTTTTTCATCGACATCATGGGCAGCCACAAATTTCAATTTCACTTCTGGTTGATTTTTTACTCCAAGTATGTGAAACCCAGCAGCTGTACCGCATCCAATGATTCCAAAGTTTACATAATCCATTGAATCAACTCAAATCCATTATTTTCATTTTTATGAATACTTTAGAAAGGATAATACTACCTTTTTTTTACTTTTTTCAGCTCCAAATAAGTGTCCAATTCATTTTTACTATCATATTCATATAATTTGCCAAGATAAAATATCTTAGAGAGAACTCCTTTTATTCTTCGAGAAAGTAAGATTAAGACATAAATATGCTCTTAATAGGAAATATCACTTCAGAAATAGCTTAGAATACAGTTTTCAAATACAATACTAATCCTTCAACCAATAAGGAATTTCATCCAAAATCTTACTATTTTGTTGAATTAAGAAATCAATAGCATCAGAAAAGGTATACGCAGATTCACTACTTTCAACTTTAATTCGAAATAAGATATCATG
>JAEOUE010000200.1 GCA_016839515.1 Candidatus Hodarchaeum mangrovi
ATATGCTCCTGGACAGATGGAACTTGCTCCACGGGATATTGTCTCTCGATCAATTTATCAAGAAGTTTTAGAAGGAAGAGGATTTGGTCCGAAGGATAATGGATATGTCCATCTTGATTTAACGCATCTTCCAGAATCCCAAATATTAGAACGAGTTCCTCAAATTCGTGAACTTGCATTAAGATTTACAGGACAAGATATGATAAAGGATCCTATTCCTGTTCAACCTGGCTTCCATTATCTTATGGGAGGTATCCATGTGGATGCAAATTGTGCAAGTCCAGAAGTCAAGGGATTTTATGCCTGTGGAGAGTGTACCAGTGTGTCTGTGCACGGTGCAAATCGCCTTGGTGGAAACTCACTTTTGGAATGTGCCGTTTTTGGTAAAGTTGCAGGAATTGAGGCTGCAAAATATGCTAAAGAAGCCAAATCTTCCCCTGACGCCAAGTATGTCATTTTTGATGAATATATAAAGCAACAAGAAGAAATCGATTATTGGTATTCTGGTCAAGGGAAGAATGATCCATTTCAAATCATGGAAGAAATGAGAACAGAAATGAAATTGAAGGTCTTTGTTTATCGAGAAGAAAAATCCCTTAGGGAAGCTCTCGAAAAAATTAGAGAATTAAAAAGGAAGTTCAACGAAGGAGTATATCTTAAATCTAAGGTAAGACAATATAATCGAGAATTAGAATGGGTTTTAGCGTTGAAAGGAATGCTTGATGAGTCTGAGGCAATTTGTATGGGAGCATTAGAAAGAAAAGAATGTCGTGGAAGTCATTGGAGATTAGATCATCCTAAAAGAGACGATGACACCTTTTTGAAGCATACTTTAGTTAGTTACATCAATGGTGAAGCAAAATTAAGCTATACTGATGTCCAAATAACAAAGTGGGAACCAAAGGAACGGAAATACTGAGGTGATATTATGAGCGAAATCAAAAAAGAAACAAAAAGAATAACATTCAAAATTAAGCGTTTTAATCCAGTCGTTGATATTGAACCATATTGGGATACGTTTGAATTAGATTGTCATGAAGGTACAACAGTACTAATAGCCGTTCAAGAAATCATTGCCAAACACGATGGCTCTATTGCAATGCGATATAACTGTCGTGGTGGAATTTGTGGATCGTGTGCCATGCTAGTAAATAATAAATATATGTTGGCATGTGAAACATTAGTACTTAAGTTAAATAAGAAAGAAATTAAACTTGAACCTTTACCATTCTTCCCCGTAATCAAAGATCTTGTTGTAGATATGTCACAATTCTATGAGAAACTTCTAGCCATTGAACCCTACTTAAAAAGAGATCATTCAAAAGATCCTGAAACTGAAATACTACAGAATCCAACTGATTTTCTAATCATTGAAGAAGCCACGAAATGTATTTTATGTGGTGCATGTCATTCCTCCTGTGTATCTGTTTGGACTGATAAAAACTATTTAGGGCCAGGAGCTTTACTAAAAGCTTTCCGTTTTGCAAATGATACACGAGATGAAGACCATAAAGCACGTATTAAAAGAGTTACAGCAGAAGATGGTGTTTTCAGATGTCATACTGCATTCAATTGTGTTGAAGCATGTCCAAAGGAATTGAATCCAACTGAAGCCATTCAAACCCTGAAACGCCAATCTGCAAAACAAGTATTGAAATTTTGGTGATCAAGAAATAGGAAGTAGAAAAATGTCAAAACCATTTGATAATAAAATTATTGAAGATACAGCAGTCAAATTACTCAAATTTGCCGCCACACAGCTACCAAATGATGTGTCTGAAGCATTAAAGAAGATATATGAACAAGAAACTCGCCCTCCGAGTAAAGCTGCTTTAAAAACAATTGTAGAAAATTTTGGTATTGCAGAAAATACTAGTACCCCCATGTGTCAAGATACTGGAATTCACATTTACTATGTCAATATTGGAGAAAATTTTCCTAAAGTGGTCGGAATTGAGGAAGCACTTCGGAAAGCATCAGCTCGTGCTACAAAAGAAGTTCCTTTAAGGCCAAATGCGGTCAATCCAATTGTTGGAGGAAATTCTGGAGATAACACTGGGAAATATATTCCGTATGTGAATTATGATTTCATTCCTGGTGTTAATTATTTAGAAATAACAGCCTTCCCAAAAGGCGGGGGATCTGAAAACATGTGTGCTTTAGCAATGCTTAAACCGGGAGAGGGAATTAAAGGCGTTAAGAAGTTCGTAATTGAAACAATTCTTAAAGCTGGCGGTCAACCATGTCCTCCCGTTGTTGTAGGTGTAGGTATTGGTGGTGGAGCTGATATCGCTTTAAAGTTAGGAAAAAAACAACTAATGAGACCAATTGGTCAAAGACATTCCGATCCAGAGGTTGCCAAGCTTGAAGAAGATTTATTAAAAGCTATTAACATGACTGGATTTGGTTCTATGGGATTAGGCGGAGATGTATCAACAGCATTGGATGTAAAAGTCGAATATGCACATAGACATCCAGCATCACTTCCAGCTGCTGTAGCAATTCAATGTTGGGCAGCTAGACGAGCAACTGCACGTATCTATCCAGATAATAGAGTAGAATTTTTGACACATAAGGAGGCTTAATCATGGCAGAATACCATTTTAATACCCCAATTTCGAAAGAAGATGTGCAAAAGCTAAAGATTGGAGACGTTATTTATATTTCAGGAGTAGTATTTACAGCACGGGATGAAGCTCATGAACGTGCATTAGAATTAGCTAGAAAAGGCGAAAAAATGCCTATCAATTTTGAAGGTCTTGCTGTTTATCATTGTGGGCCTGTAGTTCAGAAAGTAAATGGACAATGGGAAATTGTCGCGGCTGGGCCTACCACTTCTACACGTATGGATCTTTTTGAAGACGAATTTATTAAAACTTTTAACGTAAATGTAGTCATAGGAAAAGGAGGCATGGGACAAAGAACAGCAAAGGCAATGAAAGAGTATAAGGCAATATATACTGCTTTTGTTGGTGGTGCTGCAGTTGTAGCAGCAAGAGGAATTAAGCGAGTCAAAGAAGTTCACTGGCTCGACCTAGGGACTCCAGAATGTCTTTGGGTGCTCGAAGTAGAGAATTTTGGTCCTTTAATAGTTGGAATAGATACAAACGGAGATAGTCTTTTTCAGATCGTAACTGATGAAGCTAAAGCAAATTTGAGCAAAATAGGTGAGTTTTTAGGTATTCAATTCTAAAAGCAATCACTCCCTTTATTTTTTGATATACACCGATTAAATCATTATTATACAATATTGTACAGTTTGGAGGTTAATAAGATACGTCTTCTTGAGTATGAAGCAAAGGAAATATTCAGTGAATATGGAATTCCCCTTGCTAAACGCCTTGTAATAATTAAAGGTGATAACATTAAAGAAAAAGTTGATCAATTTGATTTTCCTGCTATAATAAAATCACAAATAGCAATTGGTAGTCGAAAAAAAGCAGGTCTTATTAAAATAGCACAAACAAGAGAAGAAGCACTTTCTTTGTGTGAAGAGTTCTTTAGAAGAAAAGTAGGAAATTATGGAGTTGAAGCTATACTAGTAGAAGGATTAGCTGATATTAAACACGAATATTATTGCTCCATTGCACTAGATACTTCTGGGAGGCGTTTTATTCTCATCGCAAGTGCTGAAGGAGGAATTGATATAGAAGAAGTAGCAGCAACTAGACCAGAAGCTATCATTAAACAACCCATTTCTTTACTAGAAGGGTTGACTGAAGACACTGCAAGAAGGGTAGCTAAACGATTAGGACTGCAAGAAAACCTTATAGATTCAGCTAAAGATCTTTTTCTTAAGCTTTGGCAAATAACGAAGGACAAAGAAGCCCAGTTGGCTGAGATCAATCCTTTAGTTCTCACCCCTGAAGGATTGATTGCTGTCGATGGAAAGATGATGCTTGATGACAATGCAGCTTTTAGACAACAAATCGTGAAAGAACTTCAAGATCGCAAGTTAACAGATTTAGAAAAAACAGCTCAAAGAGTTGGTTTTTCATTTGTAGAATTAAATGGTGAGATTGGGATTCTAGCAAATGGTGCTGGTCTAACCATGGCATTACTTGATGTACTGGCTCAACATGGGTTAGCAGGTATGAATTTCTTGGATGTAGGAGGAGGTGCAAGTAAAGAACGAGTATACGAAGCATTAAAGCTAATCTTTTCAATGAATCCAAAAGCTGTATTAATTAACATATATGGAGGCATTACTCGTTGTGATGTAGTAGCTGAAGCGATCTTGCATACATTGAAAGAATTCCCAGAAGCTCCACCAATGGTAATTAGATTAACTGGGACTAGAGAGGTTGAAGGTGTTGCTATATTGAAAAATGCGGGTATTAATGCTTATCAAGATATGATGGATGCAGTAGAGAAACTTAAAGGAGTTGTTGGCTAAGATGTACATAAGTGAAAACAGTAGAGTATGTGTTCAAGGAATTACGGGAAATCAAGGTAAATTTCATACACAATTGATGCTTGAATATGGTACAAACATCGTAGCTGGAGTGACACCAGGGAAAGGGGGTCAAGATGTTTTAGAGATTCCAGTATTTAACTCTGTTTCCGAAGCAGTTAAAGAACGAGGAGTAGATACAAGTATAATATTTGTTCCTGCAAAATTCACTTATAGTGCTGTTATGGAAAGTCTTGATGCGGGAGTTAATATGACATGTGTGATAACTGAAGGAGTTCCTGTACACGATATGTTACGTCTTGTTGAGACAGCACATAAAAGGAGATTACATCTTATTGGGCCGAATACTCCTGGAATGTTAATTCCTGATAAAATAAAATTGGGAATTATGCCTAGTGATATGTGTCATTTTGGGAGTGTGGCTACTATCGCAAAAAGCGGTACACTATCTTATGAGATAGCCAAATCGTTAGGAAATGCTGATATTGGTGTCTCAGCCTATATTGGAATTGGAGGAGATCCAATTAGAGGAACGACTTTAGAAGAAGCATTTGATTATTATGTAAAAGATAAAGGTACAAATGTAATCGTGTTAATCGGTGAAATCGGAGGAGATGATGAAGAAAAAGTAGCTACTTATATAAAAGAGGTATCTGTGGATAAACCAATTGTTGCATACATTGCAGGTAAAAGTGCACCAGAGGGAAAACGTATGGGACATGCTGGGGCAATAATTTCGGGTAATGTCGGTACAGCACAGGGTAAAATAGATGCTTTATCTGCAGTTGGAGTAAAAGTTGCAGATGCTCCTTGGGATATTCCCAGAATGGTTAAAGAATTGCTCTAAAAAGCAGACTTTAATCTCTTTTTTCTAATAAAAACACCTAATAAGTGAATCAATCTTTTAAATATAAAATAATAAAGAGAGAGGGATTTTCGTGGTTTATGGTCTTTCTAAACCATAAGCATCACGAAGAACTTGAGTGGGATGATAGATCTCTTTTTCTACATTTAAAAGTTGTAATTTACATGTTGGGCAATCTGTAACTAGAACATCAATATCCTTTCTTTTAGCTTCTGGGTATAATGATCGTTCAGCTATCTGTTGGCCATATTTGTAGTTTTTAGTTTTAAAACCCCATGATCCTAGTTGTCCACAACATTCGGTCTTAAGCGGAACCAAATCAATACCTGGGACATCTTTCAATAGATTAACAGAAGCTCCTTTATGCCCTGTACTAAGAAGATGACAAGGTTCATGATACCCAAATCGAAGTTTCTTTTCTGATGTTCCATCGAAATCTGTATTTAACACACCTTCTTTCTTTAAATTAACAATATAATCAGAAAAGAAGTGCACATTGTCATGGACTAGTTTAGAATCATCATTCCCAACAAGGGTCTCGTGTAATTCATCTTTGAGTGTAGCAAAACAGGAGCTACATTGTGTCACAACATCATACCCATTTTTCACATATTCTGCAAAAACTTTAGCATTTTTCTCTCCTTTTTG
>JAEOUE010000201.1 GCA_016839515.1 Candidatus Hodarchaeum mangrovi
CAACTTTCAAACCATGGCTATTGCATAATCATTGAATTACCTTCCGCTCCCTCAGTTATTCTTTTTGATGTTGATCGCATTACAAAAATTCTCTCACTCATTATCGATGAAGCAAAGTCATTAAAAGGCTTCGTTCAAGAAGCTGACATAGTAGATATATGTGCTGACTATTTTCCCAGAGGAAAAAGGCGTGAGGCCACTTCAATAATTATTAATTTATTGACTCAGATTGGTTTAGCGATTTTGGTTACCGAAAAAAGTGAAACTCAGAGAAAAATATCCTCTTGGTTCATTCCTCATGCCTCTGAAGTAAAGAATGAACAAGAATCCCAATCGTTATACCCCAAGGTCTTTCAAGTCTCTCCCTCTGAATATGGTAAGACACTAGCCTACTTTAGTTTTACCTTATCCACTTTTGATGAATTAATCCCAAGTCGAATATTAGGTCATCTGCTTCATTATATTCCCACACTACAATTAAATCATATCTGGAGAGAGTCTCAAGAGAATAGTGATCAATATGCTTTGATAGCAATACTCTATTGTGAAGAAACCCCCATTCTTCATTTTCGATCCCAGAACTTGCGATCTGGGAAAACTGACCTAAAATTCATTATGACTGATGAATCATTAGAAAAAGGTTTATTTTCAACTATTATTTTCGCTTTAGGGAAATTTAAAGTCTCCTTTAGCATAAATGAAACCATCTTTATCAATAAAGAGAAATTCAAAGAAAAAGATGAAAATTTGCTAGATCGTTTAAACCAACTCGTAAACATTCCAAAGGATTATTTACAGACCATTCAACAAGCGATTAAGATTTATAATTCTGCACCCTCTAGTACTATTGTTACTGCGGTCACAGCAGTAGAAGGATTATTTATAGATCTATATACACTAAAAATTGGTGTCCCTCATCCTCAGATGCGATTTTGGGAAATATTGAAAGGTCTTTATGAATTGAATTATATCCCTAGAACTGTAAAAATTTGGGCAGATACTATTCGGCTCCATCGTAATAATTGTGCTCATAATATCAATCCAGTCAGTACCAATGATGTCATTATCGTACTAGAAGAGATTTTATATATTTTGGAATGGTACAATTCGATTTCTCCTAATTAATTTATTGTTGACAGATGTAAGGAATAATATTAGATAATTCTACGAAGCTATCAGCTTGATTCTTTAGTTCTTGTGCCAGAAGTGGTGGAGTAGTTTGTTCCGTACTGACTATTTGGACATACTTATTACGCTTTTGCAATTCAATAACACATCGGGTAAAATCCCCGTCTCCTGAAATCAATACTGCATGATCATATTGATCTAAGTTTAGTAGCATATCACAAGTAAGTTCAACATCCATATTTCCCTTCAAATACAAGCTTCCTATCTTTCTGACTTCTTTACTAACCACAGTGAACCCATTGTGCTTCAACCAATCTAGAATCTTTATTATAAATCCTTCAGCAGGATCAAACGCTGAATAATAGAATATACCAAAGATTTTCATATGTTTAGGACAAAAATAATCTCTTAATCTTAGGAAATCAACTTTAAATCCGAGTTTTTTAGCAGCATGGTAGAGATTACCTCCATCTATGAATAATGCAATCTTCTGGACTGATGTGGGTTTTTTAGCTTTATATGAATGTTTTTTTCCACAATAGGGACAAGTGCAAGGTTTTGGCATAATAATCAATTCGCTTTTAATGAGAAACTAAAAGAAATTAAAATAAATCCTAGAGGAATTTACGATTAATCTGTATCCCAGCTTTTTAATCCTGATAAAAATTAGCATTAAATTGCCAAATCGGTCTTTATTGTAACAAATCCTAGTGAACTATCTAATTAACAGAGAAATGGGAGATTTGGGGACAGGAAAGGTGCACAGATCTTAAATCTCTAGATATGCAGGAGAAAAAAAATCATGAACCTGTCCCCATCATATCAAATTTGTTTTCGAATGTAAATATTCTTAGCATTTTTATATACTTATAAAGTTAACGATTGATATCATAAGTAAATTGAAAACAAGTATTCTAATCTTGAAAAGATTGGTTAATCAGAATAATCCTTAAATTTTGGTAATTAAGCAAATTGAAGAATTGATGCGTAAAAGTGTGTACCAAAGCGCGTTAGATATTCTTAATTGTACAAAGAAAATCCCAAAGCTAGATCTTAATTCCAAATTAAATATAAAGTATCAGAATGTTTATTATTACCTATACGAATATAAAATCTCAAGAAACAAAGAAGTTCTCAGAAGATAAAACCTAGTTAACCAAGCTAGTCAGGATAGCAGAATCGCAAAATAGCTACATCATATTATCAGAAACGTATCTAGTGCA
>JAEOUE010000202.1 GCA_016839515.1 Candidatus Hodarchaeum mangrovi
ATAATTTATCAGTAATTTCTTCACGAGGAATTATATGACTGATGGCATGTCTTACCCCTTTTTTATTTAAGTGGTAAATGCCTCCTTCTTCGAATTTAGGATTCATATAGAGAGATTGCCAACCAGAGTCGGGTGTTAGAACAGGAGCTATAGCAGATGCAGCTTGAAGTTCGTCGTAAATATTACTTATCAGGATTAGTGGATCCATCAGGTTTACCTTACCTACTTTCATATCAAAGAGAGCAGAATCTAGGCTGGCAAGGATGATTTTTGCAGAAGTGGGCATATTGGCCCATTTTCCTTCTACGAATTCGAAGAATTTCAAGCTTGGATCAGCAACCCAGGTACCTGTTGTATTATCCCATTTAATCCCATCAAATTTCTCTAAAATAACTTCATTTGTATTAGTATTATACTCTTTGAAGATGACAGGGCCAGCTCCAATGGGTCCTTTCAAACCACCGGGATCTGTTGGGCGTCCTGTGTTAAATGAATGACTCTTCCAATCACTTGGGGGAGTAATCCACAAGTTTGGATCGAAGCTCCCAGTACCATCAAAACCATGATTAACTGGATCACCTAGAATGTGTTCAGGTAATATATCAAAACGTAAGACATCAGTTAAGAAAGAGGGAAAGATTTTAATAAAATTAAAACTGATATGTTCACAGAAACCATCATTTTCTTTATCCTCAATAATTATTGAGTAATTTCCATGATGATTGGCTTTATCATCCATTCCAAATGGGAGAATCCATTCATCCCACCATTCTCTGAATCTAGTACTAAGATAATTACTACTTAAAACAGGAATTAACTGGGCTTGCACAGAAAACGCAATATCCCATCCATCTAACTGGTGCCCATCATGGAAAAAGACATCATCACGAATGGTGATATTGTACTGCAACCCATCAGCAGAGAAATTACCCAAAGTTGTAGCAATATATGGAATCATTTTCAGATATTCGGTTGTCCCAAAATTGGTGATCATCCAAGTCTCACGAGAAGTATTTAAGGGCAAGACAAGATCCTTTGATGGAGTAAATCGGATTAATCCGACCATAGGTGGCCCAGCACTGTATTGATCATAAACTGAGGTTGCTAGCTTAATGTTAAAGCTATCACCACCAGTATTAGTAGCAAGAACAACAGAATCAACGCCCCACATGGTGGGCATTGATTGCAGAGGGCAGAATACAGGATCATAACCATATAAATTAGAGGAAATTGCATGAACTTGATATAGGTTGTAGACAAGGATGTTTGGCATCACATCATACCAGATTTTCTGCCAGTCGACAAGCTGTTTTTTGGCTTCACTAAGATTGAAGTTCGACAAAATTGTTTGGATTAAATCATCTGATTCTTTTGCCCGATAGGTCATATAATGTTTTGTTGGATTATCATTCCAATACATCACATTAAATCCATTAGGGGGAATAGCAGTAGCACCATAAACTGATTGTATAGAAGTACTAGGCTGTCCTATTGGGCCTCCTAGTGACATTCCAAAAGCAACAAGATCATAGCCCCCATCTTTGTAAGCATCAACCTCTTGGTTAGTCGCACGGGGGCCAAGAGCAGCCCAACTTATTAAATCTAACTCTGCACCGATTCCAATCTTCGCAAATTCAGTTATAGCAATTTGAATCCAAAGAGGTCGAACTGGACTACCCGTTGGGGTTATTATGTTGACCGAAAAGAAATATTCTGGTTCATTTTCAGCATGAGGAGTCATAATCAAGGGATTTATGGCAATAAATAGGTAAAATGAAAGGAAGATATATTCTTTAAATAAATGGGGAAATCCCATTAACTCATCTCATGCTATAATAATCATTAGCTTCAAAAGTTAATAAAATTTTACAAAGTGTATTAAAAAAAGCTCATTAATTAAAAATATTAGAAAGAATTATGGGGGACACTTTGACGAGAATCATATAATGTGAATGAGAAGCAATGTACTAGATATTCAGTAGCTATTCTTAGAAAAAGAGGAAAATAAGATTTGCTTAAAATTCTATTGATTCCAATTCGCTTAGAAAATACTTCTTATCCTCTTCTTTTGCTATCTTTACACTTGCTTTTTCTGCTAATTTAATATACTTAGAAGCCTCATCAGAACTTTTCGTAATGGAATTTGCTCTTGCCATGGCTTCATATGCAAATGCTAAATCTAAACCACCAATTTTTTCTTGTAAACACGTATCTAAGCATTGTTTTGCGTGATAAAGAGCCATCTGAGGCATATTTAACAGGGAATAGACTCGAGAGATCAACCAATCTCCCCGTTCTAAATTTATAGGTCCTGATTCGGGATATTTTCCAGAGTTAACAACAGCTCCCCAATGGTACCTAGAAGCATGAGCCGAGTGTATCATTTCATTTGATTCTACACTGGTTCTTTTTTCACCTTTATCAATAAGATCCCATGTATGATTAAAAAGGGCAACTGCTTGTTTACGATGCCACTCTAATTCAGTTATCTTGTCATTATTGGTCATCTGCAATATTTCCTATTCACTAAATCTAAAATTACTTTATAAGGTAAAATAATATTTATTTTCCTTTGAAAAATTCGTAGAGATTCTGAAGACCTAAATTTATCATTTTATATGCTCTTTCATATGGTGGGTTAAAAAAAGGATCTGGAATATCTTTCTCCAGACCATGAGTGAATTTTAAGAATAAAAATGATTGATCAATTTTTGTCAAAGGAATATACTTCAAATGATTTTTTTCCATGACTAATAATAAATCAGAATCTTCTAAAATTTCTGGGTAATCTCCCAGATATTTAGGTCTGAATAATAAGATCTTTTCCTTAGAGACACCCTCTCTTAGAAGTTGATTATAAGTTTCATCTGAAATCTCAGAATTATGGAATTTTACAGCTCCAGAGTCTATAATTAGTTTTTTAGAAAGCCCTTTATCATTTTTAATTTTATGACAGAATAATAAATGGGCATATGGGCTTCTAATGATGTTTCCAGAGCAAATAAATAGAATTTTAAATTTTGGGGAATTTTTAAACCTATTTAGGACTTTTTCCTGCCTTGGTTCTAAGTTTTTCACTCGTGTCACTCGTTCTTTAGCTTAAATTTGTACATATAATCATGTATTCAATATTATTACAAAATATAAAATTTTTAAGCTAAATTTTTCAAAAATTTTTCTCCAAATAAAAATGAAGACACTATTATTATTTTTTTCTTCGTTTTGAACTCAATCTGCTTTCACGATATAGCACTAAAGGTATTATGATAAGTAATGACATGAAAAGACTAAATCCTGAGATTTCTCCTATTTTAGAGGTAGAGGTTAAAGTGGTTAGAGTAGTGGTTAATGTAGTGATGTCATAACCTTCACTCCTCATCCATTCTAAGGCGACTTCTATCGAATATTCATCGTATGCTGTAGTTGCATTATGTTCGGGTTTGGTAATGCCATCAGTACCTATAAGA
>JAEOUE010000203.1 GCA_016839515.1 Candidatus Hodarchaeum mangrovi
CTTGAAATGTATACGGATTTGAAATAGAAGTAGGGTCAAAATCTATTATCGAGTTTATTAAAAGCTCATCCCAAGTAGAAGGTATTTCTCTTACAATAGCAGCCATACGATGGGTTGTATTAGAAACAGGTGGATTCCACCAGTTCGTATCAGGAGTAAATTTACTCCCGGTAGCAATAATAGCATCGGTCAGAGCCCAAACTCCAGAGTTACCATAATTACCTAATCTATAATTCTCAAAACCTGTTTCTCGTGCATCTGTCCAGTCTGAAATGTTTACACAATCCTCTGTCCAATCTAAAACTAATTCCTCTGTACTCATGGTTTTAATTTGAATATCATCAAAATAAGAATTTGCATGCCAGCTTCCTCCAAGGCTAGGATTACCTGCTTTGATATGGACACTTACCTTAGCAATTTCTGCTCGTTCAATAGGGTCATCAAAATCAACCATATAATTAAAACAATCAGTAATGAGATTTACCTCCTTAACATGCCAGCCTGTATCTGTTCCAGAACCTGCACTTTCCGCAATATTGAGAATGAGCATACTGGAAGTATTTGCTAAGGGTAGATTTCGATGAATACGAATAACAATACTACCAAGTACTTCATTAGCAGAATCTAAGAAAGCAAAGCCAGCATCTGCATAGAGACTCCTATCGGTTGATCCTGATATCCAGTTGATTCGGAGACTACTAGAAACAATATATGTTTCAGATTCATTTATTGAAAAATCGTAGAAATTTTGTGTCATGATTTCACCAGAGGGAGCACCATATTGTTGACCGTCCATATCATTAATCATAAAATGCTGCCCAGAAACAATTTCTCCAGTACATAATCCGCTTCTAAAATTGTACACATGAGTCCAACCAGTCATTGACCCACCGAGATTTTGAAAATAAATTCCTATACTATCTGATTCAAAGTCACCATTAGTAATTAATTCGGAAACGATGCTCGAATTGGATGAAACGAGAGGATATCCTTCCTCTATAGATAATAATCCTAGAGTAAATATCATTATTGATAAGATTATACTTATATTGAACGAAATTCTGTTCCCCTGACTTACTGATCCCATGTTTTTTCTTCACCCAAACCTAAAACTGTTTGATCAGTGATTTTACCCAAGAAAAATTCTTACACTTCATAGATATATATCATTTTAGGGACACTTCTTGCTTCATTTGTAATTAAATAATTTCCTCCTCTTGACTTCCTTACTCCTAGTACTCGTGTCACTTCAATTTCCATTCTACTAGTATTTCTACATATTATTGCTTCTGGATCTAGGTGGGAACCTCCATGAAAAACGAAAATGGTTCCTTTAGTATCTAATATGAGAGAAGAACCTTTCTTATTGAATAATTCTTCAAAAATAAGATATAAAAACTTACAATTCTTGATTGAAAAAGCAAAAACGGATGGCTTGAATCAACCGAACTAGTTATTCTAGAAACTAGAAGTTCTTTCCTTCAAATTCGAACTCCATCCATCGTACCTTTTAGGTAGACTATTCGCCTCACTTTTAGGAGGAATTTATCCTCCTCAAAATATTTTTATACTTAGAATATTAATATACTAATAGTGAAACATCATGCCTACAACTGTAAAAATTGATCCCGAGTTCAAAAAGGAGATAGATAAGCTTCAAGCTAAAGTCACGATGAAAACAGGAGAAAAAATCACTCAACAAGAACTATTAGTCCGGATCCTTCAATTTGTCATAAGAAATGAGGAGGAATTTTTTAAAAATTTTATTTTTGAGTGGCAACCATTACCTGATTCTGAATGGGAGAAAATAAAGGCATCTATTACTGACTTTGGAAAAATAACCAAGGAATCCACAATCGATACCGAACTTTATGGTGACTAACTTGATTCTAGTAGACACAGGGGTTATTGCTGCGTTTTATAATAGTCGAGACGAACATCACTCACGATCTCTGATACTGCTAAACAATCTTCGACAAGGAAAATACGGAACTGGAATTATAACAGATTATGTCCTAGACGAGACAGTAACATTGCTATATGTTAGATCTAAAAACATTGATGTCGCATTACAAGCAGGAAAAGTTATAATCAGTGAGAAATTAGGAAAATTCCTTCCAATGACATTAGATCTAATTAAAAGAACATGGGATAAATATCAAAAGCTTATTAATAACGGTTTAAGTTTCACTGACTGTTCATTAGTAGCTGTAGCTGAATATCTGGAGTGTAATGACATTTTGAGCTTTGCGGAAGAATTTGATGGTCTAATAAATCGAATTTCCTAAGTCTTTTTTGAAGTTAAGTGCATTTGAAAACCTAATATCCTGATCACTTCGTCTCAGGGAGTATTTATTATAGCTATATGGATATGACATATTTTTCCTTCATTCCAGAATCATTAAAACAACGAAAGCTAAAAATTGCGATCGTTTTTATTCATGACACATTTAGATTTGAAGTTTGGTTAGTAGGATATAGTAAAAAAGTGCAAACAGAATATTGGACATTATTTAAAGAAAATAATTGAAATAGATATCCCATTCTATCAGCACAGCAGGTAGCTTTGGATCGATTTGGCTCTCTCTTAGGTCGGATTAGCTTATTCTTAGTTGTCAGTGGCTCATTGGTAGTCGTGTCATTCGTTCACAGGCATCAGAAATCCTCTTAGTTATTGCGATGAGAGAAGCTCCTCTAAATTGGATCCTAATGGTTTTATTCTATCTTAGGATAAAATGACTATAAACTGAGTACCGACTCACTCTCAAGAATTTGGGGCTTTAAAACATCGATCCCCAATGTTTGTTGTTAATCAATCAAAGTCATTCTCGTTGAATCTTCTTGCATCAATTTCTGTCAATAATATATGGAAAATCAACAATTCATATTTTTTTGATTGTTTGACTGAAAAAATACTCATTAAATTCTTCTGATATTATATCATCAACCATGTATTATAATTGTTACAGCTAACTGTCGTCTATTTTAATGAAAATCATCAGTGTGATGAAATTCTGAATTCTAAATTCCAGTTTGGACAACTATCGATTGGTCTTTTAATTAGAAGATAAAAGGAGGAGAAGGAAGATTAGCTTCAAGAAATATATTCCTGAAAATTAGCAATGTACGGACATAAACTATAATTTAATCCTGTCTGTTCCCTTTTTTAGTGCATAATTCTTCTAGAGTCAATTCAATCCGAATTTCTCCTTTTGAGAATACAAGTACTAATACATTCTCTTCTTCATATACAACTTGTAGAAAAGTTCCAATGTTTGCAGTAAATGAATAGAAGGATTGAGAGAGATTTATCTTGACTGTTCTATCAGGATCGGTTATTGTTACATCAATGTGTCGATCTTCGGACATAAGAATCATATATTCGTAAATAACCATAGATTAAATACTTTTGTTGACAGAGAAGGCAAAATTTACAGATTTTAATAAAAATTATAT
This sequence comes from Candidatus Hodarchaeum mangrovi, assembly GCA_016839515.1. GTDB lineage: Archaea > Asgardarchaeota > Heimdallarchaeia > Hodarchaeales > Hodarchaeaceae > Hodarchaeum > Hodarchaeum mangrovi. The sequence goes on from JAEOUE010000203.1 coordinate 3,457, forward strand.
AAATTTGAAAGAGAAAAATTCTAATTATTCCTTTCTAATATTCGATTTCTATGATTCTAATACATAGTATTTAGGATAATTTGCTCTATATGAATTTATTTTTGAAGCAATTTTCTGGTTTATAATGATTTTATTGATAAGGTGAAATGTTAAATTTA